>JASGGL010000001.1:0-42421 GCA_047605065.1 Asticcacaulis sp.
GCCGAAGCCAATGTCGCGGCCATCGAGCGCAATATCGAAGCGAAACGTCAGGCGGCGCGCACAGACCAGTTGGCAGCGGCTCAGGCACAGGCCAGCGCCGCCGGGGCCGATGCCGCGCAGGCGCAATGGCTGCTGGACGACCGGGCGGTGAAATCGAGGCTCAAGGGCCGGGTTGAACGAAGGTTGCGCGAAGCCGGCGAATTCGTCGCGGCGGGCGCGCCGGTCCTCAGCGTCTACCCCAAAGGGCGTGAATTCGTGCGCTTCTATGTCCCGCAGGACGAACTGGCGCGGCTTAAGGTCGGACAGACGATCAGGCTGAGCTGCGACGGTTGTACGGCCCAGACGGCGACCATTCGCTACGTTGCCTCAGAGGCCGAATTTACGCCGCCGGTCATCTATTCGGTGCGCGAGCGTCAGAAGCTGGTCTTCCTGATCGAGGCCGTACCGCAAAAGCCCGAAGCGCTGAAGGCCGGACAGCCGGTGGATGTGGCGCTGTGACCGACCTCGCCATCGATGTGACGGGACTGACGAAGCGGTTCGGCAACCGCACGGCGGTCGACAATGTCGCCATCAGGATGCCAAGGGGGCAGGTCTGGGGCTTTCTGGGGCCGAACGGTTCCGGCAAGACGACGACCATCCGCATGCTGTGCGGTCTGCTGCGCCCGGATGCCGGAAGCGGGACCTGCCTCGGTTACGACATTCAGGCCCAGAGCCGCGAGATCAAGCGGCAGGTCGGCTACATGACCCAGAAGTTCTCCTTCTGGGAAGACCTGTCGATCCGTGAAAATCTGGAGTTCGTCGCCAGACTCTATGAATTGAATAATATCCGTCAGGTGATCGACCGGACGCTGGACACGCTGGGGCTGGCGACGCGCCAGACGCAACTGGCCGGGACGCTGTCCGGTGGCTGGAAGCAGAGGCTGGCTCTGGCCGCCTGTACGCTCCACGATCCGGCCATGCTGCTGCTGGATGAGCCGACCGCCGGGGTGGACCCGCAGGCGCGTCGCGACTTCTGGGATCAGATTCACCGTTTGGCCGGAGAGGGGCTGACCGTGCTTGTTTCCACCCACTATATGGACGAAGCCGAACGCTGCGATGAAATCGTCTATATCGCTTACGGCAAGCTGATGACGCAGGGACCGGTTCAGCGGATCATCGACAATAGTGGACTGAATACCTGGGTCGCCGAAGGGGCGGGGGTCCGGGCCATGGCCGATCGCCTTCGCGGGCGCGACGGGGCGGAACACGTCGCCTATTTCGGTTCGGCCCTGCATGTGTCCGGAGGGGATGCCGCGAAACTGGACGCGCTGATCGCCTCCGAACAGGACGACGGGGCGGTCTGGCGGCGCGAGCGGCCCAGCCTTGAAGACGTCTTCATTCACCTGATGTCGCAGGCGGAGGACAAGTCGTGATATCATATCTGCCGATTTTATCTCCGCCTGCGCAGGTTTGCGTCTGCGCGTCTCCATGCGGAGACGACGCGGGGGCGGAGGACCGGTCATGATCGCTCCGCTGAAGCGCATACTGGCCATACTGGTCAAGGAATTCATCCAGATGCGGCGCGACCGTATGACCTTCGGCATGATGATCATGGTGCCGGTCATTCAACTGGCCCTGTTCGGGTTCGCCATCAATTCCGATCCGCGCCATCTGCCCACCGTCATCTCTCTTGAGGAGACGAGCCCGGTCATCCGTTCGATCATCTCAGGCATGGACCGGTCGAGCTATTTCGATATCCGCGCGCAGGTCAGCGATCCGGCGCAGGCCGACCGTATGCTGGAAAACGGCGAGGTGGCCTTTGTGCTTGAGGTGCCGTCGGGCTTCACTCGTGACCTTATGCGCGGAGATCGTCCGCAATTGCTTTTGTCGGCGGACGCTTCGGACCCGTCGGCCTCATCCGGCGCGGTGGCGCAGATGAATGAGATCGTGCGGCGGGCGCTGGCGCGTGACCTGACCGGAAGCTGGTCGGGGTTGCAGGCGACGCCTTCACCGGTCGAGGTGGTCGTGCATCGCCGCTATAACCCCGAAGGTGTCACCCAGTATAATATCGTGCCGGGGCTTCTGGGGGTTATCCTGACCATGACGATGATCATGATCACCGCCATGGCGATGACGCGCGAGCGTGAGCGCGGCACGCTGGAGAATCTGCTGGCCATGCCCGCGCGCCCATGGGAGGTGATGGTGGGTAAAATCACCCCCTATGTCGGTGTCGGGATCATTCAGACCGGTATAGTGTTGCTGGCCGCCGTTTTTATTTTCAACGTACCGTTTTTAGGCTCGCCCTGGCTGATGGCGTTGTGCGTCGGCTTGTTCATCATCGCCAATCTGGCGGTGGGGTTTACCTTCTCGACCATCGCCCGCACCCAGATGCAGGCCATGCAGATGACCTTCTTCTTTTTCCTGCCGTCGATGATGCTGTCGGGTTTTATGTTTCCATTCAGAGGGATGCCGGAATGGGCGCAATGGCTGGGCTCGGCGTTTCCGCTGACGCACTTCCTGAGGGCCGTGCGCGGCATCATGCTCAAGGGGGCAGATGCTTCGGCGCTGTGGCACAATATATGGCCGCTGCTGCTGTTTATCGCGGTCGCCAGCACGGTCGCAATGAAGCGGTATCGTATTACTATAGACTGATGACATTGCAATTTTTCCGGAAAAATTAACTCAAATTAACCCTATGGCGGATATTCAGGGAACGGGGTTTTATCAATAAAAGAGTCTGACAATGAAGGTTCCGGGCATTAAGCCGCTGCGCGACGGGGTGATCGCGGGCGTGCTGGTTTTTGGTGTGGCGTTCGTCGCGGCCGTGGCGGTGTATGTAACGGCTCAGCAGGGCATGAAGTCCGAAATTCGCGAAAATCTGGCGGGACTTTCCAGTCAGGCGTCGGCCATGCTGGATGTCGGGACGCTGACGCAGTTTTCGGCTGAGACCGATAAGGCCAGTGCGGAATATCAGTCGGTGGCGACGTCGTTTCAGAAGCTGGTCGATGCCGACAGGCGTCTGGCCTACATCTACGCCATGGTCGAACGCGAAGGAAAAATCTACTTCGTCATGGACGTTCAGCCCGCGGGCAGCGCGGGTGAACCGTCGACGGTGATGGAGGAATATGCCGAAGCCTCGCCTGCGCTGAAAAAAGCCTTCGCTGAGCAAAATGGCGCGACCGAAAGCGAGCCGGTAACCGACAAATGGGGCACCTTCCTGTCCGGCTATGCGCCGTTCAACGACGCGTCGGGGCAGTTTGCCGGCATAATGGGCGTCGATATTACGCTCAAGGAATATCAGGCCAGCCTGAACCGGGTGCGTATGGCCCTGCTGATCGGGCTGGGTCTGGCGGCCATGTGCGCGGCCGGTGTCGGCGTTGGCGTCTATGGCGTGCGCCGCTCCATGGCGCGTGCGCGTCGTGAGGCCGAGGCCCAGTCGGCGCGTATCGCCGAGATGGAGCGCCAGCGTCAGGAAGACGAAGCCCATGAAGCCGCCCGCGCGGGTGAGGCGCGTCGCACCATGATGAACGGTCTGGCCGACGAACTGGAACGCTCGGTGACCTCGGTCGTCAGCGAAGTGGTGTCGGCAACGGCGCTTCTGAGAGGCGAGGCCGACAGCGTGACCACTATTGCGCAGGACACCAAGGAACGCACGCACCGCGTCTCGGGCATTTCCCAGAGTGCAGCGTCGAATTCGGCGCAGGTGGCCGCCGCTGCCGAGGAACTGAGCGCGTCGATCAAAGCAATCCGCGAACAGGCCGAACACGCCGCCGAGGTGGTGCGCTCAGCGTCCGACAAGGGCGATGCCGCCAAATCGGTCATCGAACGCCTGAGCGTATCTTCGGGCCGCATCGGCGAAGTGGTCGGCCTGATCAACGATATCGCCGGTCAGATCAATCTTCTGGCGCTCAATGCCACGATCGAGGCGGCGCGCGCCGGCGATGCGGGTAAGGGCTTCGCTGTCGTGGCCTCCGAGGTTAAGGCCCTGTCCAATCAGGTATCGAAGGCGCTGGGCGATATTTCGGCGCTGGTGGCGGCTATTCAGTCGGAGACGCAACTGTCGGTCGGCGCGATGAACGATATGCTGGCGACCGTCGCGGAAATCGAAACGGGGACGGCGGTGATCACCGAGGCCGTTCGTCAGCAGTCGCAGGTGACGTCTGAGATTTCGCACACCATCCACGCCACGGCGACGGGGGCGCGCGAAATCGCCGACAATATGCAAAGCGTCACCGATTCGGCGGAAAATACCGGCCTGACGGCGCGCAAGGTCGCAGGCGCCAGCGAAGCCCTGCAGGGCCGCGCGCACGAACTGGGTGAAAAGGTCGACGGTTTCCTGCGCCAGATTCGCGCCTGAGCCGTTGTTCGTAAGAGCTGTAATGGCGGGGAGGCGATCTCTCCGCCATTTTACCTTTGAGATTTGACGCCAAAAGTGCCAAAGAAGGCCGCGTAAAAGACGATGTCCAAGGTGAAGCGCGTATGACGGGCGAACAAGTCAATCCGATTCCGAACCTTCTGACCGGGGTGCGTCTGGTCGCTGGCATGATCATGTTCATGCTGATGGCGATTTCGGGCGACGCGATTCCGCTGGTCTCGGTCCTGCCGGACATGATTTTCGATCTTCAGCGCTGGGCCTTCTATCTGTTCGTTCTGGCGGCGGCGACCGACTTCTTCGACGGTTATTTCGCCCGCAAACTCAACGCCGTATCGAAGTGGGGGTCGATCCTCGACCCCATCGCGGACAAGATTCTGGTCTGCGGTACCATCCTTGGCCTGTTCGCCATGCACAAGGGCGACCCGATCTTTGTCCTGCCCGGCGCGATCATTCTGTTCCGTGAATTCGCCGTGTCGTCGCTGCGTGAAGCCACGGCCGAGCGCGGCCTGTCTCTGCCGGTCACGCTTCTGTCGAAGTGGAAGACGACGCTTCAGATGGTGTCGCTGGGGGCGCTTCTGCTGACCGAAAGCTGGGCGGCGTTCAAGCTGACGGACATTCTGCCGCTCTGGTACGATCCGTTCTTCATCACCGCCTACGCAGCCTTCTGGCTGGCGGCGCTGGCGTCGGTCTGGACCGGCGTCACCTACTTCTACCAGACCAAGCATCAGCTTTAGGGGCTAAGGTTGCGTGCGTGTGCGAAAAAGTTAACGCGCTAACCGTAATTCCAAACGCTTCGTTAACCATGTTTTGAGAGGGTGGACCCCTCTTATGCAGTCGTGGTGTCGGGCGGGTAATGGCCAAGAAAGAAAAACCCAAAAAAGAAGATGCAGCGCCGGTTGATGGCGCTGAGGGTGCAGAAGGCGAAGCCCCTAAGAAGAAAGGCCCGCCTATTCTGATTATCGCTATTGCCGGCGGCGTCCTGTTGCTGGGCGGCGGCGGTGCGGCGGCCTATTTCCTTTTGCTGGCCCCTAAGCCTGCCGCCGAAGCCGGTGCGCATGGCGAAGAGGCTGCGGGCGGCCATGGCGAGGAAAAGAAAAAGGACGACGGCCACGGCAAGAAGAAGGAAGAAAAGGGCGGTGGCGGTCACGGCGGTGGCGGTGAGAAGGTCGACCCGAAGACCCAGCCGGTCATCGCCGAAGGGCCGGATGGCATCACCTACTTCACCCTTCCGGACACGCTGGCCAATATCCAGTCGACGACGGGCAAGTCGACCTATCTCAAGCTGAAGCTGACTTTTGAGGTGGCCGATCACGATACGGTGGAATTGCTTCAGGAAAGCCTTCCGCGAATCGACGACGTGCTGCAAGGGTTTCTGAGAGAACTGCGGCCAGAGGACGTGGCGGGGTCTCAGGGGAATTATCAGTTGCGCCTTGAAATTCTGCGCCGGGTCAATCTGGTCATTGCGCCGAACAAGATCAATGCGGTGCTGATCGAGGAAATGCTGATCACCTGACCGGCGTGGGTTTTGCCCGGTTTGCTTTAACGAAGCCCGGTTTGCTTTAACGAAGAGTGAGTGTTCGTCCCATGGCGGATGTCGATCAGGAAGCCTTAATGGCCCAGTGGGAGGCCGAACTGGCGGCCGAAGCCGAAGCGGCTTCGGGCGGCGGTGGCGGCGGAGCTGCGGGGGCGGGCGATCTGGCGGCGGAATGGGAGGCCATGGTCGGCGGTCAGGGCGGCGACAGCCGTTTTGCCGCGCCCACCGGGGCCGAACGCATCCTCAATCAGGACGAAATCGACAGCCTTCTGGGCTTCGACCTCAGCGACGACGAATACAATGAGCGTTCGGGCATCCGGGCGATCATCAACTCGGCCATGGTGTCCTATGAACGCCTGCCGATGCTGGAAATCGTCTTCGACCGCCTTGTGCGCCTGATGACGACCTCCTTGCGTAACTTCACCTCCGATAACGTCGAAGTCTCGCTCGATAATATCTCGTCGATCCGCTTCGGGGATTACCTGAACTCGATCCCGCTGCCCGCGATTCTGGCGGTGTTCCGTGCTGAGGAACTGGACAATTACGGCCTGCTGACGGTCGATTCCAACCTGATCTATTCTATCGTGGACGTGCTTCTGGGCGGGCGGCGCGGCACGGCGGCGCTGCGCATCGAAGGCCGTCCCTACACCACGATCGAGCGCGTGCTGGTGCAGCGCATGGTCGAGGTGATTCTGCACGACGCCAAGATGGCCTTTGAGCCGCTGACGCCGGTCAATTTCAATCTGGACCGTCTGGAAACCAACCCGCGTTTCGCCGCCATCGCCCGACCGGCGAACGCCGCCATTCTGGTCAAGCTGCGTATCGACATGGAAGACCGCGGCGGCCGCGTCGAGTTGCTTCTGCCCTATGCGACGCTGGAACCGATCCGCAAAATGCTGCTTCAGCAGTTCATGGGCGAGAAGTTCGGGCGCGACAATATCTGGGAAAGCCACCTGGCGACCGAGCTGTGGACCACGCAGATGGAGGTGCGCGCTGTGCTCGATGAGCAGCAGATGCCGCTGTCTCAGGTCTTGAACTTACAGGTCGGTGAGACCATCGTGCTCAATGCGACGGCTGATTCTCCCGTCCAGCTTCGCTGCGGCACGATTCCGCTGACGCAGGGCCGGATGGGGCGCAAGGGCCACAACATCGCCGTCCGGGTCGAACAGCCTCTGGCGGCCTCCACCAAAAGACGTCTAACCCAGCAGAGGAAGAAGTAGCCTGTCGTGCTGACGCCTGCCGCCGGTCTGATCATGGATATGGTGCTGATGGGGCTGCTTCTGGCGGCCCTGTGGTTCGGCATGCGCCTGAATGCGCGCCTCAAGACCCTGAGGGGCGGGCAGGAGGCCTTTATCCGCGCCGTGGCCGAGCTGGATCAGGCGGCGATCAAGGCGCATACCTCCTTACGCGAACTGCACGCCAATGCCGATGAAACGCAGGATCTGCTGCACGGGCGGATACTGGCGGCACGCGATCTGATGGGGAAGCTGGAAAGCCAGATCAACCGCGCAGAACGTCTTCGCCGTGAGCTGGATGCCGAGGTAACGCCAGTACTGACGCGCGTGGAACCCAGACCTGAACCTAGGCGCGAGCCTGAGCCTGAGCTGGAAATCGAGAGGGCGCCTTCGCGGCCTCAGGCGCGTGAGGCGTGGGCTTCGGCACGTGATGCAGAGGCGCGTCAGACCTATGCCGGGCGGGGCCGCCCCGCCTATGAGGAGGCCGTGGATGACGAAGATGACGACGGTCTGTCGCTGCCCTTGTCGCGTCGGGTGCGTGATCTGAACGATCGTCTGTCGGGTCGTGAGCGCCGTAGGATCGAACCTAAGTCAGCACCGATGCCTGAGCCGGAAACCGACGAAGATGTCAGCCTGCTGGGTCTGGAGGCGATCAATGAGATGCTGAAGGCCTTCGCCGATCCGCGCCAGACCCCGCCAAAGCCTGAGCCTCAGCCCGCGCCGCAACGGGCTTCGTCGGGCGATGATCGCCTGCTGGCGCGCCGTCGCCTGCCTTCGGCGCTGGATGCCGAGCTTTTTGAGGGTGATGCCGCGGCGGCATCGTCCAGACCGGAGCCGGGACCAGAGCCGGTTTCGCCTGCGCCGGACCGCCCGCTGTTTCGCCGGCTCCGTTAAGTAAAGATTTTCCGAGAGTATAATGGCCAATCACCTTCGCCTTCTGCCCCTGATCGCCGTTGCTGTCGGCGGCGTCATCGCCGTCCGCGCAGTGGGTTCGATCGAGGCCGTGCCTGCCTTCATGAAGTCGGCAACCGCCTGGGCGGAGGGCGCGGAAAAGAAGACGCCGGATAAGGCGAAGACACCGGCAGGTAAATCGGGCGAGAAGGCCGGCTCGGCGGACGACACGGCGGCGGAGGCGGCGGAATCCGCTGCGGCGGCAACCGGCGGCGGTGATGAGGCCCTTTCGATTCTGGACGCTGCCACGCCAGCGGCGGCACCCGCTCCGGTCTGCGCCACGTCCGTGGACGATCTGGCGCGTCAGGCCGGGATGTCGCCGTCGGAACTGAAGGTCATTCAAAGTCTGGCGCAGCGCCGTACGGAACTCGATGCCCGCGAAAAGCAGATCGGCACGCAGGAGCAACTGATCACGGCGGCTGAGGCCAAGCTGGATGGTCGCATCAAGCAGCTCACCGACCTCAAGACTCAGGTGCAGGCCCTGCTGGACGAAGCCAATAAGACCGGTGATCAGGACGTCGTCCGCATGGTCAAGGTCTACGAATCGATGAAGCCGAAGGACGCGGCGCGGGTCTTTGAGACGCTCAAGGACGATGTGCGCCTGCCGATCGCCGGTAAGATGAAGGAGCGCAATCTGGCGGCCGTTCTGGCCCAGATGAGCCCGGACAAGGCCCGCGATCTGACCGAAAAGCTGTCGCAGCGCATGAAGAAGGCCGATGACCTCCAGAATCGTCTCGACAAGGTCAATGCCGCCGGGGCCGCTGCTCCCGCCCAGACGCCCGCGAAGAAGTAAGCCCGCGTCCCCATGCCGCTGCGTACAGGGTTTATTAACGCCGGTTACCCGCCTTTTAACCATGCTTTAAGGGCAATCGGGGCAAGGATTCGAGCGTAATGACACGCCCATCGTCCGACCTGTCCCGACTCAGGGCCGCATTGAGCGCCAGCGCTCAGGCGGCAGCGCCTGAACGCGCCGCAGGTTTAGGGTGGTCGGTGCGCGCCATGCGCTATACCGTTGCGGCGGTTGCGCTGTCCGGTCTCGGTGTGGCCGGTCTGGCGGTCTCAGCGCCTCTGGTCGAAGAGGTTGCGGCGGCTCTGGCCCCTAAATCTGAAATCGACCTGCGCGTTGGCCGTAATGGCGGCATCGGGCGCGTGGAAATCTATGGATCGGTCGGGTCGCGTGCTTCGGTGCGCAACGACAAGGGGGCGCACGGCGAGAAGGTGGTGGTTATCCGCCTGCCGGGGCAGAAAACGCCGGACGTCGGTGATCTGCGCGTCAACCTGCCGCCGGGGGTAGAAAAGATCGACCTGCGCCGCGATTCGCGCGCCAGTGAAATCGTTCTGAGCCTCAGCGAAGGTGCGAAGGCGCGCTTTGGCCGCTCGGACGGGGCGGTCTTCGTGCAGCTTGAAACCAAGGATGCCAAGGGCGATGTACCTCAGGTGCTGACGGCGGTGACCGCCGAAGACCGCGCCGAAGGTCTGCCGGTGTCTTCGGCGTCGGCATCTGTGGAGGCGGCCAAGCCTGCGGTGCCGGTGGTGGCGTTGAAGCAGGTGCGCCTCGAAGACGGAGCTCAGATCGATTTTCCTTTCCCCGAGGTGACGGGGGCTGCGGTTTTCCGCCGCGGTGAGGCGGTGTGGATCGTCTTCGACCGCGAAGTCGACCTCAGGCTTCCGGCGGGCTTAAGCGACGGCAAGATCATAAGCCGCGCCAACTGGGTCAAGAACGACGGTTTCACGGCGTTGCGTCTTGTCGCGCCCTCGGCGACAGGGTTGTCGGTCGATGCCGAAGGGGCGACCTGGCGTGTACGGATCGGCGGGCGCGCGCTGGAAGGCACAATGACCGAGGTCGCCGTCAAGCGCGACGATACGACCGGTTCGCCGACACTGGTGATGAATCTGGCCGGGGCCAAGCGCGTGGCGTGGATTCGCGACCCTATGGTCGGCGATCGTATCGCTGTCATTCCGGCACCGGGCCCGGCCAAGGCCGTGCGTGACGACCGCTCGACGCTTCAGGCATCGATCGGCACGACGGCGCAGGGTATCATGATCGAGCGGATGACGCCGGACATCACGGTCAGCGTCGAAGGCGATCGCGTTGCGGTCACGCGTCCGGGCGGCCTGTTGCTGTCTTCGGACGGCGAGGGCATCCATAAGCCTGATCGCGCGGGTTTTAAGGCCGCCCTGTTCCCGACACTGCCGGATGCCTCATGGGGCGCGACGCCGCCCGAGGGTTTCCTCAAAACCTATAACAGCCTTCAGGAAGCCGCCGCCGAAGAGCAGGGACTGGGGGCCGAAAGCCCCTATGCCGCGCGTCTGGACCTGGCGCGTTTTCTGGTGGGGCAGGGGATGAATTTCGAGGCGCAGGGCGTGCTCGATCTGCTGACCCGCAACAATCCGCGTAGCCTTGGTGACCCTCAGGTGCGCGGTCTGCGCGTGGTGGCCAAGGCGATGGTCGGGCGTCTGTCCGATGCGCAGGTCGATCTGGATTCGACCGCGTTACTGAACGACCCGGCGGCCAATCTGTGGCGCGGCTATATCGCCGAACGCAATCGCCATCCCGAAGACGCGCGCAAGGCCTTTGCGGCGGGGGCGCCCGCGCTCGAAGCCTTCCCGGCGGAGTGGCGCACGCGCTTTGCGACGGCCAATGCCCGCGCGGCGCTGGCTCTGGGCGATACCAAGGCGGCGTGGGATCTGATCGTTTACGCCACCTCTCAGGACGTGCCGCCGCTCGACCGGCTTGAGGCGCAACTGGTGCAGGGCGAAATCATCGAGGCGCAGGGCGATAAGGCCCGCGCCATGCGTGTTTACGCGGCCATTGCCAAGGCGACGGCTGACCGGATCAATACGCCGGCGCAGTTACGCGCGTCGCGCCTGCGGCTTGAACTGGGCGAGGCCAAGCCCGACGACACGCTCAAGGCGATGAACGCTTTGCGGTTCCGCTGGCGCGGGGATGATACCGAGCTTGAGATCATCCGCACCATGGGCGACATCTATCTCACTCAGGGGCGCTATCGCGACGCGCTCGAAGTGCTGAAAAGCGGCGGCATGACCTTCTTTAGCCGTCCCGATGCCGTGGATATCAATCAGAAGCTCAATGCCGCCTTCCGCAGCCTGTTCCTCGACGGCATGGCCGACGGTCTTCAGCCGGTCGAGGCGCTGGGGCTCTATTTCGATTTCAAGGACCTGACGCCCGTGGGGGCCGACGGTGACGCCATGGTGCGCCGTATGGTGCGCCGCCTGATCGAGGTCGATCTGCTGTCTCAGGCCGCCGAACTTCTGCAATATCAGATCGATAACCGCCTTCAGGGCGTGGCGAAGTCCCAGATGGCGGCCGATCTGGCGGCCATCTATCTGATGAACCGTCAGCCGGAACAGGCGCTTCAGGCCCTGTGGAAGTCGCGCACGACCCTGCTGCCTAAGCCGATCCTGTCGGAGCGCCGTGTGCTTGAGGCCCGCGCGCTCAATGAACTGAACCAGATGGACCACGCTCTGGAGGTTTTGGGGACGGACATGTCGCCCGAAGCGCTGGATGTGCGCGCCGATATCTTCTGGCGTCAGAAGGACTGGCCCAAGGCTGCGGCGCTTCTGGAAAAGCGTCTGGGGGAGCGCTGGAAAAAAGAGGGCAACCTGTCCTCCGCCGATGAAGCCAATCTGATCCGCGCAGGCGTTGCCTATAGTCTGGCCAGCGATCAGAAGGCGCTGGATCGTCTGTCGCAACGCTTCGGAAAATTTGCCGACGGCGCACGTAATGGCGATGCGGTGCGCGTGGCGCTGGCCGGGCTGGATAATGGCCCGCTGCGGGCGTCCGATTTCGCTCAGGCGGCAGCGGCGACCGATAATTTCACCGCCTGGGTCGGCGCGATGAAACAGAAATTCCGCGAGCAGGACAAGACGCCGCCCGCGCCCGCCCAGCAGGCACAGGCCCCGGCTGCCGGGAAGACGGCGTGACGATCTGGTTTTACGCTCAGACAGAAGCGTATGCGGAATTTTCCAACTTTTCGCCGCATGGCATCGAAATGGACGGCGTTTGGTGGCCGACTGTTGAGCACTATTTTCAGGCGCAGAAGTTTGTCGACTCAGCCTATTGCGCGCGCATCGCCAAGGCATCAACGCCTAAAATGGCCAAATCACTGGGGCAGTCGAGGGCGTTTGTCATCTGGCCGGATTGGGACGCGCGGCGTGACGCTGTAATGGCTGCGGCCATTCGTAAAAAGTTCGGGACTCATGCCGCATTGGGCAAACTTCTCCTGTCTACGGAGCAGGAGGAACTGGCTGAGGCCTCTCCTAACGACTTCTATTGGGGCGTTGGAGGCGATGGGAGCGGTCAGAACCGCTTGGGGCAGATACTGATGCAGGTGAGGGAAGAACTGCGGAACAAAATCTGAGGCAGGCTAGGCCTGCCTCAGATGTAATCCGTCCGTCGCTTATTTCTTCAGCAGCGGTTCGATTTCGGCTTCGATTTCGCTCAGGTCGTAACGGTTGAGGTGGACCGTCTTGCCGTTGATCAGGAAGGTCGGCGTGCCGGTCACGCCCGCGCCGATGGCCTGCTGGTTCAGTTCGTTCAGCTTATCCAGTCCGCTGGTATCGGTGACGCAGGCGTTGAACTGCGCCTCGCTCAGGCCCGACGATTGCGCAATACGCAGCAGGACCGGACGGGCATTGGCGTATTGCTCGGGCGCGCCGCCCTGATCCATTTCCGGCTGAGCGCGCATGATGGAGTCGATCACCGTCATGGCCTTATCCTTGGCCACGCAGTTGGCCAGCATGTGGCCCGCGGCTGCGACCGCAGCATTGCCGGTCATCATCGGGCGATAGACGTAGCGCACCTTGCCCGTGTCGACGTATTTCTTGGTGAACTCCGGCATCATCTTTTCATTGACCTGCGCGCAGATCGGGCAGGCGACAGACGCATATTCGACCACGGTGACCGGCGCATCCGCCTTGCCAAGCGTAAGTTCGTCCACGCTGATCTTTCCGCCCGCAGGTGACTGCCCGCAGCCGCTGAGCGCGAGTGCGCCAATGCCCAGAACCGCGAACACGGCGTGGCGGCGTAGGAAAGACAGGTGTGCGGACATATAGACCCCCGAAATAAAAAGCAGGCACCGGTGACAGGCGGCGCATTTACGCCGGATGTGCGGCAAAGAAGCGGGCGGAATTATGACGCATCATTCGGGAGCTTTGTCCTGAGGTAAGCGCGGGTGCGGTAATCACATCCGCGTTATCACTGTCCGGATTCGCTTTGTGGCGATCATGAGGCCATGTAATATATTCCCATTCTCCGGATTAACGGAGTTGTAATTAGAACCAAGGATTATGATCGCCAACTGAAAAGCATAGCCACTCTGACTTATGCGTGGCCTCTGAAATAATACGGAAATCGCATGATTTTTTTAATCTTGCACGACCGTTCGCTAGTCGAAATCTCGACCCGGCCCATATTTGCTTTACTTGCGATCAAGCCCCCGAAACCAAGACGATGCCAACCCTTTTCAGGGCGCGTATCTTTTTGTCTGAAGCGATATGCCCAAAAGTGTGAAGCGGTTTTGGGCAAAAATATCGCGACCACTCTAAATCTCCTCCCTCTGACATGAAAGGACGGAACGCGCGGCATAGGGCCGCGCGCCGGTAAAACACATGAATCTCAACTCGATCAAATCGGCCCCGAAACTGTCGCGCAAATGGGCGGTCTATGGCCCGCTGGGCGCGCTGGCTCTGGTGGCCCTGTTCGGTCTGGCCTCGTGCGGTCAGACGATCCAGCCGGGTAATGTCGGCGTGAAGATCCGTACGCTGGGGCCTAACGCGGGCGTCGATCGCACGGCCTTGCCGTCGGGCTGGCACCTCAACCTGATCGGTGAGCGCATCGTCGAGTTCCCGGCGATCCAGCGCACCTACACCTATACCCGTGAGCAGGACGAGCGCGGTCCGGAAAACGAGGAGATCAACTTCTCGGACAACAACGCCCTGCCGATGACGGCGGACGTTCAACTGGTCATGCGTATCGATGCGGGTAAAGCGCCTGAGCTTTACAAGCGCTACCGCCTGACCTTCGATCAGATGTTCGAAGGCCCGATCCGCAACGACGTGCGTTCGGCCATCGCGGCGGAAACCGAACTGGTCAGCGTCGAGTTCCTCTATCGCGGCGGCCGTCAGGCGGTGATCCAGAAAGCGCTGGCCCGCGTCAACCGCAAGTGGGAGCCGCAGGGCGTCAATATCAGCCAGCTCGACTGGATCGGCACCATCCGCTACCCGCAGGTGATCCTCGACTCGATCCAGGCCAAGACCAAGGCCGACGCCGATGCCGCCGCCGCTCAGGCGCAGGTGGCCGTGGCCAAGGCGCAGGCCGACGCCAAGATCGAAGAGGCCCGTGGTCAGGCCGAGGCCAACCGCCTGATCGCCCAGTCGATCGCCGCCAGCCCCGGCGTCGTTCAACTGCGTGCCATTGAAAAGTGGGACGGCAAGATGCCTCAGGTCACCGGTTCGGCCACGCCGTTCATCGACCTGAAGAAGGTCGACTAAAACACCAGCCGGAGGAGGGGCTGTGCCTCTCCTCCACCCGCCGGGCGGCCTTGCCGCTGTCCGGACCATGGATTAAGGTTTTCAACAGACTGGCGGCCTCCGATGACGCCGCGTTAGGGGGATGACATGAAACTGACTATCGACTTCGCCTTTGCCGGCGCAGAGATCATTCGCAAGCACCCGATGGCGGTGCTGTCGTGGGGAGTGGCCTATCTGGTGCTCAGCGTCGTGACGACCATTCTGACGGTTGTTCTGGGCGGGGAGGCTCTGGCGACCCTGATGAGCTACAACCAGAACCCGCCGTCCGATCCATTGGCCGTGTTTGAGCCCATGGGGGCGCTGGCACCAATCTGGGCGATCAGTTGCGTACTCAGCCTGCTGGTGGGTGCGATTATTCAGTGCGCGGTTTACCGCAGCCAGTTACAGCCGCAGGCCTCAGGGCTGGGCTTCATGCAGTTGGGTGGCGCGGAAATCCGTCAGATATTCGTGACCATTCTGTGGATTCTGGCGATTATCGTCTTCTATATTCTTTTTGGCATCGTGATCGGTATTCTTCTGGCTGTCTCCGGGGCGGTGTCGCAATCCAGTTCGCTGGCTGGCGGTCTGATGACCTTCTTCACTATCGGCTTCGCCATCGTGGCCTTCCTTTACATCCTTAGCCGCTGGTCGCTGGTGGCGATCCAGAGCTTTGCCGAGGGCCGGATCAATATCTTCGGCAGTTTTGCCCTGACCAAGGGCAATGGCTGGATACTGTTCGGTGGTTACGCGCTGCTGACGATCATTGCGCTGCTGGTCGTATCGCTGATCTATGCCATTCTGGCGGCGGTCACGATGGGCACAGGCGGCGATATCGTCACCGCCTTCAGCCAGATGCAACGTCCGGATCTCAGCTCGGTGCAGGCGCTGTTCACCCCGGCCTATATCGTACAGACCCTGGTGGGGGCGGTGCTGTCGGGTGTGTTTTATGCCCTCTTCTACGGGGCATCGGTGGCGGCTTATCAGGCCCTGAGCGCCAAGAAGGTCGACGCTTCGGCGGTGTTCTAAGACGGGATGAAGGGCGGTGTTACCCGCCGCCCTTCATAAAGCTTTCGACCAGCGCGCCGCAGGTCAGTCGCCAGCCGTCGACCAGCACGAAAAAGATCAGCTTGAACGGCAGGGACACCACGACCGGCGGCAGCATCATCATGCCCATGCTCATCAGCACCGAAGCGACCACAAGGTCGATAACGAGGAAGGGCAGGAACAGGAAGAAGCCGATCATGAAGGCGGTCTTCAGTTCCGAGATCATGAAGGCAGGTGTGATGACTGTGACCGGCAAGTCCATATTGTCGGCGGGCTTTTCGACCTTGGACAGGCGGATGAACAGGTTGAGATCGGCGGCGTCGACCTGAGACAGCATGAAGGTCTTGACCGGCTCCGACGCGGCATCGAAGGCCTGAGGCAGTTCCATCTCCTGATCCATCAGCGGGCGGATACCTGCGTCATAGGCCGCCTGATAGGTAGGGGCCATGACCACTGCCGACAGGAACATGGCCAGTGAGATCAGAACGGCATTGGGCGGGCTCTGTTGCAGGCCCAGCGCGGTTCTGAGAAGTGATAATACGACCACGATCCGGATGAAGGAGGTGGTCATGATGACGATAGACGGCGCCAGCGACAGGACGGTCAGCAGGCCCACCATCTGAACCACGCGCGCGGTCAGGCCGCCGCCTTGCCCCAGATCGAGATTGATCGACTGCGCCAGCACGTCGCCGGGGAAGATCATCAGGGCAAAGCCGAGAATGCCGCCCAGAAGCGTAATCGCATAGTCGCGTTTACGCATCGGTTTGCCGGGAATTTGCCGGAAAAGAGCGGGGAGGCGACGCATCAGGATACCGGGCGGCTGGAGACGGTGGGTGTGGCGGGTTTCGTCGTCTGGGTCGTCTGCGGACGGGGTTGGCGCGGCTCGATCAGTTCCTGACCTTCGCCGAGCAGCAGCAGACGCTCTTCGTCGTCGATGCGCACCAGAACGAGGCGGCGGGCCGGGTCGAGCACAAGGGTTTCCACCACCCGCATGCGCTGTTCGCCGCGCTGAGCCTGAAGCCGCGCCAGAAACTGCGGCGCATACCGGCGCAGGACGTAGGCAAGACCCACGACCAGCCCGAGGACGATAGCGAGCGCAAAGGCCGCCCGCATGAGATTCAGGAATATGTCCATCGGGCCCGCCCCTCCAGAGGATATTTCGCTCAAGTGGGCACCGGTTGAGCGTTAAAAAATGCGACAAATCAGGATCTTAGAGCGCGTTGGCGATCCGGCCGGAACGAAACGTGCTCTCACTTACGCCTACATGCCGCTCAAAGGCTTAAAGTCTCGTTAACCAAAAGGGGGGCATATTTTGCCTGCCCATTCTGACGTGTGGTCTGAATAGGCTGAGTCGCCGGCCATACGTAAGGTGTTGCCATGAGTATTGATGATGTCGGCCTTCTGGGCGCGCTGAAAAGCAAGATGGGCTGGCTGTCCCAGCGTCAGAAGCTGGTTGCGCAGAACGTGGCCAATGCGACGACGCCGGGTTTTAAGCCACGCGATCTCAAGACGATGGACTTTGCCGCCGTCATGAAGGGACAGCAAGAACAGACGGGGCTGGGTCTCACCCTGACCAACAGCGGTCACATGAGCGTCGAAGGCGAGGGGCGGTTTACGCCCAAGGCCGTGGTGACGCCGGACTCCGAAACGACCATGGACGGCAATTCGGTCGTGCTGGAAGAGCAGATGCTCAAAATGGCCGAAAGCCGCATGCAGTACGAAGCCGCTATCGGCTTTTATCAGAAGTCTCTGGGCCTGATCCGCATGGCGGGCAAGGCACCGGGCAAGTAAGAGAAGGGTTGCGTAAATGCCGATCAATAAGGTCACCGAAACCCATCCGACCATGTCCGTGGCGGCCAGCGCGCTCAGGGCGCAGCAGGCGCGCATGCGTATCATCGCTGAAAACATCGCCAATGCCGATTCGACCGGCCAGACGCCGGGCGCCGACCCTTATCGCCGTCAGGTCCCGGTATTCGAAGCCAATAAGATCGACGGTGCCATGGGCGTCAAGCTGGCGGCGGTGAAGCCCGATACCTCGGATTTCACCATGGAATACGACCCCAGCCACCCTGCGGCCGATGCGCGCGGCTACGTCAAGCGGCCCAATGTCAATTCGCTGATCGAAAGCATGGATATGCGCGACGCTCAGCGGGCCTACGAGGCCAATCTCAACGTCATCGAGACGGCGCGTTCGATGGAACAGAAAACGCTCGATATTCTGAAAAGGTAAGTAGATGAATCCGTTACTCGCCGCCAAGGCCTACGGGGCCGTTCAGAAGCAGGTATCCGGTCTCCATGACGAGGCTCAGCGTTCGAACGATGTCGGCGCAGCCTTCTCCAAGGTGCTTCAGGGCGCGGTTCAGCAAACCTATGGGGCCACCCAGAACGCCGAAACCCAGATGGCTCTGCATTCTCAGGGCAAGGCTGAATTGATCGACGCGGTGACCGCCGTCGCCTCCGCTGAGGCATCTCTGGAAAGCGTCATCGCCATTCGCGATCAGGTGATTAGTGCCTACCAGGAAATTCTGCGAATGCCGATCTGAAAAACGGGGGTCTTTGGCCGTCTGGTGTGTCGGCTGCACTTGCCCGTATTTATATACGGGCGGCATTTGCCTCCTGCCATCCGGCGCAAATCTCCCCATTTTTCACCACGGATATCGTTCACGCCAGGCAGATAATTAACTCGAAATTAACCACGCGATCGGCAAAATCTGCCCATCGGATCGCGGGGCGGTTCGATGGAAGACAGTATCAGAACGGTTGGGGTATATCCATGAACGGAACCGAGGTCCTAAGCGTCGGGCGCGACGCTATCTGGCTCACCATACAGCTTTGCGCTCCGGTTCTGATTGTCGGTCTGGTCGTCGGTGTGGTTATCGGTCTGTTTCAGGCCCTGACCCAGATTCAGGAGCAGACCCTGATCTATGCCCCGAAAATTATCGCGGTGTTCGTGACCCTGCTGCTGGTCCTGCCTCTGATGGGGGCGCTGCTGGCCGGGTTTATGAAGGAAATCGCCGCCAAGATCGCGGGCATATAGGCGCGGTTTCCAGAATCGCCTCATAGGTGGCAGTCATGATCCCTGCCGTAGCCTCACCGGATTTTGCCACCGAGGTTTCCTCCTTTTTCGGTACGTCTCAGGTCGTCTTTTCGGTGGCCCTGATTTTCGTGCGTATCGGCATGATCGCTACGCTGGTGCCCGGCATGGGGGATCAGGCAGTGCCGCCGCGACTTCGGCTGTCCTTTGCCTTCGTTTTCAGTCTTTTGCTGTTTCCCATACTTCAGCCGCAACTGCCGCCGCTTCCGGCAAAGGTCAGCGATATGGCGGGCCTTATCATCCACGAGGGGGTGATTGGCCTGATGCTGGGGATGTTGATGCGCACCTTTCTGGCGGCGCTGGCCATTGCGGGGGAGGTGGTCTCGCTTCAGACGACGCTTTCCTTTGCCCAGACCGCCAATCCGGCTCAGGCCCAGCCATCGACCAGCGTCGGCACCTTTCTGGCCATGCTGGGGCTGGTGCTCATCTATGCGACCAACCTGCATCACCTGTTCATCGCCGGGATGCGCGATTCCTATAACGTCTTTCCCCCCATGCGGCCCGTCATGGTGGGCGACGCCACGCAACTGATGGTCAGGACCGTGGCGGATACCTTTATGCTGGCGCTCCAGATGACGACGCCGGTGCTTATCTTTGGGCTCATCATCAATATAGCGGCCGGCTTCGTCAGCCGTATCATGCCGGCCTTTCCGATCTTTTTCGCCGTGACGCCGCTGAGCGTTCTTCTGGGCCTGTCGATCTTCGCTATCAGTCTGGGCGCGACGGGTATGGTCTTCATCGAGCATTACGAGGAATTCCTCATGCTCTTCGTCCGCGCGCACTGAGGTGAGGCATGGCGGACGAAGGTGAAGACAAAACAGAAGAAGCCTCGGGCCGAAAACTCGAGGAAGCGCGAAAGAAGGGTGATGTCGCCAAATCCGCCGACATCCCTCAGGCCTTATCGCTGATCGCGGCCTGCGCGCTGATCCTTCTGTATGGTGATAAGATCGCGCTGTCCCTGACCGAAACCCTCAGGGTCTTTATCGCCGCCCCGCATCAGTTGCGCGACTCGCTGATGGGGGATGGCGGCGTGACCATCGCCAACGACCTGATGGTCAAGGTGCTGCCGATCATCGCCCTGATTATGGGGGTGGCGGCTGTGGGCGGGGTCATCGGACATCTGGGGCAAACCGGCCTGATGTTCAGCGCCGAAAAGCTCAAGCCGGATTTCAGCAAGCTCAATCCGCTGTCCGGTTTCAAGCGCCTGTTCGGTGTCGATGCCCTGATTCAGTTCGGCAAGACCCTGATCAAGCTGATCGCCGTCGGTTTTATCACCTGGCTGGTGCTTAAGGCACGCGCCGTCGAAGTGATCGCACTGGCCGGGGCGTCTCCGTTGCTGATCCTGCCCTATGCCAAGGAGGTGTTCTTCTCTCTGGCGGTGGCCGTGTGCCTGTTCATGGTCGCCGAGGGCGGGTTCGACTTCTTCATCCAGAAGTATCGCTTCGCCCAGAAGATGAAGATGACCAAGACCGAGGTGAAGGACGAATTCAAGCAGACCGAAGGCGATCCGCACGTCAAGGCGCGCCTGCGACAGATCCGCATGGAAAAATCGCGTCAGCGCATGATGGCCAATGTCCCGAAGGCGACCGTGGTCATCACCAACCCGACCCACTACGCCGTGGCCCTGCGCTATGACGATGAAACGCCTGCGCCCATGTGTGTGGCCAAGGGCGTCGACAGCCTTGCGCTCAAGATCCGCGAAGTCGCCGGTGAACACGACATCACCATCGTCGAAGACCCGCCGCTGGCTCGCGCGCTCTATGCGGCGGTCGATGTCGATGAACTGATCCCCGAAGCCCATTATAAGGCCGTGGCCAACATCATCACCTTCGTCATGACGCGTAAGCGGCGCGGGTTCTGATTTTCCGTGAATAGCCAAAGAAAATGGCCAGAGAAAATGGCCTAAGGCAGGATCGGCAAACTAGGTTAAAATCCAGCGATTCGTTTTGCCGAAGGGTTGCCCGTTGACCATGTCCACTACCGAAAAAACCGCACCGAGCTCAGGCCTCAAATCTGCCATCGAGCGTCTCCGCGATTTTGTGACTCCGTGGACCCTTCTGATCGTCGGACTGGTGGTCGCGGCGGCCTGTACGGTTTTCTGGCTCATCTCAGGCGAACTGCCAGTGGGCGTGGTTCTGACCATACTGGTCATCGCCATGGGCGCGGTGGTGTCTCTGGGGCTTTTTACGTTCAGCCATGACGATGAGACATCTGACGGCGCTCTGGGTGTGCAGCAGCTTGCGGATGCGTTGTCCGAACCGGCGGCGGTTGCCGGTTTCGACGGGCGGCTGCTGGCGGTGAATCCGGCCTGGCGCGATGCGGGCGGCAATCAGAAGCGCCTGCCGCAGGGCGATGAAGCGCCCGCCCTGTTCGTGGCAATGCGCGAAGCCCGCACACAAGGGGGCAGCCGCGCCCTTGTCCGGCTGGGCAGCTTCGATTTTGAAATGCTGGTCTCGCGTCTGGGCGACGATCAGGTTCTGGTGCGCGCCGCCTCGCAAGGCGTGCTGGGGACGGGGCTTCTGCTCAATCACGAACTGCCCGCCGCTCCGGTAGGGGAGGCCGTGGCCGAAGAGGTCGCGGTGGTTCAGTCTGTCGCGGCCCCTGTTGACGCCCCTGCCTTTGACGGTTCGGATGCGCCTTTCGGTCAGGCCCTGCTGCAGGGTGATAAGCTGATGGAGGCGCGTCTTGTCCGTCTCAATGGTGCCTTTGCCGGCCTTATGGGGCGCGCGGCTGAGGCCCTGACCGGGCAGGTGTGGGGCGCCTTCCTCGAAGCGTCTTCGCGCGAAGAAGCGCAAGGCAAGCTCGATCTGGGCAAGACGGCGTTCGAGGTGCGGCTTGACGGTAGCCGCGACCTGCCGATTCAGGTGCGTCTGGCGCGTACCGAAGGCGGCTTCATGCTCTATCTCTTCGACATCAGCGAGCAGAAGCAGCTGGAGCAAAGTCTGGCGCAGGTGCAGAAGATGCAGGCCATCGGACAATTCGCCGGTGGTGTTGCGCACGACCTGAACAACCTGCTCACCGGCCTGAAACTGCGGGTGGAGGACCTGCTGCACAATCACCCGCTGGGGGACCCGTCCTATGGCGGCCTGAATGAAATTCGTCAGATATCTACCCGCGCCGAAGATCTGGTGCGCAAGCTTCTGGCCTTTTCGCGCAAACAAACCGTCAAGCGCGTCACGCATAATCTGGGCGAACTGATTTCGGAATCCGAGGTCCTGCTGCGCCGTCTGATGCGTGAGGACGTCAAGCTTGAAACGGAATATGGCCGCGACCTGCCCGACATCCACGCCGACAAGGGGCAGATGGAAATGGCGGTGATGAATCTGGTCGTCAATGCCCGCGACGCGGTGCATGCCTCCGGCGGCGGGCGGGTGAAGATCCGCACCAGCGCTTTGACTCAGGCCGAGGCGGTGGCGCAGGGCTGGGCAGAGGCTCCGTCTCAGGGGGCGGCCCTTATCGAAGTGTCGGACAATGGTCCCGGCATTCCGCCCGATATCATGGCCAAGGTGTTCGAGCCCTTTTTCACCACCAAGCCGCTGGGCGAGGGGACCGGTCTGGGGCTGGCCACCGTCTATGGCATCGTCAATCAGGCGGACGGTCACATCTCGATCACCTCGGTCGTCGCCCCCGAAAACGGGCATGGCGCGACCTTCCGCATCTTCCTGCCGATCAAGGTGCATGTCGCCAAACCGGACGCCCCCAAGGTTGCACCAGCGGCGGTCAAGGTCACGCCGCGTGACATGTCCGGCGCGGGGCGCATCCTCTTCGTCGAGGACGAAGAGATTGTGCGCGGCATCGCCGCCCGTCTGCTGCGTCAGCGTGGTTATGAGGTGACCGAAGCCGCCGATGGTGAAGAGGCGCTCGACATCATTCAGGACGGCGGCAAGTTCGATCTGCTGATTTCGGACGTTATCATGCCGGGGCTGGACGGGCCGTCCATGCTCAAGAAGGCGCGGCCCTTCCTTGGCAATGTGCCGGTCATGTTCATTTCGGGCTATGCCGAGGCGGAGTTCTCGGACCTGCTTGAGGATGAAACCGGCGTGTCCTTCCTGCCCAAGCCGCTGGATATCAAGACGCTGGCCGAACGCGTTAAGGAGCAGCTGGCGGCTTAAAATCCATAAAACGGTGAAGGCAGAGTGTTATGGGTGCGCGATGAAAACCTTTGATCCAATTGCCATTCGTAATGCGTTGCTGGAGAAAAATGTAACGCTTAACGCGCCTGCGACAGACGATACATTTGAGAATTTAAAGACGTGGTTAGGTAAGCCAATACACCCTGATGTTATTAGCCTAATGCGCCAGTTCGATGGGTTCTCGGATGGCGATTTCGAAGAAAGATCGTTCGTGTCCGTGTGGGCAATGGAAAAAGCCATACGAGATAATTGGTCGAAACGTCCGCTTTTAGCGTTTTCAGATTGGTCTTTGAACGCAATTATCTTTGGGTTCGATCCATCAACCGTGGGGCCAGTCATCAGTATAGAAGATGGTCTGGTTGTGGCGCCTTCTTATGCCGACTTCTGGTCTTTGTTACTGGCGGACCGTATTTTTTAAGTATCGGGAACATTAAGGGGCGGGATCTCCTCGCGCCCCAGCTAACGGGTGCAGGGTCTGCGACCCTGCTATTCCCCCACGGCGGGATCGTAGGTTTCGATCAGGGCCAGCGATTCCTGCAGGATGGCGCGCATGGCCGCCTGAGCGGCCTCATCGTCTCCGGCCTCGATCGCAATCAGGACGGCTTCGTGCGCGGGGACCGAGGCAGTATGGCCGGAAATCCGATTGGTGATGCGGATCGAGATGCGCAGCGCCGTATTGATCAGTTCGCGCAACTGCCAGAAGAAGGGGTTGCCTGAGGCCCGCAGGATGGCGACGTGGAATTCGATGTCGGCAGCCAGCGCCTGTTCGGCATCACCGGCTTTTTCGTGCATGCGGTTCAGGCCGTCGCGGATGGCGCGGATATCCCCGGCATCGGCGCGCCGGGCGGCCAGAGCGGCGGCCACGGGCTCGATCGCCAGACGGACCTGCGTAAATTCACGGTAGATCTTGTTGGAAAACGGCCGTTCCATCAGCCAGCGCGTCACGTCCGGATCAAGGAGATTCCAGTTGGCAACCGGCTGGACCTTGGTGCCCTGACGCGGGCGGGCACTCAGAAGCCCCTTGGCGGTCAGCATCTTGACGGCTTCGCGCGCGACAGTGCGGCTGGCTGAAAACTGGGTGCACAGTTCGGCTTCGGTCGGGAAGCCCTTACCGTCGTAATACCCCGCTACAATGGATTGTCCCAGAGTTTCCAGAAGTCCGTAGGTGAGGCTGACGCCGTGTTGCGTGCGCATTATGTCGGGGCCTGTAGGGGAAATATGACGCTTATTATATCGAAGCTGAGTAATCGCCGGATTTCCCCTGATTTGTCCAGTGCAAAAGCACACACAAGTCGGCGACGGGCGACCCCGTCAAGAGGCATGACGACATCGGTTTGCAAGGCCTCAGCCGTCTTTTATTCTCTCCACAGTAGTCCAGACAGCGACCGGTGGCGTAATATGTTTTGTGAAAACTAAGCCGTCACAATTTCCGGATCGCTTTTTTACACACGCGGCATTCCTTTATCGTTCACTCATGGAGGCAGTCATGGCAGGTTCCCCGGCGACCACATCTCCTGATCCGTCCTTTGGACTGGCCGTTGCCGACTGGCGCATCGTGCCTGTGGGCCTGCGTCAGCCGCTGAAGGTGCTTCGGCACAACTGGCATCGCGGTAATCTCGATCTGGTCCTGCCCAACGGCAAGGCTTTTGAAATCCGCGGGCAGCTTCCCGGCCCGCATGGCGTGCTCAGGGTCAGGGATTTTCGCTTCCTGAAGCGCGTGCTGGCCGCCGGCGATATCGGGTTTTGCGATGGGTACGTCGCCGAAGAATGGGATACGCCGGACCTGCCCGAACTGCTGGAAGTCTTCACCCTCAATATCGACCGGTTACAGCGCTTTCTGACGGGAAATCCGCTGGTTATCTTCATCAACCGCATCCTGCACGCGCTGAAGCATAATTCGCGCGAAGGCTCGCGGCGCAACATCTTCGCCCACTACGACCTCGGCAATGCCTTCTACGGGGAGTGGCTGGATGCGACCATGACCTATTCCTCGGCTTTGTTCGAAGGCACCGAAGGCCTTGAGGCGGCTCAGACGGCAAAGTACGCGGCCCTGGCGCGACTGGTCGATCTCAAACCTGGTCAGCACGTGCTTGAAATCGGCTGTGGCTGGGGTGGCTTTGCGGAATACGCCGCCGGTGTCATCGGCGCAAAAGCCACCTGCCTGACGATTTCACCGGCCCAGCACGCCTTTGCGGTCGAGCGTATGAAACGTCAGGGCCTGTCGGACAGGGTGGAGGTCAGGCTGCTCGACTACCGCGACGTGACGGGGCAGTTCGACGCCATTGTGTCTATCGAAATGTTCGAAGCCGTGGGGCAGGCCTATTGGGACGCCTATTTCCGTCAGGTGGCCGATCGCCTGAAACCCGGTGGCAAGGCAGGTCTTCAGATCATCACCATTCGTGACGACCTGTTCGAGTCTTATCGCCGTCGCCCGGACTTTATCCAGAAATATATCTTCCCGGGCGGCATGCTGCCCTCGCTGGAAAAGCTGAACCTGCACAGTGAGAAGGCGGGCCTTGAGGTCATGTCGGACATGGCTTTCGGTCAGGACTATGCCCTGACGCTGAACCTTTGGGCGCGGCGTTTCGAAGCGGCGTGGGGCGAGGGGCGGATCAAGGGGTTTGACGCCGCTTTCCGCAAAATGTGGCTGTTCTATCTGGCCTATTGCGAGGCGGGTTTCCGCACCGGACGCACAAATGTTGTGCATTACGGCCTGACCCGCCCGGCCTGAGCCTGCCGAAAAGGCTTGTCTCCCCCCCACGGGCGGGCTAACCAAGCCCTAAGTGGAAACGAAGGCGGGAATCGATTGCGATTCCCCGGAGTGGGGCGAGAGCTTGGCGGACGACGGCAAGAGCAGCAGGCGGAACGGGGCGATCACCCTCGTGCGGCATGGCGAACCCGCCCTGTCGCGCCGCGTCAGTCTGACGGCAGCCGGATACCGCGACTGGTGGAGCCGCTACGAAGTGGCAGGCCTGCTCGAAGGCCAGATACCGCCGCCCATGCTCATTCGCTTCGCCGAAGAGGCGGGGTATATCTATTCCTCGACCCTTCAGCGTTCGATTGAAACCGCCCGCGCGGTCTGCAAGGGCAAGGCCTTCGAGTCCCTGCCTATGTTCGTCGAAGCCCCTCTGCCGCCGCCAGGTTTCCCGGGTTTTATCAAATTCTCCCCGAAATACTGGGGCGGCATTTCGCGCTTCTGGTGGTGGGCGTTCAATCACCACACTCCCGGTGAAGAAACGCGCAGACAGGCCGAGGCCCGCGCCGTTGAGGCGGCGCGTTTTCTCGATGAAAAGGCGCGCCGGGGCGAAGACGTCCTCCTGATGGCCCACGGCTATTTCAACTGGATGATTTCGCTCGAACTTGGGAAATTAGGCTATAGCCAAACCTGCGAGCAGGGGTTTAAGTACTGGGGCTGCCGCCGCTACGAGAAACGCGGTTAGAGCGCTCTTCGATATTCCGTACATCTGCGTAACCTGTTGAGAGGCCATGTCCATGACCGACGCTGCTGAAACCCTGTCTTTCGAAGACGCGCTGGCCCAGCTTGAGCGCATTGTGGCTGAGCTTGAGTCAGGTCAGGCCCCGCTTGAAAAGTCGCTGGACCTCTATAAGCGCGGGGCGACGCTCAAGGCCCTGTGCGAGCAAAGGCTGGAGGCCGCGCGGCTTCAGGTCGAAAAAATCACCCTGTCGAAGACCGGTCAGGCCGAAGGCGTGGCGCCTGCGGAGTTTAACTGATTGATGCCGGTGGCCGCCAATTCCGATGTGCCGCCCCTGCATCAGCGCATGCAGGAAACCGCCGATCTGGTGACGATGGCACTGGATGAGCTTTTGCCGCGCGCCGATGGGTTCGAAGCACGCCTGACCGAAGCCATGCGCTATGCGGCGCTGGGGCCGGGTAAACGGTTGCGCCCCTTTTTCGCGCTTGAGGCCGGGCGTCTGTTCGATGCCGACCCGCAGGCCGTGTTGCGCGCGGCCTGTGCGCTGGAATGTATCCACGCCTATTCGCTGGTTCATGACGACCTGCCTTGTATGGATGACGATGACATCCGCCGCGGGCAGTTGACGGTACACCGCGCCTATGACGAAGCGACCGCGGTGCTGGCCGGGGACGCGCTTCAGACCGTGGCCTTTGAAATTCTGGCGTCGGAAGATACCCACGAAGACCCGCGCGTACGTATCGAACTGATTTCACGTCTGGCTCTGGCCTCAGGCGCGCAGGGCATGGCCGGTGGTCAGATGATCGACCTGATCGGCGTGTCCGACGATCTGGGCGGCGTGGCGCGTATGCAGCGCATGAAGACAGGCGCACTGATTGTGCATGCCTTTGAAATTCCGATCATCGTTGCCGACGCGCCGGAACGCGAGGCCAATGCCCTGATCCATTTCGCTCAGGATCTGGGGCTGGCCTATCAGATTGCCGACGACCTTCTGGATGTTGAGGGTGATCCCGACCTTCTGGGCAAGGCCGCCGGTGGCAAGGACGCCGCCAAGGGCAAGACCAATTTTGTCACCCTGCTGGGGCTTGAAGAGTCCAAGGCGCGGGTGAAGCTATTGTCCGAACAGTGTAAGGCCCGGCTCGATATTTTCGGTGCCGATGCGGATATCCTGCGCGACAGCGTTGATTTCGTTCTGAAACGACAGAGTTAGACCAAAGCGATGCAGGGGGAAGCCCGGGGGGGATGCAATGAGGTGGGGCAGCAGGATTTTTTCAGCAGTGGTGATGTCCGTTGTATTGACGACGGGCGCGCAGGCGCAACCGGTATCGCCGTCCACGCCGATGACCGCAGCCGAGATCAAGGCCTATAGCGATCGCATTGACCGCTATTATACCGAAAGCCCTTCGCAGGCCAAACTGGCGGAGATAAACGCAGGCCTGAAGGCCGGTGATATTGCCGTCTATTGTCGGATCAATCTTGAGAACATCGACTGGTATCGCAAGGCCCGCAGCGAGGCCTTCGCGGCGATCACGGCGCTTAGGGCGCAGGGCAAATCCACCGACCCGATCCACCACGCCTATCTGAGCCTGAGCGAACGTATCGGTGCCAGTGTGATAACGGACGCCGATACCTGCGTCGAAAAACGCGTCGAGGAAGGCCCTGACGGTCTGGGGGGTGTGCGTGCCGAAATCAAACTGCTCACCGACGCTCTGAGCGCCGCCCGTAAGGATGCCCTCGCGGCACAGGCGCGTGGCGACGATCTGAACGCCTGCGCCGATATCCGCTCTGCGGAACAGATGAGCGCGGAACGCCTGAGCACTTACGAGACGCTGGAGCAGGTATATAGCCTCATGCTGCCTGAGGCCTGGGCACCGTTCAAAACGGGATATGCGACGGCGAAAACCGAGGCAGCGGAACTCAAGGCGCTCAGCGCCGCAACGTGTGCCCGAGTAAACGCGCCTGAACCGCCGCCATTGCCGTCCGTTCCGCAAACGCCGGTAGAGGTGGCTGCGTCGGCCTATACGAACCGACTGCTCAAGGCGACCTCGACCCTGCTGACCTTCACTATGGGCGATGCGGCGGGCATGTGCGAAGCCGCCAAAAACGGCGCGCGGCTCACTGACGAGGCCGAGGCCGGTCTTAAGGCCGATATCGCCCGCCTGCAGGCCGAAGGTCAGGATGTGGAGCCTCTGCGCAAGCTGCTGGGGTCCGCTGCGGAAATGCGCCAGAAGGCGGCGGAAACAAAGACGCGGGCCTGTGAGGTGTCGGCCGATGATGCGAAAGGTGCGGCATTGATGGCCGAGGCCGACGGTTTGATGGCGGAACACGAAAAGGCGATGGCCGATCTGAAGGCGGCGGGGCAGGCGAGGGACCGCGTGGCCGGATGCAAGGCCAGTCAGCGGTCGTTGAAGAGCCTCGAGCGGTTGCGCGAGATCATGCACGAGTCGGTGGCACTGGACGGGGAAAATCTGAGTGCGGCGGACAAGGCCGTACTTGAGGCGGACCTGACCCAACTCAATGCCTTGATTACCCAAATGCGGGACCTGTCTTCGGACCTGTGCCCCACGACCGGACCGGCGAAGCCCAAAGGATAGACGGGACGGAAGGGCGAAGTCTGTCCTGCGGGGACAAAGCCACACTGGACAAGACCCTGCCGCAGTTTTATGTGCCATAGGTTACAGACTAAACAAAACAGGCCGGCGTGCGTCCGGCGTATGAGTGCACCGCTTATGCCCCAAACCGAAACGCCCGTGCTGGATTCGCTGGCGATGCCTGAGGCGATCCGCGCCCTGTCCGCTGCCGACCTGAAGACGCTGGCCGACGAAGTGCGCGCCGAAACCATCGAAGTGGTGTCGAAGACCGGCGGGCATCTGGGCTCGGCGCTGGGTGTGGTCGAACTGACGGTGGCGTTGCATCACGTGTTCGAAACGCCGCGCGATATCCTGATCTGGGATGTCGGGCATCAGTGCTATCCCCACAAAATTCTGACCGGACGGCGCGACCGTATCCGCACCCTGCGTCAGGGCGGCGGTTTGTCGGGCTTCACCAAGCGCTCCGAAAGCGCCTATGACCCGTTCGGCGCGGCGCATGCGGCCACCTCTATTTCTGCCGCTCTGGGCTTTTGTGCGGCCCGCGATCAGAAGGGTGAAGATAATCGCGTCGTCGCGGTGATCGGTGACGGCTCGCTGTCCGCCGGCATGGCCTATGAGGCGATGAACAACGCCGCCGAAACGACGAAGAACCTGACCGTCATCCTCAATGATAACGACATGTCCATCGCCCCGCCCGTGGGGGGGATGAGCGCCTATCTGGCCAATCTGGTGTCCGGTGGCGCCTATCAGGCCATGCGCCGCTGGGGCAAGAGCGTGGCGGCGCGCCTGCCGCGTCCGTTGTTCGAAATGATGCGTAAGGGCGAGGAGTTTTCGCGCACCTACGTCACCGGCGGCACCTTCTTCGAGGAACTGGGTTTCTACTATGTCGGACCTATCGACGGTCACGACATGGAGAACCTGCTCTCGGTACTCAAACGCGTGCGCGACATTACCGATCGTCCGGTTCTGGTCCATGTGGTGACTCAGAAGGGCAAGGGCTATGCCCCCGCCGAAGCCGCCGCTGACAAGTATCACGGCGTGGCCAGATTCGACGTCATCACTGGTGAGCAGGCCAAGCCCAAGGCTAACGCCCCCAGCTATACCGAAGTCTTCGCTGCCGAACTGATCAAGCAGGCGCACAACGACCCCAGAGTGGTGGCGATTACCGCCGCCATGCCGTCGGGGACGGGACTTGACCGTTTCGCTGAGGTGTTTCCGTCGCGCTGCTACGATGTCGGCATCGCCGAACAGCACGCGGTGACCTTTGCCGCCGGTCTGGCCGCCGATGGCATGAAGCCCTTCTGCGCGCTTTATTCGACCTTCCTGCAACGCGGTTACGATCAGGTGGCGCACGATGTGGCGCTTCAGGACCTGCCCGTGCGCTTTGCTATCGACCGTGCGGGCCTGGTCGGGGCGGACGGAGCGACCCACGCCGGGACGTTTGATATCGGCTATCTGGGGACGTTGCCGGGCATGGTGATCATGGCGGCTTCGGATGAGGCCGAACTGTCGCGTATGATCGCGACGGCCACGGCCTATGATGATGGTCCGTCGGCCTTCCGCTACCCGCGCGGTGAGGGGATCGGCGTCGAAATCCCGGCCATGCCTGAGCCTCTGGCCATCGGTAAGGGCCGCATCGTCCGCGAAGGTTCTAAGGTTGCCATCCTGTCGCTGGGGGCGCGTTTGCCCGAAGCGCTGAAAGCGGCCGATCTGCTGGCGGCGCGTGGCCTGTCGACCACGGTGGCCGATGCGCGCTTCGCCAAGCCACTGGATCGTGAACTGGTTCTGCAACTGGCCCGCCACCACGAATGCCTGATCACTGTCGAAGAAGGGGCCATGGGCGGTTTCGGGGCTTTTGTGCTGCATTATCTGGCGGCCGAAGGCGCGCTGGATCACGGCCTTAAAATCCGCACCCTGACCCTTCCGGACGTGTTCCAGGATCAGGACAAGCCGGAAAAAATGTACGCCGATGCCGGGCTGGATGCGGTGGGGATCGCCGCTTCGGCCATGAAGGCGCTGGGCTTTTCAGAGGCCGACATCGCAAAGGTCGCCGTAAAGGGCTAAAGAAAACGGCGCCCCTTAGAAGGAGCGCCGTTTGATTTTTCAGGGCTTAGTAGCTGAGCACGATGGCGGCGATCAGGCCGGTGGTTATGGCCGCCAGCACGTAGCGGTCGTTGACATAGCGCCATTCGTAACCACGCGGCGGGGCGTAGAGGTGGCGATGGCCGCGATAGTCGATGGAACGGCCCCGGTGCCAGTCGTAATAGGACACGTAACCACCGCGCCGCCATTCCGAGCGCTCACGCCAGCCATAGTGGCGGCCATTGTCGTAGCGATAGGGATAGTCGTAGCGTCCGCGCCGGTCGTCGTAACGGTCGCGTCGATCGTAGCGGTCATTGCGATCATATCGGTCATAACGTTCTGAGCGGTCATGATGATCGTGGCGGTCATGGCCGCGCGGCTGGGCTGAGGCGGCGTCGGCCATGAACAGCGAGGCTGTCATCAGGGCCAGAGCAGAAGCGGTAGCGATGCGTTTCATAGCGATCTCCTTTGGTCTTCCCATCCCAATGACCTCATTCTGCCTGAGCCTGCCTGAACCCCGGATGAATAACGAAAACGGGGGCCGTTAAGCCCCCGTTTCCAGATCAGATCGTTATGGAAATGCTCTAGTTGCTGAGCACGATCGCCGCAATGACGCCGGTCGCCACAGCGACGAGGACGTAGCGGTTGTCGACCTTGCGCCATTCGTGGCCCTTCGGCGGCTTGGAAAGGCGCTTGTACTTGCGGTAGTCGACCGCCTTGCCGCGCTGCCAGTCCTTATAGGCGACGTGGCCGCCCTTGCGGTAATCGGACTTGGTGTGCCAGCCGCGGCTGTCACGGTCAGGCGACGCCTTGGCAGGTGATGACTGGGACGGGCCGCGGTTGTCCTGACGCTCGGCTGCGGGGCGGTCGTGATTTTGCTGGGGTTGGGCTGCGGCGACATTGGCCGTGGCCAGAGACGCGGTCATCATCAGGATGAGTGAGGCGGTGGCAATGCGTTTCATGAGATTATCTCCTTCGGAAGGTGGGTTACTCTACACTTTCAACAATAGGTCCCGCCCGCTGAACCGCTTATGAATGATTAAAGGTTTCAATGTGTTGCCTTTGTATTGGTGATGACACATTGCGGCAGTCCTGCCATGAAGCCGAAGAAGACACGCATGAAAAACGGCCCCCTTTTTGCGAAGGGGGCCGTTCATTTGGTCAGCAATCCGGCTTAACGGCTGAGCACGATGGCGGCGATCAGACCGGTTGCCACGGCGGCGAGGACGTAGCGGTCGTCGACCCGGCGCCATTCATAACCGCGCGGCGGGGCGTAGAGGCCACGGTGGCTGTGGTAGTCGACATAGCGGCCGCGATCCCAGTCACGGTAACCGACATAGCCGCCGCGACGCCAGTTCGAGTTGTCGCGCCAGCCATCGCGGTAGCCGTCACGATAATAGCGGCGGTTGTCCCGGCGGTCATGGCGGTCGTCGTGACGTTCATAACGGTCGCGCTCATAGCGATGCGGCTGAGCCTGAGCGGCGTCGGCCATAACGAAGGAACCGGCCATAAGACCGATCAGCGAAGCGGTAACGATGCGTTTCATGCCAAATCTCCTTATCAATTCGGGCCCCCGATGACAGACAGGCTACGCCTTTCCGCGTGAACCCGACATGAACCGCTGTGTCAGGATTAATCAAAAAGCACCAAAATTCGCCCTCTGTGACGATCGTCGCGGATTGCCATCGATTGCATCCCGCCGGGGCGGTTTACAGACGAATTTCCGTCGCTAGTCTGGTAATTCGACTTTACCGGAGATGAGTATGAACACGCCTTTGGCGGACGGCGCGGCACGGCGCACGAAGGGTTTTCTGGGGTTTATCGAGCGGGTGGGCAACCTTCTGCCCGATCCGGTGATGATCTTCGTCTGGCTGATCTTCGGTCTGATGGTGCTGTCGACCATTGGGGCCTCTTTGGGATGGTCGGCCTCCATTACCTATACGGGCGAGGAGGCCCCGCACTGGGCGACGCTGGAAAACGGCGTGGCGACCTATGCGGCGACCAGCCTGTTCACACAGGAGAATATCGGACGGCTTCTGGTCGATATGCCCAAGACCCTGACCGGTTTTGCGCCCCTGGGGGTAGTGGTGGTGGTCATGTACGGTGCCGCCGTGGCCGAACGGTCGGGCCTGTTCTCGGCGCTGATCCGCTCGTCCTTGCGCAACGCACCGCGTGCCATACTGACGCCTTGCGTCGTGGTGATCGGCATGGTGTCGCACCACGCCTCGGACGCCGCCTATGTGGTGTTTATTCCTCTGGCCGCGCTGATCTATGCGGCGGTGGGCCGCCACCCTCTGGCGGGGCTGGCGGCCGCGTTCGCTGCCGTGTCCGGTGGGTATGCCGGGAATATCACGCCGGGGCAGATCGATGTGCTTCTGTTCGGCTTCACTCAGGAAGCAGCGCGGATTATCGACCCGGAATGGCATATGAATCCGGTCGGCAACTGGTGGTTCATTCTGGCCATTGTCTGCCTTTTCACGCCCGTCGCCTGGTTCATTACGGATAAGGTGGTCGAGCCGCGTCTCGGCAAGTGGGGCGGCTCCGCGGACAGCGAGCTTGAGGCAGAACTGGCCAAGTCCGAGGTGACCGACGCAGAGAAAAAGGGCCTCCGGCGCGCCGGGTTTATTGCGCTGGTCATTATCGGCGTGTTCGCGGCTCTGGCCCTGTGGCCGGGCTATACGCCGCTGATCGACGAAAGCAAGTCCGGCCCCGCGCAGCTTCAACCCTTCTACGGTGCGCTGATCGCGGGCTTCTTCCTGCTGTTCGTGACGGGCGGCATCGCCTTTGGCACGGCAGCGGGGACGATAAAATCCGACAACGACGTGGTGAAGATGATGGGCGAGGGGATACGCTCGCTGGCCCCTTATCTGGTCTTTGCCTTTTTCGCCGCGCATTTCGTGGCCATGTTCAACTGGTCGCGGCTGGGGCCGATCACGGCCATCAACGGGGCGGAAATCCTCAAGCAGTGGGATTTGCCCGCACCGCTTCTGCTGGTCAGCGTCCTGTTGTTCTCATCGATTCTGGACTTGTTTATCGGCTCAGCCTCGGCCAAATGGTCGGCTCTGGCTCCGGTCGTGGTGCCCATGTTCATGTTGATAGGGATTTCGCCGGAAATGACCACGGCGGCCTATCGCATGGGCGACAGCTATACCAACATCATGACGCCGCTCATGTCCTATTTCCCGCTGATCCTCGCCTTCTCGCGACGCTGGGACAAAAGTATGGGGGTGGGGTCATTGCTGGCGCTGATGCTGCCCTATGCGCTGAGTTTCATGGTGGCGGGTATCGGCCTGACGGCGGCGTGGGTGTGGCTGGACCTGCCGCTGGGGCCGGGCGCGCAGGTGCATTACACATTGCCTCAATAGCGGTCCCAGCTTTTTGGTGAGCGCCTGACTTTACCCCAAAAGCGGTTCCCACTTTTGGGGTCAGGCTTGCCGGGGCCGGGGCGCAGGTGCATTACGCCTTACCTCAGTAGAGGGGGCTCAGCCTTCGGCGTCTGTTTTCGTGCTGAGGTCGCGCCAAAGCGCTGCCCAAAGCGCGGCAATGTCCTGAACCGCCTGTGCGGCATGGTCGGCCACCCCGGCAAACAGACCGAAGCCGATCGGCAGGGTGTCGTAGAGGCGGTAAACGACGCGGGTTTTTCTCTCCATGAGCTTTCGCGCGAAGCGTTCGGCCTGTGGCGACAGGGGGTCTATGCCCCCTGCGGTGATCAGCGCTGGCGGCAGTCCTGCGGGCAACTCCGCACAAAGGGGCGAAAGGACCGGGTCGCTCAAAGCGGTGCCGGCCCCGGCATAGTGGCCGATGATGATGCCGAGATCGGCGGCCGACAGGGGCCAGCTTTGGGCGAAGGGGCTGGTTTTCAGACCGGTATCCGACAGGTCGAGCAGCGGCGACACCAGAAGCTGCGCTACCGGCAGGGGCTTGTTCTCGGCCAGCAAATCCAGACACAGGCGTGCGGCCATGCCCCCGCCAAGCCCGGCACCGCCAACCGCCGTCAGACCTGAGGTGGCTCCCATTTGCGCAAGATGGTCCTGCGCCCACGTCCACGCCGCTTGCGCGTCTTCGTATCCGGCGGGGAAGCGGTTTTCCGGCGCGGGTCGTAAGCGGGGCAGAAAGACGGGGCAGCGGGCCTCCTGCGCCAGAAGGCTGGCGAAGGCGAGGCCAAGCTCTGTGCCGCCCAGAACGCCACCGCCATCGTGGAAAAAGACCAGCAGGGGCGCGTCATGATCGATCTGCGCAGGGCGGACAAGCTGCCCGCTGATGCTGGTGCCGTCACCGACCTCTTCGATCTTCACGCGGATGTCCGGCCCGGGGTTCATCAGAGCGGCGGCGTCGCGCCAGTCTTCGCGCGCCCCTTCGACCGATGTGCCGGTAAGGCTCAGGGGCGTGCGGTGGTCCTGCCGCGCAAAGAAGGCCTTCCACAGGAAGGTGATCTGGGTATCGAGCGTGCGTCCGTCGATATGGACGACACCGCCGCCCGACAGGAAGCGCAAGACGGCGAACGGAAGGGTGAGGACCCGACGCAGCAGCAGGCGACGAAGGACGGATTGACGCGGGAGCGTAGAGGTGAGGGGCGAAATCAGGGGCATGGCCGATATCGGGGCAGGAGGTGTGAGGGGAGTTTATGGGGCTGTACGCAATTGGCAATGGGGGAAAACGTGTTTTTATGAACACTTGTCAGGTAGGAGATGTGGTTTCTTACTACCGGTAGATGCGGTGCGATGGAGTTGTCGCAACCGTTTTCCGAGCTGTCGCTTCGTAAATCGTTAATCATGTGTGGTGAGTGTTGCTTGAAAATAACGTTGATTTATTTTTGAAAGCGCACATCTATATCAGTTTTTTATTTGACCGTTCTCAAAAGCTGCGTCTTACTCTTCGCTGCAATGCGTGATCTGGCTGCCGACTACGGAGTTTGGGTAAATCCCGCCTCCTGATATCAAACTGCGCTACCGAGAACGACGATTGTAAGGGAGGCTGCGGCATCCCACCCCCCTCGATACTGCTTTTTGACTGAAGGAGAGCGAACATGGCCGAAGGTACGGTCAAGTGGTTTAACGCCACCAAGGGATTTGGCTTTATTCAGCCGGCCGAAGGCGGCAACGATGTTTTCGTGCATATCACGGCGGTTCACCGTGCGGGCCTTCAGGGGCTGGCTGACGGGCAGAAGCTGTCGTACGAGCTTCAGACCGAGCGCGGCAAGACCGCGGCGGTCGATCTGCAACTCCTCTGATTTGCAGACACAGTAAGAGTTTCAAAGCCGTCCGTGTATATGCGGGCGGCTTTTTCTATGCCCTGAATATCTATGCCTTTGGCGTTGCGGCAATGAAGGCGCGCACGGCTTCGGCCGTAAAGCCTTCGGTGCGGTAATCGCGCAGAGACTTCGACCCCTTGCGCTTGGCCAACCTGCGGCCGTCTTCGTCCAGCAGCAGGGCATGATGGCGATAAACCGGGGTGGAAAGCCTCAGAAGGTGTTGCAGAAGGACCTGCGTGTGGGTGGCGGCAAACAGGTCGTGGCCGCGATGGATGTGGGTGATGCCCTGACGGGCATCATCGACCACCACGGCCAGATGATAGGCGATGCCGATATCCTTGCGCCCCAGCACCACATCGCCATTCACGTCGGGACAGGCCGTCTGCCAGCCGTGCTCACCGTCCGGGCCTGCGCCGGTTTCCTCAAATCCCAGATGCGCCCACTGCGCCCCCAGGGTTTCACGGGCGGCGTCAAGCGATAGCCGCCAGGCCGGTTCGCGGCCCTCGACCGGCTCATCGAACACGCTGTCGCCCTCCTGAGGGGCCGACAGCGCGGCCTGCATCAGCTCTTTACGCGTCCGGTAACAGGCATAGACCAGCCCGCGCGCTTTCAGGTCTTCGAGCGCCGTCTCGTAATCCGCAAGGTGCGCCGATTGCCTGAGGACCGGTTGCGGCCATGCGATCTCCAGCCAGTTCAGGTCCTCGTATATGGCCGTCTCGAACGCCGGACGGCAGCGGGTGATATCTATGTCTTCGATACGCAGGATGAAATCGCCGCCGTTTGCCCGCGCGGCGTCAAAGGCCGTCAGCGCCGAGTAAGCGTGTCCGGCGTGCAGGTAGCCGGTGGGCGAGGGCGCAAAGCGCGTGCGGTAGGTCATGCCCTTGATCTATCAGAAGGAAAGGTTAGTTTAAACCTCAATGCCGCCACTGCTGTCGAGCGGCGGCGTAAAGGGGGGAGATATGGGCGGGCGTACAATCGAAGTGCCTCAGGCGCGGACGCCGTGGGGTTGGGGCGGCGGCGTCGAAGAGCGCTACCGTCCGATGATCGGGCAACTCGAAGACTATGCGCAACGTCATCCGGGCCTGTATCGCTGGCGGGTGTTGGGGGGCGCATTAATGGGATACGCCTATCTGGGGGCGATCCTGATCGGGCTGGCGGTCGTGATCGGTTTGCTGGTCGTGGCGGCCTTTGCGGCACATCTTACCTTTCTGCTGGGCAAGGGCGTTATCATCCTGCTGGCGGCAGGGTTTTACGTGCTGCGCGCCCTGTGGGTGAAGTTCGACAAGCCGAAGGGTGTTGCCGTTACGGCGAAGCAGGCACCTGAGCTTTTTTCCGCGCTGGTTCATATTCGGCGTGAAACCGACGGTCCGAAGGTGGGCAAGGTTCTGCTCACCGAGGATTTCAACGCCGCCATCGTTCAGGTGCCGCGTCTGGGCATATTCGGCTGGCATCAGAACTACCTGCTTCTGGGCCTGCCTTTACTGATGGCGCTGAGCGAGGGGGAGGTCAAGGCCGTCGTTGCCCACGAATACGGACATCTGGCCGGGGCGCATGGTAAGATGTCGGCGTGGGTTTATCGCGTGCGCCGCACCTGGGCGCGTCTGTCCGAAGCCTTCGAAAGCGGCGGCATGGCGTTTATGCTCAAAGGCTTTTTCCGTTGGTACGGCCCTTGGTTCAACGCCTATAGCTTCGTTCTGGCGCGCGCCAACGAATACGAGGCCGACCGTTGTTCGGCGAAGGTGGCCGGATCGCAGACCGCGGCTTCGGCGCTGGCGCGGGTCAGCGCCGAGGACTATCGCTACTCGGCGCACTGGGATACCCTCTATACCCATAGCCGCCATAGCGAAAAGCCGGAAACCATGCCCTATACGGCGCTTGGGGTGCGTTTTGCCGAACCGCTGGCTATGGCGGATCAGCAGCGGGTGCTTAAAGGCGCGCTCAGTCAGGTTACGGGGATGGACGATACGCATCCGTGCCTGTCCGACCGTCTGCGTGCGCTGGGGGAAAATTTGCCCGAGTTGTCGCCCGTGGTCAGAAGCGGGGCGCAGGCCTTGCTGGGCGACGTCCTGACCCGTGAAATGGTCGCGCGTTTCGATGCCAGTTGGTGGCAGGACCGGGCCGCGACATGGGAGGATAATTTCCGGCAGGCCGAAGAGCTGCGGGCGCGGCGACGCGAACTGGATACGCTGTTTCAGCAGGGGCCGCTTGAAGAAGAGCTGTACTGGGAGCGGCTCAACCTGATTGAATACGAAGGCGATGTGGATACGGCGCTGTCTCTGGCAGAGGCATGGGCAGAGACGCATCCGGACGACATGATCGTGCGGCGACGGGTGGCGCAGTTCTATCTTGAGCGCGGTGAAGCCAGAGGTGTCGATACCATGCAGGCCGTGCTCGACACAGGCGACCGGGAGCAACGCCGTCAGGGGCTGCACGCGCTGGCGCACTATTACGGGATGCATGATGCCGAAAATCCGCTTAGGGATAAGGTTATCGAGCAACTGATCGAAGCGGAACGGTTTTCGCAGTATGTCGACGATCAGTTCTCGCGTCTGCCGCCGGACGCGCGCCTTGATGCGCCTGATCTGTCGTCTGAGACGCGTGAGGCGCTCACGCAGATTCTGGCGTCGCATTATCGCATCAAATCATTGTGGATCGCACGACGCTGTTTGCCAGAAGACGAAACCGTGGTTCAGCATGTCGCGCTCTTTATTTGCCGCGACAGGTACACCGGGATGGACGTCAAGGACGCCTTCATGGATGACCTTCTGCGTTGCCTTCAACCGCACGGCGCGGCGCTGGCGCTGGAAAATGGTCCCGAGCGCGAATGGCTGCGTAAACGCATGGTTCAGACAGAGGGGGCAGAGGTGCGGCGCCATAGCGTGACACAGGGCTGAGGGCCGGGAAGTGAGAAAAGTGCAGGGGCGGGACCGTCACCTAAACTTCACTGTTTTCTTTTGCCGGAATCGGGTTCTAAATGCCGATGTGGATAAACTTCTCACCTAGAAGGAGTTCGGTCTTCCGGTACGCTTATCCCGTTACATCGCCTGCCCCTCCTTCGCTGTCTGTCCGGAGGGCGTCATGCAGGTTCTGAAAAATCCGCCGTCTGACCGGCGGGCTCTGGTGCTGAACGCTGATTTCAGACCGCTTTCCTATTACCCGCTGTCGACCCGCCCCTGGCAGGATGTCGTCAAGGCGGTATTCGAAGGCCGGGTCGATGTGGTGTCGACCTACGATGTGGAAATCCGCTCGCCGACGCTCAGTATGCGCCTGCCCAGCGTCATCAGCCTGAAAACCTATATCGATCAGAACCGCCCTCCGGCCTTTACGCGCTATAATGTCTTCCTGCGCGATCAGTTCACCTGCCAGTATTGCGGTTGCCGTCATGACCTGACCTTCGACCATGTGCTGCCGGTGTCGCAGGGTGGTAAGTCGAGCTGGACCAATATCATCACCGCCTGCGCGCCCTGCAACTTGCGTAAAGGGGGAAAAACACCCCAACAGGCGCATATGGCGCTGACCAAAAATCCACACCGCCCGACAATGTATCAGCTTCAGGAGCTCGGACGTCGTTTTCCGCCTCACTATCTTCACGAAAGTTGGCTAGATTACCTGTACTGGGATACGCTGCTCGAAAGCTGAGCCGCGTATGTGGGTCATTTTCGGGCAGATGAACGATGTCGCAGCGTGTGCGTTATGAGTTGGATCGTCGGCAATTCGGCGTGATCCGGTTTCCGCGTGAAAAAGGGCAGACCGTTATCGCGCTCAAGCCGATCGAAGCCGCGCTGGCCCGGACGCTGGACGTGCAGGTCGAGGCCCGTCGTGAACGCCTGTTCGGCCCGAAGGTGCCGCGCTTCTCTTTTCAGGGTGAAGTGATCGCCGTCAAGGTGCTGGACTCAGGCGATGCCATGCTCGATCTGTCGCTGGTCGACGATGAAACGCGTGAAACCATTATCGAGCATATGCGGCTCTCCGAGGATTTCGAGAGTTTCTGAGCCTGTGCGTGGAAATGATGGGCTCCTCTCTGAATACAGATGATTATGTCATTTGCTGTTTGCGATAGCGGCCATTCGTTCTATACCTGTTCTTATGCCCCCTGCTTCGAATGACCTGTTTCAGGCCGCCGGTCTGACCCCGCAAGCCCCCACTCTGAACGCCGCCCCCGAAGGTTTCAAACCTCTGGCCGAGCGGCTGCGGCCGCAATCTCTTTCTGAGATTGTGGGGCAGGATCACCTGCTGGGTGAGGGCGGCGCGATTGCCCGCGCGGTCGGGCGCGGGTTTCTGCCGTCCCTTGTCCTGTGGGGGCCGCCGGGGGTGGGCAAGACGACGATCGCACGGTTGCTGGCCGCCAGTGTCGGTTACGAGTTCCAGCAGATTTCCGCGGTCTTTTCCGGCGTGGCCGACCTGAAAAAAGCGTTCGAGTACGCTCAGGCGCGGCGTAATCAGGGGGTACGCAGCGTCCTGTTCGTCGACGAAATCCACCGCTTCAACCGCGCCCAGCAGGACAGTTTCCTGCCCTATGTCGAAGCGGGGGTGGTGACGCTGATCGGGGCCACCACGGAAAACCCGTCCTTTGAACTGAACGGGGCGCTTTTGTCGCGCTGTCAGGTCTTTGTGCTTAAGCGCCTTGATGACGAGGCGATGGAAAAGCTGATTACCCGCGCCGAAGCCCATCTGGGGCGCGCCCTGCCGCTGATGGACGAGGCGAGGGAGACGCTCAAAGGGCTGGCCGATGGGGATGGGCGTTATCTGCTGACGCTCATTGAGTCTCTGGATTCGATGGGTTTCGAAGCGCCGCTCAACTCTGAGGCCCTGCTTCAGAATCTGCAAAAGCGCCGTCCCAACTACGATAAGGACCGCGAAGGTCATTACAACCTGATCTCGGCCCTGCACAAGTCGGTGCGCGGTTCCGACCCCGACGCGGCGCTTTACTGGTTCGCGCGCATGATTCAGGGCGGTGAGGACCCGCTCTATATCGCCCGCCGGATGCAGCGCATGGCCTCTGAGGATATCGGCAATGCTGACCCCATGTCGCTGATCATGACCAATGCGGCGCGCGAGACCTATGAAGTGCTTGGCTCGCCCGAGGGCGAACTGGCGCTGGCGCAGGCTCTGGTCCATATGGCCGCCGCGCCGAAGTCTAACGCGGTCTATACGGCCTTCAAGGCGGCGATGAAGGCGGCGAAGGATACTGCCACGCTCGATCCGCCCGAAGTCATCCGCAACGCGCCGACCAAGTTGATGAAGCAACTGGGCTATGGCGAGGGCTATATTTATGACCCCGATGACCCGGATGGCTTTTCGGGACAGAACTACTTCCCCGACGGGATGGAGCGTCCGAAATTCTACGATCCCAAGGGCGAGGGGCACGAAGGGAAAACGAAGCAGCGCCTTGAATACTGGGCGGAACTGCGAGCGACAAAGCGGCGACAAAGGGGGGAGTGATGACGCTTCTTCGTTTCATTTTCAAAGCGCTGGCGTGGATCGTGGCGGGGGTGTTTGCGGGGGCGCTGGTGCTGGTTCTTTATGCGCCGGGGCTCCTCGATAAACTGCTTCTCGACATGAACATCGATACCGGCGGGCAAAATCTGGTGGTCTGGGCGGCTTTTGTGCTGGGCGCGCTGATCGTGCTGGCCGGATTTGTCGGCGCGGTGAAACAGGCACGGCAAAGCGACCGGCTCAATCAGCGCAAGCCGGGGGAGCTTACCGGCGTTCAGGACGATGAGCGATAGAGGCAGGGGCTTCAGCAAACGGAGGGGGTGATGATGAAGGGTGGTGAGGGCACGACGACTATAAGGCCTTACGATCTGGCATTCATTCTGGTGCGCCTTTTTTCGGTGTTCCTGTTTGTTGTTGCGGTTCAAGCCGCGGCGGCGGGGGTAGTCTCTGTCGGGAGGATGGATAGCGTTACGCGCGGTACCATGATGGTGTTGTTTGCGCTCATGCTGGGACTGGCCTTCTTCACATGGTTTACTTCGGGCTGGTGGGCGAAGCGCATTGCGCCGTCTCAGCCTGCCGTAGACGCAACTCCGGCCACAATCGAGATATGGCAGGCACTGGGCATTCGTTTGTTTGGTTTCTATATTGCCTATGCCGCGCTGGCGCGGGTGGCCACTTTTCTGGGGCTTATCGCCAATGACATGGACCATGCGGCGTTGGTTGAGGGTGTGCACATTGGCCAGTCCCAGCA
>JASGGL010000002.1:0-35876 GCA_047605065.1 Asticcacaulis sp.
CAGAAGCGGAACCAGGAACATGCTGACGATGGCCGACACGATCACCGCATGGCCAAATTCGACCGGCACGAGGCGACGGCCCACCGCTTCGTCGATAATAACGAAAGCGAATTCACCCGCAGGAGCCAGCACAAAGGCGGCCTCAAGCGCATCGCGCCACCCCATGCCGAAACCGCGCGCCAGCGGGGCCACCACGGCGACCTTGACCAGAATGAGCCCCAGCGTCAGCCCCAGCACCAGTACCGGCTCAGCCATCACCGCCTGAAAATCGAGGCGCGCCCCGACCGTGACGAAGAACAGGCCCAGAAGCAGCCCCTTGAACGGCTCGATCATCAGTTCGATCTCGCGCCGGTATTCGGTTTCGGCCAGCAGCACGCCGGCGATAAACGCCCCAAGCCCCATGCTCAGACCCGCCCAGACCGCCAGTTGCCCGGACACCAGAACGACCAGAAAGCACGCCGCCATGAACAGCTCGGCGCTCTTGGCCATCGCTGCCGACCGGAACAAAGGCCTGAGTACCAGACGCCCGCCGATGACCAGCAAGGCCAGCGCCACCACCGCCGGGATCAGCGCCAGAAGTCCGCTGATACCGAAGGACTCGGTCCCCGAAGCCAGCACGATCACCGTGACCATGATCGGGGCCACCGCCAGATCCTGCGCCAGAAGCACGGCGAACACGCCGCGGCCCGTGGGCGAATTGAGGCGTTTGCGTTCGGCCAGCACCGGCATGACCATGGCTGTCGACGACAGGGCCAGCCCCATGGCCACCGCCACAGCACCACCCACCGAACGGCCCAGCAGCAGGAAGATCGCCACCAGCGCCAGCGCGCACAGGACGATCTGCGCCACGCCCAGACCGAACACCATGCGCCTCAGCGCCTTAAGGCGCTCCCACGTCAGTTCCAGCCCGATGGAAAACAGCAGGAAGACTACGCCCAGTTCGGCCAGCTGATGCACGTCCTGCGTCTGGGAAATACTAAACAGGGAAACGAAGGGCACCTTGTCTTCCAGCCGCCCCAGACCGAACGGTCCCAGAAGCGCCCCGACCAGCAGAAAGCCCAGAACCGGTGAAACGCGAAACCGGTGGAAGAACGGCACAAAGACCGCCGCCGCGATCAGAAAGGCGATGCCCGACGACTGAGTACCGGCATGGGCCACCTGCGCCACGCTGCCGTCCGGCAGCAGATTCGTCATCAAGGCTAGGTTCCCCTCATAAAAACAATCGATTTTCCCTTATCAGGCAAGGTGGCCGATACGGACGAATTATGAAAGAAAATTTATGAGACGCTGGCGAAAAAATGCGCCATGGTGCCGCGTCGTTTCAAATGAACCCAGATTCATGCTGAGAACCGAACGGCATTGTTGTAACCCAAGGCGGACCTGACGCTTTTCGCGCCCCGTAGCCGCAAAGCCAGAGCCGGATATTTCCGCGCCTGCCGCCCCAAACACCCCGGATATGCCATGCGTACACGCCTCCCCATCCTCGCCAGCACAGCCCTTGTCCTGAGCCTGGCGGCCCCCGCCTTTGCCGACGACCGTCAATGCCTTGACGAACACTGCTTTATGGAAACCCTGCCGACGCTGACGGCGCTGGGCCTGACCGCCGATGCGGCGGGCGGCGAAAACGCGTCGGATTCGACCGTCGCGCCCCGCTTCGGTACCTGGGGCTTCAATGTCGAGGGCATGGACACCTCGGTCAATCCGGGTGAAAACTTCTTCCGCTACGCCAATGGCAAGGCGGTCGACGCCCTTATCATCCCGGCCGACCGCACCTCCTACGGCTCGTTTCTGGCGCTGCGCAACCTGTCGGACAACCGCCTGAAGGCGATTATCGATGAACTGTCGGCCAAGTCGGGCCTGAGTGGCGACGAAAAGAAGATCGCCGACTTCTATAACTCGATGATGGACGTCAAGACGCGCAACGGTCTCGATGTCGCGCCGCTGGCCCCGACGCTGGGTAAGATCCGCGCCGTGAAGACCAAGGGCGAAATGGCCGCCTATATGGGCTCGACCATGGGTCAGTTCGGTTCGTCCATCTTCGCCCCCGCCATTTTCGACGACCAGAAGAACCCGCAGATCAACATCCTCTACATGTTCCAGTCGGGCCTGAGCCTGCCGGACCGCGACTACTACATCGAGGACAAGTTCAAGGAGAAGAAGGCCCTTTACGAGGCCTATGTCACCGACATGCTGCGCATGGTCGGCTATCCGGACGCAGCGAAGACGGCAGCGAACATCGTGGCGTTTGAGACCGAAATCGCCAAGGCCTCGTGGACCCGCATCGAAAGCCGCGACGACGACAAGACCTATAACCCGATGACGGCGAAGGAAATCGCCGCCTATGCGCCGGGCTTCGACTTCGCTGCCTTCTTCAAGGCCTCCAGCCTCGACAAGGCGCAGAAGATCGTCGTCGCCCAGAACACCGCCTTCCCCAAGATCGCCAAGGCCTTTGCCGACACGCCGCTGGAAACGCTCAAGGCGTGGGAGACGTTCAAGACCGTCGATGAGGCCGCCCCCTACCTCTCCGACCGCTTTGCCAACCGCCAGTGGGAGTTCCGTTCGCGCGACCTCACCGGTGCCAAGGCCCAGCGTCCGCTGTGGAAGCGCGCCACCTCTGTCACCGAAGGTGCTCTGGGCGAAGCCATGGGCAAGGCCTATGTCGACCGCTACTTCCCGGCGGAATCCAAGGTCATGATGGAAAAGCTGGTCGCCGACCTCAAGGTGGCGATGGGCAAGCGCATCGACGGCCTCGACTGGATGAGCGCCGAAACCAAGGCCAAGGCACACGAAAAGCTCAACAAGTTCGGCGTCAAGATCGGCTATCCGGACAAGTGGAAGGACTATTCCTCGCTCGACGTGTCGGCCACCGACCTGTTCGGCAATGTGGTCCACAGCTCTAAGTTCCGCTGGGCCGAAAGCCTGAAGAAGCTGGACAAGCCGGTCGATCCGCAGCTGTGGGGCATGACGCCGCAAACCGTCAACGCCTACTATTCGTCGACCCGTAACGAGATCGTCTTCCCGGCGGCCATCCTTCAGCCGCCCTTCTTCGACCCGAAGGCCGATGCGGCCGTCAATTACGGCGCCATCGGCGGCGTGATCGGTCACGAAATCACCCACGGTTTCGACGATCAGGGCCGCAAGTCGGACGGCGACGGTGTGCTGCGCGACTGGTGGACGGCAGAAGATGCCGCCAAGTTCGACGCCAAGGCCAAGGTCTTCGGCGCGCAATACGACACCTATGAGCCGGTCCCCGGCGCGCACGTTCAGGGCGGCCTGACCATGGGTGAAAACATCGCCGATCTGGGTGGCGTGCAGATGGGCCTGACCGCCTACCGCCTGTCGCATCCGGACGGCGGGCCTGTGCTCGACGGCTTCACCGGCGATCAGCGCGTCTTCCTCGGCTTCGCGCAGGTCTGGTCTTCCAAGTACCGCGAAGACGCCATCCGCCAGCAGGTCGTTTCCGACCCGCACTCGCCGGCGGAATTCCGCGTCATCGGCCCGATGCGTAATATCGACGACTGGTACAAGGCCTTCGGTGTGACCAGCGGCAAGTATTACCTGAGCCCGGAAGACCGCGTCCGCATCTGGTAAGCGACTGCGCTCGCAAAACGAAAAGCCCTCCGGTTCGCACCGGAGGGCTTTTTTATTCTCTCAACGCAAGGCGGCTTGGTCACGCTGCGGGACGCACAGCCCGACAAGGCGCAGGACGACGCCCACCGCCAGTACGAAGCCGCCGATTTCGGCCTGAAGCCAGTAGCGGTCAAAGTGGCCGAACATCTCGGCCGCCGGAGACACGCCGCCCTGAATCCGGCCCAGCACCACATAGATCATCAGAAGCGGCGCCAGCATGAGGCCACCACCGGCCAGCATCATCGTGCGCGCAGAAAACTTAAATCGAGCCATACCGAATACCTTCTCAGACCGAAAAGACCGCGCCCTGAACAGCCTGCGCGTAAGGCCCCGCAAGAGCGGAATGATGCCTGTTGGACCCATTCCGCTTTAGGCCGCCATTGAGGCGGCGGCCAAGGTGGCGTAGCCACCGCCCGGCGAGGGGCTAAACTTCTATCGTTAAGTAGAGGCGGAACCGGGGACACCGGCTCCGCCTTCCCCCTCATGGCCGCAGCCCCGCCCTCCGGGACTTTTGGCCATATCCGTGAACGCCGCTTTCGCGTGGGGACGGAATGTGCTATGAACGTCGTTCACAATTATGATCTACCCCGAATCTGAACGTCGTTCAATATAAAAATGAACATCGTTCAAATTATTTTCGTGAGTTGCCCATGCCACCTTCCGCCACCGCCCGCCGCCGTGAAGCCCAGTTCGAGGCCCTGATGGAAGCCGCTGAAAAACGTATCTGCGAAGACGGCGTCGGCGCGCTGAAGGCGCGGGAGCTGGCCGGGGATATCGGCGTCGCATTGGGGGGGCTTTATAATATCGTCGCCGACATGGACGACCTGATGCTGAGGCTGGCGCAACGCACCATGGGCCGCCTCGATGCCGCCCTCGAAGCCGGGGCCACCTCCGCTGCGGATAATGAGCCGGCGCAAACCCTCGAAGCCATCGCGCTGGCCTATTTCGACTTTGCGCGCGGCAATCTTCAATTATGGCGCGCCCTGTTCGAGATGCGGCTGAAAAACCCGGCCCTGCCTGAATGGAACGTTCAGGCGCAACTCGGCCTCTTCCGTCACATGAACGCCCCCATGATCGCCCTTATGCCACAGGCTTCTGACGAGGCGCGGCTGCTGGTGGCGCGCACCCTGTTTTCGGCCGTGCATGGTATTGTTTTTGTCGGATTGGAAGAGCGGCTGATCGCCGTACCGCCTCAGGCGCTGGCTCAGCAGATTCGCTGGCTGGTGCGCGCCGCATGCGCCGATCTGAGCGCGACGAAATAAATTGACAATGTGGTCAAAATTAACCCTGCCCGCAGTGGCGGGTTACAGGCATAGAAAAAGGCCCGGCATGGGGGATATGCATTGCCGGGCCTTTTCCTTATTAAGCAGGCGTTTCCTCCCCGAAACGCCGGGAACTGACTTCATCTCTCTGGCGAAGTTCCGTTCTCTTGAGGACGGAGAAAACAGCTTTTCCGTGGCTGTGTCAACGCTTTTATCGCGCAACGTCAAAAATATTTTTGTCAGAACACGGGCATGTCAAAAAATATAAATTTCATTAATTTTTCTGACAACGATGTCATTGTTGACCCATCGTCAACCTCAGTCCGGATTAACTATGGATTTCAGATGGTTGATCGCTTCTGCCCTTGGTAAGGTCACCTGCCCCGGACGCCCTTCGCGCCAGGCCTTGTTATCCGTAATCTGCGTGGCCAGAAGGCGGCCCTGATCCAGATCCTTGATGGTTACGGTGCCGTTGGCCAGCTCATCGCCGCCCAGCATCACCGCCGCAGGCGACAGACGACGGTCGGCGTACTTCATCTGCGCCTTCATACCCGACCGGCCGAGATAGACCTCAACCGCCAGCCCGGCCGCACGGATATCCGCCGCCAGTTTGAAATAATCGCCCATGTCCGATTCGGAGAAGGCGATGATGACGATCGGCCCGCGCACCGGCTGAAGCTCACCGGTTTCCGCCAGGGCCAGCGCCGCCGCCAGACGCGACACACCGAACGAAAAGCCCGTCGCCGGGACGCGCTCACCGGTAAACCGTGCCACGAGGTCGTCGTAACGCCCGCCGCCGCCGACCGAACCGAAGCGCACAAGATTGCCCTTCTCGTCGCGGGTTTCCATCAGCAGCTCGGCCTCGAAAACCGGACCGGTGTAATATTCCAGGCCCCGCACGATCGACGGATCGAAAATGGCTTCGGCTTCGGACACGCCCAGACCGCTCAGCGCCGTAGAGATGCGCGACAGGTCCTCAAGACCCGCCTGCCCTTCCGCCGTGCCGCCCAGCACCGCCGCCAGCTTTTCCAGCACCGCGCCGCGTTCGGCCTGACCGCCCGACGCATCGCGCCCGGCGCCGACAAAGTCCAGAACGGCGGCAATGGCCGCGTCGTTCAGCCCCGCACCCTTGGTGAAATCGCCCGATTCGTCCTTGCGTCCGCCGCCCAGCAACTGAGCGACGCCTTCGAGACCGAGCCGGTCCATCTTATCGATGGCGCGCATAATGCCCATCTGCTGTGCCGGGGTTTCCGCGCCAAGCGACGCCAGAAGCCCGTTGAGCAGCTTACGGTTATTGATCTTCAGTACGCTGGGCAGGGCATTGGCCTTAAAACCCGCCACCGCCAGCGCAATGATTTCGGCATCCGCCTCAGGCCGGTCGGTGCCGACGGTGTCGGCGTCGCACTGCATGAATTCACGCAGACGCCCCGGCCCCGGCTTTTCGTTGCGCCAGACCGGCCCGAAGGCGTAGCGGCGGAAAGGCTTGGGCAGAGTTTCCCAGTTTTGCGCGGCAAACCGGGCCAGCGGCGCGGTGTGGTCGTAACGCAGCGCCATCCACTGATCATCGTCGTCCTGCAAGGAGAAGACGCCGACATTGGGACGGTCGGCATCGGGCAGGAACTTGCCCAGCGCATCGGCATATTCAAACGCCGAGGTTTGCAGCGCCTCGAAACCGAAGGATTCGTACACCTTCGACACATTGGCGATCAGGCGGCGCTCGATAGCGATCTGAGACGCACGCTTATCGGCGAAGCCGCGCGGCGCGCGCGCCTCGGGCCTGAAGTCTGCAAGGTCAAATTCGGAGGTTTCGGCGGAATTGGGGGCGTTTTCGGTCATGCTGCGCGATTAAAGCAAACAGCGTCCACAGACAAGCCGGATAAGAGACAGGCCGGATAAGAGAAGAGCCGCGCTCACCGCTTGCTGTAACGCAGCCCCTCAGGCAGGGCGACGTGCGGCAGCAGCATGGTCTGAAAATAGTCCGGCTCCAGATACTGATCCCAGAAGTCGAGACCGAAATAGCTGTTCAGGAAATCCATGACCACGGCACAGCCATAGATCTTCGCACCGATAAAGCCCGTCTTCCGCAGCGGCGCTATATCCAGAAAACGCCTGAAATCCATGGGCGTTGCGGACCCCGCATAGGTAAAGGACGGATGATCGAAGCGGCCGTCTATGAAGATGACCGAAAGGATATCGCCCTGATTGAAATCGGCCGGGCCCGCCTCTTCATCCGCACCGAACCGCCTGCCGCTCAGCGCGCAAACATAGCTCCACAGCGCCAGCTCTTCAAAGCTGAGGATCTGCCCGAGGATATAAGACCCGTCGCTGAGGGTGACGCGGAACACGTCTCCGGCGACCCATTTATGCTTTTTACGTTTTGCCATCATGCCCCCCTACAAAAAAAGCGCCCCGTCACCGGAGCGCTTTTTGCGGGATCAGGCCTCAGCCTCTTCCGACTTCTTGCGGCGGGTGCGGCGCTTGGGCGCTTCCCCCTCTTCACCAGCAGCCTCAGCGGGTTCTGCCTCAGCGGCAACCGGTGCCGGCGCGCGCAGGAAGGCCGGCAGATGGCCGTCATCGGCCGCTTCGGTTTCCACATTGCGACGGCGACCACGGCTACGCGCTTCGGGTTGCACGGACGCGGTCTCAGCCTCGGGCGTGATGGGGTCGGCCTGAGGCGTTACAACCTCAAACCCGGCAACAGGCGTCTCTGAAACAGGGGCGGTGCTGATCGGATCGGTCGAGGCAATCTGACCGGCACCCACCGCCACTTCCTGATCCTGAAGACGCTGGTTGCGGCGGCGCTCATAACGTTCACGACGGCTTTCGCGGCGGCGCGGCTCACCGTCGCCATTCGCATCGCGATCGCCATTATTGCCGTTCGAACGGTCACGATCACGGTCGCGCTGTTCACCCCGATCACGATCACGGTTCCGATCGCGGTCGCGGTCGCGACGGTTGTCGTAGCGCGGGGCGTCGCCTTCGCCGCCCTCAGCCTCAGGGGCCTCGGTTTCAGCCGCTTCCGGGGTCTCCACTTCGGCGTCGAAATCCTCATCGAAGTCGAAGCCCGTGTTGAACGGGTCGCGCTGCAGGAATTCCGACACCGGACGCTGCGGCTGCATCTGACGGATCAGGCGGAAATAGTGCTCAGCGTGCTGCAGATAGTTTTCAGCCAGCACCCGGTCGCCCGACGAATTGGCGTCGCGGGCAAGCTGCTGATACTTTTCATAGATGGTCTGCGCGTTACCGCGAACCTTTGCCCCGTCCGGCCCGTTCGACTCATAGGCGCGGTTGGGATTGTTCTGGTTACCGGAGGGCTTGCGATTGCGGCTGCGTTGCCGCTTCATACCCCGAAAATCTTTCATGCTACGTACCGTTAGGCCAAAGGCCCCGCTCCCATGACTTGCGGGTGGGGCAATTCTGTTCTTGTTTGCCGCAGGCTCTTGTCGACGATGAAGTCAGAGCCTTTTGTGAACCGGATGTTTTGCGTGTGTGTAAAATGTGCCGTTTTAAGGGTTCACACTGTGGTCTGCATCGGGCTTTTTTAGCCGCTTTACGCAAACACTCAGGGTCTTTCCCTGTTTCCATACCCGGAGCACAAACGCTTTCGTCCGTGCGTGATCTCGGAAGCGGCAAAACCGTCCGGCAATCAGTCCATGATGGCGGGAGACGCTTTACTGTTAGCGCCAATCGCCGCCATTTCCAAGGAAAATCTTTATGGACATCGAATTTCCGGACAAAGACCGGCTCTGATCATTATGTTTTTTGCCAGAAGCATAATGATCAGAACTTTTTAGTCCCTCGCCGGGCGGTGGCTACGCCACCTTGGCCGCCGCCTCAATGGCGGCTTGAACGGAATGATTCCATTAGAAATCATTCCGTTCTAGAAGCCGATCTTCTGCCCGATGACGATGCGCGGCAGATCCGACAGGTCTTTGAACGTCACCACGTTGAAGAATCCGGCTTTTTTCATCAGCGCCTCGACCGCTGCGGACTGATCGTAGCCGATTTCGAGCCAGGCCGTACCGCCGGGTTTAAGGATACGGTAGGCGTCGGGAATCATGGCTTCATAGGCATCCAGACCCGATTCGCCGCCATCCAGCGCCAGATAGGGATCATGTTCACGCACTTCCGGGTCCAGCGTCGGAATCACGTCGCTGCGGATATAGGGCGGATTAGAAGCCACGAAATCGAAGCTGGCGTCTTCGAGACCCGCTGCCCACGACGTCCGCAGCAGTGCCGCACGTCCGGCCAGCCCCAGACTGGCGGCGTTGTCGCGCGCCACGGCCAGAGCGTCTTCGGAGACATCCGTCCCCAGGCCCTTCGCCGCCGGACGCTCGCTTAGAACCGACAGGAGGATCGCACCCGATCCGACCCCCAGATCGGCCAGCGTAAAGGCCTGCCCTTCTTCGGTCGTCTTGAGGATCATATCGACGATGCACTCCGTTTCCGGACGCGGCACCAGCACGTGCGGACTCAGGGTGAACAAAAGCTTCCAGAAGCCCTTGCGGCCCAGAATACGCGCCACCGGAATGCGCTTTTCCCGGCGCGTCAGATAGTCGTCCAGCGTCGTCTTCTGCTCAACCGTCAGAAGCTTATACGGATCGGTCAGGATGTCGGTACGGGTAAAGCCGGTAGCGGCCTCCAGAAGCAGGCGCGCGTCGATGGCCGGGGAATCGATGTTCGCAGCCTTGAGGCGGGTCTGAGCGCCTTTCCAGGCGGAAACAAGGGTCAGGTCGGTGTCGGTCATTACAGCCTCCCCCTCTCCCTGAGGGAGAGGGTTGGGGTGAGGGGGGAGTTAAGAGATAAGAGTGTGGGGTCACCCCCTCACCCGGCGCCTTGCGCCACCCTCTCCCCGTAAACGGGGCAAGGGGAAGGGACGGCTTACGGAACTACGATACGTCCCGCCGTGCAACGATCATATAGTTGACGCCGGTGTCGTTTGAAAGGGACCATGTGGCGGTGAAAGGGTTATAGCTCACCCCTACCGCCGGATCGGGCGTCAGGCCTGTGCCGTCGAGGAAGCTCAGAATTTCTTCGGGCTTAAGGAACTTGTTCCAGTCGTGCGTCCCCTTGGGCACCCATTGCAGGACGTATTCCGCCGCGACGATGCCCAGAGCATGAGCCTTCAGCGTGCGGTTCAACGTCGCCAGAAACAGCAGGCCGCCCGGCTTCACCAGCGAAGCGCAGGTTTTCAGGAAGCTTTCGGGGTCATTGACGTGTTCGATGACCTCCATGCACAGCACGACATCGAAGCCTGCCTCACCCGAAGCGGCCCGCTGCTCGACGGTCTGGGCCATATAGCGGATATCGAGCCCGACCTCGGCGGCGTGGGCCTTCGCCGTGCCGATATTGCGCTCGGACGCATCCAGCCCCGTAACATCGAAGCCCATGCGCTTCATCGGCTCGGACAGCAAGCCGCCGCCACAACCGATGTCGATCAGCGTCAGCCCGTCAAACGGTGCGACGGCCCGCGGGTCGCGCAGAAAATGACCGACCGCCGTCTCACGGATGAAACGCACCCGGTTCGGATTGAATTTGTGCAGCGGCGCGAACTCGCCCTTCGGGTCCCACCATTTGGCGGCCAGCGCCGAAAAGCGCGCCACATCTGCGGCGTCTATACTGGGACCGGCCGGGGCAGGCATGGCCAAATCCGTCTCATCTGCAACTGATTTTGCTTGGTTTTTTGCCGCTCTGGTCATGTCCCGCTCCGAAAACAGCCGTCTAACCCGTCGGAATAGCCCAAAAAGCATCGCCCGTATGCGATTTTTTCGCAAAAATACTTCACAGGGCGGATATGCCGCATTAAAGCGTCCCCAAAATAAATAGTACTCACCCGTACTGTTCATGCCCTCGCAAGAGAGAAAGACGGTTTAATGACGCGTTTAGTGATGAAGTTCGGCGGCACCTCGATGGCCGACCTTGAACGCATCCGCAGGGCCGCCCGCCTGGTGGCGGCCGAAGCCGACGCCGGCCATAAGGTGGCGGTGGTCGTATCGGCCATGTCCGGCAAAACCAATGAACTGGTCGCGTGGACCGATGGCGCGGGCAAGGCCACAGGCAAAGCCATCGAAGGCGACGACGAATACGATGTCGTCGTCGCCTCAGGCGAGCAGGTCACGGCTGGCCTCCTCAGCATGACGCTCCGCAATATGGGGTATGATGCCATCTCGATGATGGGCTGGCAGGTGCCGATCATCACCTCCGACGTGCACGGCAAGGCGCGCATCCTCGACATCCCGCCCGCCAAGCTGGAAACCGCGCTGGATGCCGGTCAGATCGTCGTCGTTCCGGGCTTCCAGGGCGTTACCGAATCGGGCCGCATCACCACGCTGGGCCGTGGCGGCTCGGATACCTCAGCCGTGGCGGTCGCTGCCGCGGTCAAGGCCATCCGCTGCGACATCTATACGGACGTCGACGGCGTCTACACCACCGACCCGCGCGTCGAAGCCAAGGCGCGCCGCCTGAAGAAGATTTCCTTCGAGGAAATGCTCGAAATGGCCTCTCTGGGGGCCAAGGTGCTGCAAACCCGCTCGGTCGAACTGGCCATGGGCCAACGCGTGCCGGTGCGCGTACTCTCTTCATTCGTCGAACCCGGCGAAAACATCGATCAGGGCACCATCGTGTGCGACGAGGACGAAATCGTGGAAAAGCATATTGTTTCCGGCGTGGCCTTCAGCCGTGATGAAGCCAAGATCACCCTTCTGGGCCTGCCGAACAAGGTCGGCGTCTCCGCCGCCGTCTTCTCGAAGCTGGCCGAAGCCAATATCAATGTCGATATGATCGTCCAGTCGGAAAAGCGCTCGGGCGAGTACGCCAACCAGCTCTTCACCGTCGGCCGCCGCGACGCCAAGGCCGCCGCCGAGATCATGGAAGCCGCCAAGGCCGAGATCGGCTTTGACGCCATCAAGGTCGATGAGAACGTTGCCAAGGTTTCGATCGTTGGCGTGGGCATGCGCTCGCACACGGGCGTCGCTCAGACCATGTTCCAGGCTCTTTCGGAAAAGGGCATCAATATTCAGGTCATCTCGACCTCGGAAATCAAGATTTCGGTCCTGATCGACGAAGCCTATACCGAACTGGCCGTGCGCGCGCTCCATGCGGCTTACGAACTGGATAAGATCGGTCAGTAAGTCGAGAGACCGAAGCATTATAATACCTCAAAACCGCGTGCGATTTCCCGCACGCGGTTTTTTCGCGCCTTAATGCCACCCATTACCGCTAAACCCCCGGATGTGTAACCATTTACGCACACATCCTGCGGTAACATGACACACTAAACATATTGAGGGAAAACGTTTACAAATTGCACGGAAGACGTTAAAAATTAAAACTCTGTTTAGAACTCCCTGCCACCTTGACGTAACAAGGTTTGGTTAAGGGAAAACGCATGTTCCAGGCATTCCGGGGCAATTCTCAGTCGGACGCGCTTCAGGCGCTCAACAGTTCGATGGCGATGATCGAGTTTTCGCCGCAGGGCGACATCCTCACCGCCAACGACATTTTCCTTGAAACCACCGGCTATCGCCTCAGCGAGATCACCGGCCGTCACCATTCGCTGTTCTGCGAACCGGCCTACGCCCAAAGCGAAGCCTATCGCCGCTTCTGGGCCGATCTGGCAGCCGGACATCCGCAAACCCAGTCCTTCGCCCGTATCCGCAAGGACGGTTCGCGTCTCTGGCTTCAGGCCTCCTACATGCCGGTGCGCAACCACGCCGGGAAGGTGGTGCGCGTCATGAAGGTCGCCTTCGACATCACCGCCGCCAAAGAAACGGAAATCGACGCGGCGGGCAAGATTGATGCCCTCGGCCGCTCTCAGGCCATCATCGAATTCAGCCCGGACGGCCAGATTCTGAACGCCAATGAAAACTTCCTGAAGGTCATGGGCTATTCGGCCAGAGACCTGAAAGGGCAGAACCACCGCCTGTTCTGCGAGCCTGAATATGCGGGGTCTGCGGACTATGCGCGCTTCTGGGCCGATCTGCGCGCCGGTGAGTTCAAATCCGCCAATTTCAAGCGTTTGGCCAAGGGCGGACGTCTGGTCTACATTCAGGCGACCTATAACCCCATCGTCGATGAAGCCGGGCAGGTCGTGAAGGTGGTGAAGTTCGCCGTCGACACCACCGCCGAAATCGAAAAGCGCCTGAATAACGACCAGCTGTCCGTCGAAATCAACACCGACCTCGGCGACGTGGTCACCCGTATCGTTACGGCCAACGAAATGGTCAGCGGCGCCGCCGGCGCGTCGACCGAAACCGGCTCCATCGTCAACTCCGTGGCGGCGGCTGCCGAAGAACTGCGCCAGAGCGTGCAGGAAATCAGCCAGAACATGTCGCTGGCCCGCAACTCGGTGGAAACCGCCTTCGCTCAGGCCGGTAAGGTTCAGGCCTCTGCCGGACGTCTGACCGACAGTGCCACCGCCATGAGCAACGTCGTCACCTTCATTCAGGACATCGCCAGCCAGATCAACCTGCTGGCGCTCAACGCCACCATCGAGTCGGCGCGCGCGGGCGAAGCGGGCAAGGGTTTTGCCGTCGTCGCCTCGGAGGTCAAGTCTCTGGCCAATCAGTCGGCGGCCTCTTCGGCGCGCATCGCGCAGGAAATCGCCTCGATGCAGACCATTTCGACGGATGTGGCCGCTGCACTGGAGCAGGTCACTTCCCTGATGACCTCGGTGCTCGACAATGTGGTGGCCGTCGCCTCGGCCATCGAGCAGCAGAACACCGTGACCAGCGAAATTTCCAGCAATATGCATTCAGCGGTCGGCGCGGTCGGTGAAATCGAGCACAGCCTCAACCACATTTCCACCGCCTTCGCCTCGATTTCCGAAGCCTCGGGTGAGGTGAAACGCCGCGTCGAAACGCTGGTGGCCTAAGCGCTACCGGCCTTTCACGTCCGATTGTTTCCGGCTTGTGACCCCATAAAGCGTTCGTGACTTGTCTTGCGCGGCACGTCTCTATAGACAGCGCGCAACGGCTTTTCCTATGATCCGGAAAGGCAAACGGATTATGGGGAGCCTTAAAGCGTTGAGTCCAAGTCTGGTACAGGGTGCACGCGGTCAGCGCGGACTGCTTCGGCAGATCCGCGAAGTCATGGCCGATGGCTCCAGCGCTCAGGCCCGTCTCGACCGCGTGGTGGAAATCATCGCCCGGTCGATGATCGCCGAAGTCTGCTCCATCTATCTGCGCCGCACCTCCGAAGAGCTTGAGCTGTTCGCCACCGAAGGCCTCAACCGCGCCGCCGTGCACAACACCCGTCTGCGCCTGTCCGAAGGTCTGGTCGGCGAAGTGGCCCGTTCGGGCCAGCCGCTGAACCTCAACGACGCGCCGTCGCACCCCAGCTTCTCCTATCGTCCGGAAACCGGCGAAGACCCTTATAATGCCTTCCTCGGCGTGCCGCTGCTGCGCGGCGGGCGCACCATCGGCGTTCTGGTCGTGCAGAACATGGCCATGCGCAACTATGGCGAGGACGAGGTCGAAGACCTTCAGATCATCGCCATGGTGCTGGCTGAAATGGTTTCGGCAGGCGACCTGATCGGGTTCGACGAACTCAAAGACATCGAAATCGCCCCTCAGCGCCCGGAACGGCTCAAGGGGTCGAGCTTCGCCGACGGCATCGCCATCGGCATCGTCGTCCTGCACGAAGTTCCGGTGACGCCGGATCACCTGCTGTCGGACGACGCCATCGCCGAAGAGGCCCGCCTGCTCAAGGGCATCGGCGATCTGCGCGATCAGATCGATCAGATGTTCGAAGGCCAGCACGGTCTGGCCGGGCCGACCTTCGACGTGCTCGAAACCTATCGCATGTTCGCCCACGACCGAGGCTGGACGCGCAATCTGGTCGAGGCCGTGCGTTCGGGCCTGACCGCCGAAGCCGCCGTGGAGCGTGTGCGCAACGAACAGCGCGCCCGCCTCAACAATGCCCGCGACGCCTATATGCGCGAGCGCCTGCACGATCTCGAAGACCTCGGCAACCGGCTTTTGCGCGTACTGGCGGGCAAGAATACGGTGGCGCGTGAAATCCCGGACGACGCCATTCTGGTGGCGCGCGACCTCGGCCCCGCCGATCTTCTGGAATACGACCGTAAGAAGCTCAAGGGCATCCTCCTCGAGGAAGGCTCCGCCGCCAACCACGCCGCCATCGTCGCGCGCGCCCTGCAAATCCCCTGTGTCGGGCGGCTCAATGCCCTGCGCGACAAGGTCAATCAGGGCGACACCGTCATTGTCGACGGCGAAACCGGCGAAGCCTACCTGCGCCCCCGCCCCGACATTCTGGCCGCCGCCCATTCACGCATGGATATGCGGGCCGCGCGTCGCGCCGAATTCGATAAGCTCAAGGACGTCGAAGCCATCACCCGCGACGGCCATCGCATCAGCCTGCTGATGAATGCCGGTCTCGAATTCGACCTTGAGATCATGCAGGAGACCGGCGCCGAAGGTATCGGCCTGTTCCGCACCGAATTTCAGTTCATGGTGTCCGAGGACCTGCCGCGCCTGAAACGTCAGACCGAGCTTTACCAGCGCGTGATGGACGCGGCGGGCGATAAACCGGTCATCTTCCGCACGCTCGATCTGGGCGGCGACAAGATCCTGCCCTACATGGAAACCGAGCGCGAGGAAAACCCGGCTCTGGGCTGGCGCGCCATCCGTATGGGCCTCGACCGTCCGGCCCTGCTGCGTATGCAGGTGCGCGCGCTGGTCACCGCCGCTGCCGGGCGCGAACTGCGCATCATGTTCCCCATGGTCGCCTCGGTCGACGAATTCCGTCAGGCGCGCGAACTGGTCGATATCGAATGCCAGTGGGCGCGCCGCCGTGGCCGCGCCCTGCCCAAAGTCCTGCGCGTCGGCGCGATGATCGAATGCCCGTCGCTTCTGTGGCACCTCGATGCCCTTCTGCCCATGGTCGATTTTGCCAGCGTCGGCACCAACGACCTAACGCAGTACCTGTTCGCCGCCGACCGCACCAATCCGCGCATGTCCGACCGCTACGACGTGCTGTCGCCGCCGATGCTGCGCGCCCTGTCGTCGATCCAGCGCGCCGCCGATGAATCCGGCACCCCAGTGTCGGTGTGCGGTGAAATCGCCGGCAAGCCGCTGGAGGCCTTCGTGCTGATCGCGCTCGGCTTCACGCGCCTGTCCATGCCGCCCGCCGGGCTGGGGCAGGTCAAGCGCATGATCCTGTCGCTCGACCGCGAACAGGCTGCGCGCGCCATCCATAAGATGACAGGCTCGTCCTACGGTTCGCTGCGCTCCGAAGTACTGGCTCTGGCCAGAAAGTTAAATGTGAACCTGTAATTTCCCGCCTCCCTCTCAGAGAGCGGGGCCTGTTTCTGGTGACAGCGTGTTCAAATTCCTCGCGTCGGTCCTTGCCTTCCTTACCCTTTGCACGGCGGCCCATGCGGGACCGGTAAAGACCGCGCACCTGACCACCGAACTGATCGCCGAAACCACCGCCGCCCCGGATCGTCAGGTGTGGCTGGCCATCCGTCATACACCGCTCAAGGGTTGGCATACCTATTGGCGTAATCCCGGCGACACCGGCCTTGCGCCCGTGGTGACATGGATACTGCCCGACGGCGTTAGCGCCTCGGACCTCGTCTTTCCCGCCCCGGAACTTCAACCCTATATGGGGCTGACCAATTTCGGCTACAGCGGCGAGACGACGCTGCTGACGCAGATCACCAACCACTCTCCACTTAAGGACGGCGTCCTGCCGATCCGCGCGCGCGTCGACTTCCTTGTCTGCGAAAAGGTCTGCGTCCCGGAAGCGGTCGAACTGACGCTCGATCTGAAAATCACCGCCAGACCTGAAGCGCTTAATGACTTTAAGAAGGCGCGCGCCGCCCTGCCCGTGCCGCTGGCGGTTAACGGGGCCTATGCCGTATCGGACGACACCCTGACACTCGGCGTCCTCGCGCCGGGCGATCCGGCGGCGGCAAATGATTTCGCCCATCCCGGCGGGGCCTATCTGTTCCCCGTTCGCGGCGGCCTGATCGATCCTTCGGCCAGGCAGGCCATCGAACTGGGGCCGCAGGGCTTTACCCTGTCGCTGAAGACGAAGGACGCCATCGAAGGTCCCTTCGAAGGGGTGATCCGCTTCGCCTCCGGCCATGCCTATCAGGTCCGCATTGCCAAGGGGACGCCGCCCGCCGCCGCCCGGGGTCTGGGGGCACCGCCTGAGGTGAAGCCCGCCATAAATCTTGTGGCCATACTTACGGCTATCGGGCTGGCCTTTGCGGGCGGGCTGATCCTCAACCTGATGCCCTGCGTCTTCCCGGTCCTGTCGATGAAGCTGATGGCGCTGGCCAAGGCCGGCCACGATGGCGGCACAGGTCGGCGCGAGTCGCTCTTTTACGGTCTGGGCGTGCTGATCAGCTTTGCCGGTCTGGGGCTGGCGCTGAGCTGGCTCGGCTCGGCGCTCGGCTGGGGCTTTCAGCTTCAGTCGCCATGGGTGACGGCGGGGCTGTCCCTGCTGCTGCTGGCCGTGGCGCTCAATATGTCCGGCCTGTTTCAGGTCGGATCGAACCTGCAAACCCTGGCCGGAGGTCGGCTGCCCGCCACGCACCCCGACCTGAGCGCGCTGCTGACCGGCGTTCTGGCTGTGGTGGTCGCGGCTCCCTGCACCGCCCCCTTCATGGCCACCGCTATCGGTGTGGCGCTGGCGCAGGGCGGCCTGATCAGTTTTATCATCTTCTTCGCTCTGGGCCTCGGCTTTGCCCTGCCGGTGGTAGCCCTGACCTTCCTGATTACCACTGTTCCCGCCGTGGCCCGTCGGATGCCGCGTCCGGGGCCATGGATGGACCGCCTGAGGCAGGTTCTGGCCCTGCCCATGTACGCCGCGGTCGCGTGGATGGCATGGGTCTTCGCCCAGCAGGTCTCCGGATGGGGCCTGTTTGCCCTGATCATGGCGCTTGGACTTCTGACCGTCGGCCTCTGGCGTCCCCAATGGCCCCGCCCCATGCCCAACGTCCTGCGCCTTACCTTTGTCGTCATGGCCGTGGTCATCGCCGGTCTGGGGGCGGCCATGCACGTCACCGGTCCACAGGCCGACGCGGATCAGGCGGATTCCCCCGAAGCCCCCTTCGACCGCTTTTCCACCGCCCGCATCGCGCAGTTGCGCGCCGAGGGTAAACCGGTGCTGGTCAACTTGACCGCCGCCTGGTGCGTTACGTGCAAGGTCAATGAGCGGCTGGTGTTCGAAACCAAAGCCTTCTACGACGCGCTCAAAGACACGGGCACCGTCTATATGGTCGGCGACTGGACCAATCAGGATGCGGCAATTTCGCAGTATCTCAGTCAGAATGGCCGCTCAGGCGTGCCGCTCTACGTCTATTACGGGCGCAATAATGCCGATCCCGTGGTGCTGGGGCAGATGCTCAGCACAAAGGATGTGGTGAAGGTTTTGAGGAAGTGATTTCGCGTCAGCCAATAAGACCTTACGAGTTCCCGAACTCGATCACGCAGTCGAGCCCCGAATCCGCCGTCGCAGGCGTGACGATGACGTCGATATTGTCTTCCAGCAGATAGGCCATATCGTCAAAAGCGCCCTTTAGCGCTTCCGGCGTCTTCGACGCCTCGATCGCCTCCAGTTTGAGCGGCAGATCGACCGACACGCCCTTCAGCACGCATTTCAGGTCATTGTCCGTGCCACGCGCCTTGAGGTCCATATGCCCCTTCAGGTTCCGCTCGGAAAGCTGGCGGATATCGCGGGCGTAGGATTTAAAAGCCGATGACGAGAGGAGACTCAGCGAAGGGGCCTTGCCGAAGCTTTCGCTGCGCCCCTTCAGACGCCCCGCATCCTTGACGATGGCGGCGTAGAAGGGCTCCTTCGACAGCGGGTTCACCGGCGCATCGGCGGCCATGGCAGGCGTCGCCAGCAAAGCGGCAATCAGCAAAGGGTGTTTCATGGCGAGCTCCCGCAAAACGCTACACCCGCTTTATGCAAGAGCCCGGCCAATAAAGCGTTAAAGCCGAGTCTTAAATTCCCAGCCTTAATTCAACGCCTTGGGCTTTGGGACTTCGCCCGCGGGCAGGGGTAAGGGCGCGACGGGTACGCCGTCGTCGATCAGTTCACGCACCTCTTCGCGGCTGGCCTCGCCATAGATGGGGCGTTCCGGCGTCAGCCCTTCGTGCATGTCGCGGGCCTCGCGCGCGAAGCCTTCGCCGACATAGTCGAAATTCTGCTCCACGTGGCTACGGATGCGATGCATCGCCTCGGCCATGGCTTTCTTGGCGTCGGCCTGCCGCGTTTCCACGGTTTCGGAGGTGCGCACCATCGGGGCCATAATGGCCTTTTCGACGTGCGAACTGCCGCAATGCGGGCATTCGATCAGCGCCCTCGCCTGCTGCTCGTCGAAGGCGGCGGAATTCGAGAACCACGCCTCGAATTCGTGCGCGAACTCGCATCTGAGGGCATAGCGGATCATACGCGTACAAAGGCCTTGTCGTGTTGCAACTGCGGAATGGCCGTGCGGGCGCGTGCAACCTCGGCCAGATCGATCTCCGCCATCAGCACCGCCGGATGGTCGTGGTCAAGCCGCGCCACCACCTCGCCCCACGGATTGATGACCATCGAATGGCCCCAGGTCTTGCGACCGTCCTCATGCTGCCCGCCCTGCGCGGGGGCAAAGACGAAACAGCCCGTTTCGATGGCGCGGGCGCGCAACAGCACCTCCCAGTGCGCCTGCCCCGTCGGCACGGTGAAGGCGGCAGGCACGGCGATCATCGACGCTCCCGCCTGCGCCAGCGCGCGGTGCAGATAGCCGAAACGCACATCGTAGCAGATGGTCAGGCCCAGTCCGCCCCACGGCGTCGGCGCAATCACCGCCCGCCCGCCGCCGCAGACGCCTGCGGATTCGCGGTAGACCTCGCCATTGGGCGTGGTGGCGTCGAACAGGTGGATCTTGTCGTAATAGGCCGCCTCATCGCCATTGGCGTCGAAATAGAGGGTACGGTTGACCGCGCGCCCGTCTGCGTCTTCGGGCGAACGCACGATGACCGAGCCCAGAAGCGTCGGTATGCGATAGCGTTTGGCCAGCGCCTTCACCCCCGCTGCGCAAGCATCAACCTCCAGCGTCGTCACCACCTTCGCCTTCTGATCCTTGCGCTGCTCCATCAGGTTCGAGCATTCCGGCGTCAGGATAAGCTGCGCACCCGCCGCTACCGCCGTTTCATAGAGCGGCTTCAGGTGTTCGAAGGCGCGCGCCGGATCGGCAGGCGTCGTCAACTGGATGAGCGCAACCTTAAGCGTCTGGGACATAGGTCCGCGCCCTCAGGCCGTCAGCAGGGGATCGAGCCCGCCGCGCGAATCCAGCGCCACCAGATCGTCGCAGCCGCCGACATGCAGGCCATCGATAAAGATTTGCGGATAGGTGCTGCGGCCTGAGCGCTCATTCATTTCCCGACGCAGGTCCGGATCGGCCGAGGCGACGATTTCCTTGTACGTGGCGCCCTTGGCGTCCAGCAACGCCTTGGCGCGCTCGCAATAGGGGCAGTAGGGCTTGGTGTAGATTTCGATATTCGGCATGGGGTTCACAGTCAAAACGCAACCTTGTCACAAACCATCATATAGGCAAGAGCTTATAGCTTTTAAAGACACGCCCCTCTCCTCCCTGTTGTGCAGCAATGGAGAGGGGAATCAGGCATCCACCGAGGGAACCGCGCGGGCCAGCACCAGCACATCGACCGAGCGCGCCCCGGCCTCGAGCAGCACCTGCGCGCAGGCCGACAGGGTCGCCCCCGACGTGAACACATCGTCGATCAGCACCACCCTGCGCCCTCGAACGCGCTTGCGCCCGGAAGCGGTGACGGCGAACGCGCCCTTCACATTCTCCAAACGGTCCTCGCGGCGGCCCGCCTTCGTGCGCGCCCGGCTATGCTGAACCGAGGTATAACGCGTGCGGGTCAGGGCATCGGGGATGAACTCGCGTCCGAACCGCCGCGCAAAGGGCCGCGCCAGTTCCGCCGCCTGATTGTAGCGGCGCTGGAACAATCTGCGCCAATGCAGCGGCACAGGCACGACCACATCGGCCTCTTCCATCAGTTCGGCTCCGGCGCGCGACAGCCAGCCCGACAACAGGGGGCGCAGATCGAGCCTGTCGGCGTGCTTGAAGGCCAGAATGACCCCCTTGGAGGCATCGTCGTAGAGACAGGCTGCCCGCCCGCGCCGAAAGGGAAATGGCTTTTGCGCACAGGCATCGCACAGCGCTCCGGCCCCCAGAAACAGCCCGCCTTCGAAGGGTCGCGCGCACATGTCGCATTCCTGACCGGTCAGAAAGCGTATGGCGCCCCAGTCTGCCGCCGTCAGACCTGCCGCCTGAACGGGGTCGCGCACCCCGGCATAGTCGCGCAGGTCAGGGTCCTGATTGAGCGGCTGGCGCGGATACAGCGCATCGAGCAGCCACGCCCCGCCGCCGCGAAGACGCGGGCCGATCGCCTGTGCTTGCGCCCACTCTTTCAGCGCCCCTATGGACAGTCGCATCCCCACCCCCTATTTCAACCCCATGACAACACCGCGCCTCTTTGATCGTCAACTGCTGCAGAAACGCCTCGACCGTTCGGCGGGTGATTTTGCGACGGCCAATTTCCTCAAGCGCCGCAGCATCGAGGACATGCTCGACACGCTGGCGGCCATCAATCGCCGCTTCGAGGTGGCGCTGGAGATTGGCCGCCGCGACGGCAGCTTCGGCGAGTTATTGGCGCAAACGCCTGAGGCTGCGGCCAAAATCGGTTACCTGATCGAAAGCGACCTGTCGGAACGTCATCGCCCCGCCATTGCACTGGACGAAGAAGCCCTGCCCTTCGGAGATCATACGCTCGATCTGGTGGTGTCGGCGCTGGCCTTTCACACCACCAACGACCTGCCCGGCGTGCTGGTGCAGTTGCGCCGCGCCCTGCGGCCCGATGGCCTGCTGATCGCCTCGCAATTCGGCGGAGAAACCCTGCGCGAACTCCGCAGCGTCCTGATGGAGGCCGAACTGGACATTCGTGGCGGCACCGGCGCACGCATCGCACCGTTTGCCGAAGGCCCGGACTGCGTCGACCTGATGCGCCGTGCCGGGTTCAACATGCCGGTGGTCGATACGGACAAGGTGGTGGTCAGCTATGCTCACCCCCTGAACCTGCTGCGCGACCTGCGGGCCATGGGCGAGACCAACATCCTGTTCGATCGCCCGCGCAAGGGGCTGAACAAGGCCATCTTAAGCCGCGCGTTCGAGCTTTATACGGAGCGCTATCCGCACCCCGAGGGCGGCGTGCGCGCGACGTTCGAGATCATCACCCTGTCGGGCTGGACCCCGCACGAAAGCCAGCAGAAACCTCTGCGTCCCGGCTCGGCGAAGGTGCGACTGGCGGATGCGTTAGGGGTGAAAGAGGGGAAGCTTTAATCTCCTCCCTATGCTGAAGGCATGGGGAGGTGGCAGTGAGCGCAGCGAACTGACGGAGGGGGGTAGCGCATGAGTTTCAAAGGCCCGTGCCTCTTATTTCTTTAGCGCCATCCCCCTCCGTCAGCTTCGCTGACACCTCCCCATTGCTCCGCAACAGGGAGGAGAAACTATCAGATAAAATCGTTCAGATAGGCGACCAGAGGCAGATCCGCCGGGGGCATGGGATAGTCGCGCATATCCTTAGGCTTCACCCATTTCAGTGCCGTATGTTCTTTGGTCTGTGGCGTGCCCTCCCAGCGACGGATGAGGTACAGCGGCATCAGCAGGTGGAACGTCTCGTAGGTATGAGACGCGAAGACGAACGGCGCCAGACAGGCAGCCCTGGTGGTGATGCCCAGCTCTTCCTCAAGCTCGCGGATCAGCGCCGCTTCGGGGGTTTCGCCCGCTTCGACCTTGCCGCCGGGAAACTCCCACTGCCCGGCCAGCGACTTGCCTTCCGGGCGCTGGGCGATAAGCACGCGACCATCATTGTCGATCAAAGCCGCCGCAACGACCAGTACGGTTTTCATATTACCCTCAAAATACTTACTCAGACGAAAATCGAGAGATTTGAGGCAGATAATAGCCGGCTAGCGCCGGCTGTATATGAATACAGCCAAGCGACGACTGCGAAGCCATCGGCCAAGAATGGCGCTTATGACCGGTAGTCGCCGTTGATCGAAATATACCCATGCGTCAGGTCGCACGTATAGACGTGCGCCGAGGCGCGCCCCATGCCGACATCGACGCTGATTTCCAGTTCCTGATGCTTCATATAGGCGCTCATCGCTGCCTCGTCATAGGTCAGCGATACCGCCCCATGTTCTGCGGCCACAAGGTCGCCGAAGCGGATGGCGATGTGGTCGCGGTCCACCGGCTCCTCGGTTTTGCCGACGGCCATGACGATCCGGCCCCAGTTGGCGTCTTCGCCAGCCCACGCCGTCTTGCACAGCGGGCTTTCGGCGATCGACTTGGCGATGGTGCGCGCCGAAGCGGGCGACGACGCACCGGTCACCGTCACCTTGACGAACTTGGTGGCCCCCTCGCCGTCGCGGATAAGCTGGGTGGCGAGGCTGTGCATGACCTTTTCCAGCTTGTCGCGGAAATCGGCCAGACGCTTGTCGCCCGCGCGGGAAATCTTCGGAGCCCCCGCCGCACCCGTGGCGAACAAGAGCGCCGTATCGTTGGTCGAGGTGTCTCCATCGACCGTGACGCTGTTGAAGGTCGTGCGCGTATAAAGCCCCAGCAGGCTTTGCAGCACGCCGGCGCTGAGGGTCGCGTCGGTGACGATAAAGGCCAGCATGGTCGCCATGTCCGGCGCGATCATGCCCGATCCCTTGGCGATGCCCGCGATCTTCACCTCCACACCGTCGATCAGTGCGGTTTCATACGCGCCTTTGGGGAAGGTGTCGGTGGTCATGATGGCCTGAGCTGCCGCATGCCAGGCGTCGGCCTTGAACGACTCTTCGATCAGCGGCAGTTGCGCAGCAATCTTGGCGTCGTCCAGCACCACGCCGATGACGCCGGTCGAGGCCAGAAGAATATCGCGCTGACGGCAATCCAGACGGCGCGCCACAGCCGCGGCGGTGCGCCGCGCGGCATCGGCCCCCAGCTTGCCCGTAAAGGCGTTGGCGCAACCGGCATTGACGACCAGCGCGCGGATCTCATTGCCCTCGTTGACGGTCAGTTGCTTCTTGCACCAGTCGACGGGCGCCGACCCAATCGTATGGCGCGTGAACACACCCGCTGCCGTCGTGCCTTCGGCGAAATTCATCACGAGAAGATCGGGGCGCACGTGCTTATAGAAACCGGCGCGGGCGATGGCGATCTCAACACCGCTCACCGGCGGCATGAAGGGCAGATCGACGGCCAGCGGCGATACGGCCAGACCCGGCTTGCCCGTGGCGGGTTTCGCCGGTTCTGCCGACGTCGCGGGCGTGGCAGACGTATGGACGCCGACCAGTTCCGCACCGGTCTGAACGGCTTTTTTCAAGGCGTTGGCCAAAGGATCAAGCGCCGCGCCCAGCGTATGGGCCTGAGTACGCTCATGACTACGCTCATGACCGGTCGCAGCGGTCGTGTCGGTCGGTTTTCCGGTCGATGAGGGCGGCTTGGCCATGGGCGCTACTCCGGCAATGGGGCGGATCAAAAGCGCGGCTTAACCTCAAATCATGACGCTGTGAAGACCCTTATCAGCAAGACGCTTCTTTCAGGAGGCAGGCTTTTCCGAAACCGCGATCAGACGGGTGCCGCCCTGAGTCTGCGACAGGGGCGTGGAATAGGCCAGTGGACGCGATGTGGCGGCATCAGACGTCTTCTTCGCCGCCGGTTTGGCCGCTGCCTTCGACGCTGAGGACGAAGAAGAGGACGATGCCGAGGCGGGGGCCTCATCGGCTTCGTCTTCACCCGCCGCCGAGGCATCGCTGCCCGCCGCGCCCGCAGGGGCCGAGGCCGGTTCGCGGTCATTGCCGCTGCCCATATCCTTGACGAGGAATTCAACCCGCGCGCCGTCGCGCAGATTTTGCAGCAGGCCGCGCACCTGTTCGAGCTTAAGCGCCGAAACGATGCTGGGGCGCGCCTCCTCAAGCGTCATCGGCTCTTCCGGGCGGCGCTCCTCGACCTTGAAGATCGCCCAGCCGCCGTCGATCTGAACCGGACCGGCGATCTGCCCCGGCTTGGCGTTCAAAAGCGCGCCGCGATAGCTTTCGGGGATGACGTCGGTGGTGAAATAGCCCATGTCGCCGCCGTTGAAGCGCGTCGCCTGATCGATGGAGCGTTCCATGGCCAGCGCCTCGAACAGGCCGCCGCCCTGAAGCTGACGCAGCACGCTGTCGGCCTCTTCCTTGGTTTTGACGAGGATCAGGCGCGCGCGCACCTCTTCGGACTTCTGCGCCAGCTTGACCTGCTCGTCGTAAAGGTCCTTGACCTTCTTGTCGTCGATCGCCGTATCGACGCTCGATTCCAGCAGCATATGTCCCAGAATATCTTCCTTGGCCGCCGCAATGCGCCGCTGCGCCAGATCGGTACGGTCAAGCCCCTTGGTCAGGGCCGCGCGGGCCAGAAGCTTCTGATCGATCACCTCCTCAAGCGTACGCCGGAACAGCGGAGAGGCAATGTCGAAGGGCTCGCCTTCGCCGATCAGCCCCTGCTGAATGGCCTCGTAACGCACGTCGGAAGACCAGATGGTGTGGCCGTCGATACGGGCCACGGCGACGTCGCCGGGTTCGGGTGGACGTTCGTCCAGCGTGGGCTTGTCACAGGACGCCACCATGAGCGTCAGCGCCGCCACCGCGATAAAATGTCCGAACTTCGCCCTAAGCCCCATTACGACCGTCCCAAGGATAATACTGAGCCAAGCTTACATTGACAGACCGTCAGCGCAAGCTTAAGTCAGTCCCCGCGCTTGAAAAGCGCAAGGCTTTGCCTATTTGCCCTTATAGCTCTTAACCGTGACACCTTGATATTTCGCTAAATCAGGGACGGTCGGGACACTAACGGGCAAATCGCTGAATTCTTATTGTCGGGTATCTCATGCTGGCTTTCGCCAAATCTCTGTTCGGCTCCGCAAACGAGCGCAAGGTTAAATCGATGATGGCGCGCATGGCGCGCATCAATGCGATGGAGCCGAAGATGAAGGCGATGAGCGATGAGGAGCTGACGCATCAGACCGTGCTGTTCCGCGAGCGCATCGCCAACGGCGCTTCACTCGATTCCCTGCTCGAAGAGGCCTTCGCCACCGTGCGCGAAGCCGCCTGGCGCGCCATCGGTCAGCGCCATTACGACGTTCAGCTTACCGGCGGCCTGATCCTGCATATGGGCGGTATCGCTGAAATGCGTACCGGCGAAGGCAAGACGCTGGTCGGTACCGCGCCCGTCTACCTCAATGCCCTGACCGGCAAGGGTGTGCACCTGATTACGGTCAACGACTATCTGGCCAAGCGCGACGCCGACTTCATGGGCCGCGTCTATCGCTTCCTTGGCCTGTCGACCGGCGTCATCGTCTCGGGCATGTCGCCCGGCGCGCGCAAAGCGGCCTACGCCTCGGACGTCACCTACGGCACCAATAACGAATTCGGTTTCGACTATCTGCGCGACAATCTGGTCTACAGCCGCGAGGAAATGGTCCAGCGCGGCCACCACTTCGCCATCGTCGACGAAGTGGACTCGATCCTCATCGACGAAGCCCGGACGCCGCTGATCATCTCCGGCCCGACCGAAGACCGCTCCGAGCTGTACAAGGTCCTCGATGCCCTGACCAAGGAACTGATTCAGGACCCGGACACCTTCGAACTGGACGAGAAGCAGCGTCAGGTTCTGCTGTCGGAAGCCGGTTCCGAGCGTCTCGAAGAAATGCTGATGGCGGGTGGCCATCTGGCCGAGGACACGGCCGGTCTTTACGATGCCGCCAACGTCTCACTGGTCCACCATGCCAATCAGGCCCTGCGCGCCAACACCCTCTACACGATCAACAAGGACTATATCGTCAAGGACGGCGAAGTCGTGCTGATCGACGAATTCACCGGCCGCATGATGCAGGGTCGTCGTTTGTCCGAAGGCCTCCATCAGGCGATCGAAGCCAAGGAAGGCGTGGCGATCCAGCCGGAAAACCAGACGCTGGCCTCGGTGACCATCCAGAACTATTTCCGCATGTACGAAAAGCTGTCGGGCATGACCGGTACGGCCGCGACCGAAGCGGCGGAATTCGGCGATATCTATAAGATGGACGTGCTCGAGGTTCCGACCCATCGCGCCATCCAGCGCGTCGATTACGACGACGAGGTCTATCGCACCGAAGCTGAAAAGTTCAAGGCCATCGCCGATCAGGTCGCCGACTGCTTCGTGCGCGGTCAGCCGATCCTCGTCGGTACCGCCTCGATCGAGAAATCCGACGCCCTGTCCGACTACCTCAAGACCTATGCCTACGATGTCGAAGCGAAGGTGCTGAAGCCGGAATTCACTAAGCTCGACAAGAAGGAACGCGCCAAGCTGGGCGACGAAGCCTACGACATCATCAAGAAGTCGGGCAAAGGCGTGCCGCATAACGTGCTGAACGCGCGCCACCACGAAAACGAAGCTCATATTATCGCCGACGCGGGCGTCCCCGGCGCGGTGACCATCGCCACCAACATGGCGGGTCGCGGCACCGACATTCAGCTCGGCGGTAACGTCGACATGCGCGTGCAGAAGTGGCTCGACGATCAGGGCGAAGGCGCCGCGAACGTCTCCAATGAGCAACTGCTGGCCAAGAAGGCCGAGGTCGAAACCCAGATTGCCGACCTCAAGCAGAAGTCGCTCAGCGCCGGTGGTCTGTTCGTGCTCGGCACCGAACGCCACGAAAGCCGCCGTATCGACAATCAGCTGCGCGGCCGTACCGGCCGTCAGGGCGACCCCGGCACCTCGAAATTCTACCTGTCCTGCGAAGACGACCTGATGCGTATCTTCGCCGGTGACCGCCTCAACGCCATGATGAAGAGCCTCGGCGTCGAAGAAGGCGAAGCCATCACGCACAAGCTGCTCAATTCGGCCATCGCCACCGCGCAAAAGCGCGTCGAGCAGCGCAACTACGAAATCCGCAAGAACCTGCTGAAGTACGACGACGTGGTCAACGACCAGCGTAAGGCCGTCTTCGAGCAGCGTCAGGACTTCATGGACGCCGAAGACCTCTCGGAAATCGTCACCGAGATGCGCGAAGAGACCATCCGCGACCTCGTTGAACGCCACCTGCCGCCCAAGGCCTATGCCGAGCAGTGGGACATTGTCGGCCTTAAAGAACAGTGCGAGCGCCTGCTGGGCCTCGACCTGCCGCTCGAAGAATGGGCCGCCGAAGAAGGCATCGCCAACGAAGAGATCGAAGAGCGCATCCAGACCCTCGCATCTCAGAAGATGGCCGAACGCCTTGAGCTTCTCGGTCCGGATCAGATGAAGGCGCTGGAAAAGAACTTCCTGCTCCAGATGATCGATATGCAGTGGCGCGAGCACCTGATGCACCTCGATCACCTGCGCGCCGTCATCGGCCTGCGTGGCTACGGTCAGCGCGACCCGCTGAACGAGTACAAGACCGAGGCCTTTGCCCTGTTCGAAACCCTGCTGGTTAATTTGCGCCACAACGTCACGCGCTGGCTGATGACCGTGGAAATCCGCTTCCAGGGTCAGCCCGAGCCGGAGCCGGTACAGTTTCAGGAAATCCACCTCAACCCGCTGACCGGTGAAAACGAGCGCGCGCCGCAACTGAGCGACGACCTCACCCCGGAACAGCGCGAGGCCCTGCCGCACACCGCCCTGCCCGAAGGCTGGGAAGGTACGCCGCGCAACGGCCTGTGCCCGTGCGGCAGCGGCAAGAAGTTCAAGCACTGCCACGGCACGCTGATCTGACCTTGAACCGAAGACGATAATGGAAACGCCCTGAGCCCATCGGTTCAGGGCGTTTTTTTAGCGCGCTTCCCGATAAAGTGGGCACCACTTTTCGGAAAAGAAGCGCGTTGTAATAAAGGCTTAGAGCGCCGATCTGGTTCAACCAGATCGGGAAACGCTCTAACCATTTTCACGTCCGGCAGGCCACTTTCACCCTTGAGGATTCTTTGATTGCCACGCCTTTGGGAATTGGTTAACGTTTCCCCTATCGCCGTCCTGCCTTGGTGACAGGACCGGGCGAGGTGATCTTGGGGGTATTTGGAAATGACACGCCTGACCGCGATTTTCGCTTTCGGACTAACCGTTGCGGGCCTGAGCCTTGGCGGCACAGCCGTCGCCCAGACCTCGGCAGGTCAGACCATTACTCCGCCCAGCCTTCAGGGCTCCTTCCTGTCGCCCGAAGCGCCACAGGCCCCCAAGCTCGACATCGATCCCGCGACCCTTGGCGTTGCACCGCGCGTCGAAGCCGCCGCCCCCGTCACCGCCTCGGCCGAGGAAAAGGCCGCCGCGGCGAAAAAGGCGCGCAAAATCGCGCTCTATAAGCAATTGATGGAAGAAAACGGCACGTCGAAGAATGTCCGCCTGATCCTCGCCAACACCAAGGCGGCGGTGCGTCTGGTGGTACTGGAGCGCAAGGGGGCGAAGAGCCTGAGCGCCGCCGACGAGATCAAATTCAATGAAATCTCCACCCGCGTCCTCAAGGACGCCGAAAACAACATCATCAATCAGATCGCTTCGGCGCAGTCGGCGGGCTTCTCGGAAGAGGAAATCCTGACGCTCATCAGCGCCAACAGCAATCCGTCCGCCGTGCGTTACAACGCCAGCAAGTTCGCCAATCCCGACGCCAATGCCCAGCAGATTCAAGCCTATATGGTCGATGCCGTGGTGAAGATCATCAAGAGCTTCAAAGAATCGATTTCGGGCTGAGTACAGACACGGGCGAACTGGGGATTTCGAAAATGGGGGTTGGTGTTTTGTCGTTCAAAGCTTTGATGGCGTCCGTCTGTCTGGTGGCTTTTGCTGCGCCGGTTCTGGCGCAAACCGCGCCGCCTGCGGCATCGCGTCCGGCCCCGGCCCGCTCGGTCACCACACCCGAAGCGCCTGCCCCGCGTTCGCCCGCGCCTGAGGACCTGCTGCCGACCGCACCGATCCCGTATAACACCTTGCCCAAAGAGGTCGTCCCGGCACCCGTAGCGCCGGTCCTGCCGCAAACGGCAACGACCAGCGAAACGGCCATGTCCGTCGATATGATCGCCGCCGCTCCCAAACTGCCCGTGGTCGAGCAGCGCGTCGAATACCGCGCCGGTCCCGTGCCGGAATCGCCCACCGCCGGGACTTACGAAGAGCGTACAGATCTGGCGCGCCGCCTGCTGGAGGTCGATGGCACCGAAGCGATCATTCGCCACTTCGTCAGTCAGGTGCACATGCGCCTGATCGTCGGTGAAGTCGGCAAATATATCGACCTGAACGCTCTCAATGAGACCGATCGCTACCGGCTGGCGACCATTGTGGCGACCACCTCGACCGAACTGGGCGACAAGATTCTGCTGCTGACGGCGCGTAACCATGCTCAGAACCTCAGCAAGGACGATCTCAGCTATCTGGCGCAGGTCAACGATACCGACGCCCAGCGCAAACTGACCCAGATGCGTATCGATGACACCGGCGAACTGGACAAGAATGCTGAGTTGGTCATGCAGATCGCCGCCCTGCGCATCGTGCAGGAATTCGAACAGCAATGAGACGCAGGCGGCCCCCTCTCCCGTTTTCGAGAGCGGCGCGCGCTGCAATCCTCAGCCTGTGCCTGCTGGCCATCGCGGCCCTCCCCGCGCTGCTGATCCTGCCTGATGATGCCCCTTCGTCCAAAACCCTGCCTGCCTCGGCAGCGATAGAACTGGCCATGGCGCGCTAAACCGTCCTGCGGTATCTGCGTTATTCTTCCTCTTGGCGAATTTCGAAATTGGGATACATTATCCACAATGTCCGGTCATGGCCGGGCAGAGGCTAAATGTGCCTCTGCGCTCAGAGGCGCAACGAAAACGCACCCGGATACCGGGGCAACCGTCCAAGGGACATGATCGCCAGGGAGGCGTCCAATGAAATCCATCCTTAAGGCCGTAACGGCCGTCTTTGCCGTATCGGCCCTGCTGGCAGGCACCGCCTATGCTCAGGGGGCCGATTGCCGCAGGAAGTGCAACGAAGCCTACGCCGCCTGCCAGAAATCCGGCAAGGCCGAGGAAAAATGCCGCGCGGCATGGCTTGAATGTAAGAAGAAGTGTCCGGCCACCTAAACGATATGCCAATATCGCTTTGACAATAACGAAACCCCGGTCATGCGCCGGGGTTTTTGCTGTGCTCAAGGATCAGTTGCGTCGAGGCCGCTTCGATGCGCGACTTGATCTCGCCCATGAACTCCCCACGTTTCAGGCCCGCAGGAACCGGTGGCAGGAACTCAAACACGACGGTGCCGGGCGTACGCGTAATCCCATGCGCGGGCCAGCACTGCCCCGAATTGGTCGCCAGCAGATGACAGGGGAAGGCCAGATCACGATATAGCGCCGCCACGCCGGGCTTATAGTCAGGATCGGCATCCAGCTCCGAACGTGTCCCTTCGGGGAAGATAACAATCTGTCTCTGGTGCGCCAGACGATCGCGCGCATCGACCACCATGGCCTTGAGCGCCTTGGCCGCATCCTTACGCTGTACCGGGATCATCTGCGTACGCCAGATGTACCAGCCGAAAAACGGCAGGTAGGTCAGCTCCTTCTTGAGCACATAGCAGGGGTCTTTCAGGATCACGAAAGGCGCGATGGTATCGAGCATGCTCAGATGCTTGCCCGCGATAAGCGCGGCCCCGTCAGGCCGGTGCTCAAGCCCGCGGAACTCCACCTTCACACCGCATATCCAGCGCAGGCCCCACAGTACCGAATGCGCCCAGAACTTCACGGCCCCCACGGCTATGCCCCGCGACAGCAGCATGAACGGCACACCAAATATGCCAACCAGCACCACCAGCCCGTAAAGCCAGACGATAAAAACGACGGATCTCAGAAAATTCAAGATGCGGAACCTTCCGCCGAAGACGTTGCACCCGCAGCGTCATCGGCCTTTTTGCCACTGATCGCCCGCCCCACGGTCCCCAGCATGTCGCGCGCCAGAATGGCCAGATACTTGGAATATTCGATCACGAGAAAACGCGAACCACCCCACGACTTCCACCAGGCCCGCGCATCCAGCGCCGGCGTCGCCACCGGATAGGCGTGCAGCTTGACGCCCGGCAGGGCCGCTTTAATCTCAAGAAGGCTGCGCGGCATGTGATAGTCCGAAGTTACGACGATCAGGTCGTCGAACCCCTTGGCCCGCGCCCACTCGGCCACCTCATAGGCATTGCCCAGTGTCGTCTGCGCCTCATAGCCCAGATCGACACAGCATTCGTAAAGCTTCTTGGAGCCTTCGGTCACCGGCAGCAATTCCTCGCGCTTGACCTCGCGGTTCACGCCGGAAATCAGCAGACGCGCACCCTTGCGCCGTTCCAGAAGCCGCATGCCCTCCTTGATACGCATGTCCGACGCCCCCGTCAGCACGACAATGGCGTCGGCGGCATCTTCCGGCTCGTCCGCCGGAGTCGAGTGTATAACGCGGTCGGCGAAGGCAAAAAGCCCCGCCAGCCACAACCCGACGATCAGAAGTACGGCCACCAGCCGCCGCATCAGCTATTCCCCAGCATCTTCAAGGTGACGATCCGCGCGGTGCCTGCGGCAATCACCGCCGCCAACACCGGACATGGTAACAATACTAACAGGTCAAACCATGAAAAGGGAAGAGCCAGAAGAAAGCTTTGCGAAGCGCTGGTAAACTTGATGAGCGCCATTGCCACGGCGGCAGCAACGCCACCCATCAAACCGGACAGCGCCGCCATGCGCGCGAAGCGGTACTGGAATCGCCGTGCGATAAACAGGTCACTGGCCCCGCACAGGCTGAGCACCTCGATAATATTGGCGCGTGCCGTCAGGCCCGCCCGCGTGGCGAACCCAACCACAGCCGCCGCTGCCGACGCGATCAGAAGGAAAATACTGATGGAAATCAGGCGAATCGTCAGAGCCGCCGCCTCGATATCCTGAAGCCAGGTCGAATGGTCGTCGATGGTGGCGTCGATTTCCTTTTCCGCCAGCGCCTCCGCCAGGGCCGTGGCGGGTGCCGGTTTACGCTCGTCCAGACGCACCTCAACAAGGTTCGGTATGGGCAGATCATCCAATACCGCATCCCCCAGCCACGGCTTGATCAGGGCCTTGGCACGTTCGGGCTCTATGGCGGCGGCCTCCTTCACCCCCTTAACCCCGGCCAGCACCTCAGCGGCACGTGCCGCGGCCACGGAGCCGCTTTCGAGGCCCGTCGGGCGCACCTGCACAGTCACCTCGGAGCGAATTTCCCGCGACCAGCCCGTGGCCGCACGGTTCGACGCCAGCGCCACCAGCGCCGACAGAGCCGCCAGAAAGAACAGCACCGCGATCACGTAGTGCAGCGACACTTCGCGGCTGTCCTGAACCGGCAACAGATCCTTGCGCTTCAACGAGTTACCTGCGGTCATGGCTAAGGCCTCACCGTCTGGGTCAGGTCGCGGCGGTGAATATGCCCGTCGCGCAGTTCAAGCACCGGCATACCCGATGCCCGGATCAGCGCTTCGTCGTGCGTAGCGATCAGCACCGTCGCCCCCAGCCGGTTCAATTCGATAAACAGCCGCATGATCCGCAAGCCCATGGCGTGATCTATGTTGCCGGTCGGTTCGTCGGCCAGAATCAGGGTGGGACGACTGACCACGGCGCGGGCAATCGCCAGACGCTGCTTTTCCCCGCCGGACAGGACATCCGGCATGGCATGGAGACGGTTTTTCAGGCCGACCCAGGTCAAAAGCTCCGTCACATCGGTTTCGAACCGGCGCGCGTCTCCGCCCTGTACAAAGAGGGGCAGCGAGGCGTTGTCGAACACGTCGAGATGATCCAGAAGGCGGAAATCCTGAAAGACGATGCCTATACGCCTGCGCATCCGTGCGGTCTGGGCACGATTGGCGTAGTCGAGCGGCTCTCCGAACAGGGTGATCTCACCCGAAGACGGCTTCTGCGCCAGATAGATCAGGCGCAGCAACGAGGTCTTCCCCGCCCCGGACGGTCCGGTGAGAAAATGAAACGACCCGACCGGCAGAGAAAAATTCAGGTTGCGCAGGATATAATGATCGGGATCGTGCCCCGTATGCCCGCCGCCTTCATAGCCCAGGCCGACATTACGGAACTCGACCACCTCACGATGGTCGGGCGTAAACAGATCTTCGTCTTCGGAGGGCATGGCCACAGGCGGTTACAGTCGATTTTTTGAGGTCTTGTTAATGCTTTTCAGCCAAAAAGGTTAAACACCCGTTTGGTTAACGGCTTTTATGCCGCGATTCGCTAGATATGCTCCTGACCTGTCCCAAATGTGCGCTGAGTTACGCGATCGATGAGGCCCAATTAGGGCCTCAGGGTCGCACGGTCAGGTGCGCCTCCTGCAAAACGACCTGGCACGCGCAAAAACGCGAAGAGCCGATCGAACTGCCGCTCGAAAAAGCGGTGGAAAAACCTGCGGCTGGCCTCAAGGAGGTCAAGGCCAAGAAGATTCCATCCCTGTACCGCGACATGATCGAAAGCCAGAAACGCCATAAGGCGCTGATGGCGCAGGGCATGATCTGGGGTGTACTGGCGGCGACCTTCATAGCCCTGCTCGGCTCAGCCTATCTGCTGCGCGTCGATGTAGTGCGCGCCTTCCCGCGTCTGGCCGGGGCCTATGCCGCCGTAGGCGTGCCGGTCAATGCCGCCGGAATCGAAGTCCTCGATTCGAAGCTCGAACCGACCCTGCGGGGCGGCCGCTTCGTCTCCTCCGTGACGCTTAAGGTGCGTAATATCCGCGACGAAGCCAATCCCGTCCCGCCTGTGCGCGTCACCCTGATGGACAAACACGCGACCCCGTTCAACAGCGTGCTGATCCCGCCGCTCGGGCTTACGCTCGAAGCCAATGAGACGCGCACCCTGACCTTTGACATTCCTGATGCGCAGAACCTGATCCGCACCATCGACCTGCAATGGGATCTTCAGGCCATGAAAGACATGGCGCGTATTCGTCCCTCCCTGCTCAAAGGCACTGGCGGTGGGCACGGTGACAATCACGGCGCGGCACCTGCCGCAGGTCATGGCGAGGAAACGCATGATGCCGCTCCGGCCGCTCATGGCGAAGAGCCCGCCGCACCGGATACCACTGCATCCGGACACGGAGCCGAGAATGCACCTGCACAGGATGCGCATCAGCAGGCGACAAGCCCGGCAGAGCATGCTACGGAAAAACTGGCCGAGCTGAGACCGGCGCACGGGACAACCGAACCGGCCGCAGCTCATCACTAAATCTGTGCTGACCCTTACATGACTTATGACATTTTGCTGAGCGAGGCGGACATCGCCGCGCGTATTGACGCCATGGCCCGCGAAATGGCGCCGCGTCTTTCCGATGATACGGTGGGCATCTGCCTGCTGACGGGTGGTATCTGGTTCGCCGCCGATCTGACACGGGCTCTGGCGCGCGTCGGACTGGGCATCGGCTTCGACTCGATGTGGCTGTCCTCCTATGGGGACGGCCGCCAGAGCGGGGAGATGATCCTGCGTGCCGACCTGCAACGCCCTGTTAGCGGCAAGCAGGTTCTGATCATGGACGATGTGCTCGATACCGGGGCGTCTCTCAAATTCGCCCGCGATCACCTTTTGCGCGCTGGTGCCACCGAGGTACTGACCGCGGTCATGGCGTCCAAGCCCGTCGCGCGTCAGATTGAAGCCGACTATGTGGGCTGGGAAGCGCCGAAGCGTTATCTGGTAGGCTACGGTCTTGACGATGGCGGTCGCCTTCGTGGTTTGCCGTTTATTGGTGCCTTGGACTGATATTGGCGTGATGATTACGCATTACCCCCGCAGGTTTTTGGACTTGCGGGGGTTTTAGTTTGTGTCTGGCTGATGCCTGTTGCTTTTGTTTTTTGTCACAAAAAATCCGTTCGGCGGGTTTGCGCGAACGGTTGGTGTGTGGGGGGTACAATGGGTGCGGGAGCCAGATTTGAACTGACGACCTTCAGGTTATGAGCCTGA
>JASGGL010000003.1:0-35544 GCA_047605065.1 Asticcacaulis sp.
GGGCAGAAGGTCTGGCCCGGTCGAAACGATGTAGCCGGAGTCGCGATACTGAAGGGATGCGCTCTTGCGATACTGCGCGCCGGCTTCGAAGCGGGTGAAAAACGGGGTTTCGAGATCGTAGTCGAGATCGATCTTGAACTGATCCTCGCTGATGTCGTTCTCACTGGGACGATACTGAACGCTGAGGGTACGGTAGTTGGCGATATTCGAGGTCTCATAGCCCGGTGCGAAGGTAAAGGCCGGCACGCCGGTCGCGGGATCGAGCGTGACCTTCAGGCCCGGAGAATCCATGGTCAGGGTCACGCCGTTGGTCGAGTCGAAATAGGTCGACTTGGCGTGCGCCGCCAGGGCTTCGATACGCAGTTGATCGCCCTTGTAGTTGAAGCCCGCCGACAGATAATCGGAATCGACATCGAGCTGGAAGTCGCGCGACGAGGTCGAAAAGGCATTGTTACCGCCGACCGTCACACCGCTCAGACGCGTCGAGACCGTATAGGCGATGACGTTGTGGTTATCGTCGACCACGATCCCCGCCGGTACGGACGAGGCATCACCCGAGGTGATCGAGCCGGTCTTCAGGCGATTGACCGCTGTGAACGCCGTGCCGTAGTTGCGGTCGTTCAGGCGTTGACGGCGCGGGTTCTTGTTATAGCTGGCCCAGACGTCCCACTGATCGTTAAGACGGTATTGCAGGGTCAGTTCCGCCGACAGGCGCTGGTCCTGCCGGTCCCAGACGCGGTAACGCGCCGTGCGCGGCGAATAGTCCCACCACTGCGTCAGGCATTGCGCGCGCATGGTCGCCGTCGTGATGGCCGAAGAGGTCGAGCTCAGGCTGCTGCAGCCGCTCCATGTGTCAACGGCGGCAATCTGGCGACTGATCTCGGCACCATAGGCGGTGCTGTAATAGTCGACGGTCTTTTCCGGCGACTGATCGAAGTCGGCCAGACGCGTCCACTGCGTATTGCCGGTGTAGTCCTGCCGCGTATTGACGTCGTCATAGGTGATGTTGAACAGGACACCGAGACGGCCGTCGAGAAATTTACGCGTCCCGAACAGGCTGGCGCGCGGTGTCCATTCGTCATCAAAGCTCAGTTTTTGACCTGAAATCGTAGCCGACAAGGTGGGTTTTTTGAAATCGAGCGGCTTGCGGGTTTTGATCGATACCGTGCCGCCGATACCGCCTTCGGTCATGTCGGCCGTAAAGCCCTTGAACACGTCAATCGACTGAATCAGTTCGGCCTGAAGCTCGCGGAAATCCGAACCGCGCGAGCCGTTGCCCGAGGTGCCCAGCACGCTCAGGCCGTTGATTTCGACGCGGTTCAGATCGGGCTCAACGCCACGGATCGATACGGAAACGCCTTCGCCGAAATCGCGCGACAACTGCACGCCGGTAATGCGCGACAGGGCCTCGCCAACATTCTTGTCCGGGAACTGACCGACGTCTTCGGCGACGATGGAATCCGAGACCGTACCGGCCTTTCGCTTGCGGTCTATGGCCGAAGCGTTGGACGCGCGGGTGCCGGTGACAACGACCGTAGTGATGTCCTCATCGGCAGCGGCCGACACCGTCTGGGCCATGACCGGTGCGGAAAAAAGGTGCAAAGATACCATTGCGGAGGACGCAAGGAGATAACGCGCGGTGCGGCGCGCGGGGAAGCGGATCATAAAAGTCTCCATCGGGCACCGGAGGCTGTTGGACTCGCCCGGGCCTAGACTGAACGCAGGGGTTTAGCGGTTGCGAAGTTGACTTCTTGGTGTACCGCCGGATGACCGGGCGCTTCGTTCCTGCAGGAGATTATCGCCCGTACGGGGCCTTTTCATTAGGGCTTCGTATTTCATTTGTGAAACCCGCGCCTTTTTGTCCGCTTATTTCCTACTGGTCAACAGCAGTTATGATCGATAATGCACACAGATTTTCTAAAGTGAACGTTTCGAGCTCTGCCGTACGCCTAAACCTCACCCGTCATCTGTCGGCCCGGCAAAAGAATTTGGTATTATAACACCACGCCCCCTAACGGTAGAGGCCGCTGTCTGATGCGACTGAGACAACACACATAAAAAACGGCGGGCCCTTCCGGAGCCGCCGTTTTTTAATGTGCCGTCATCGATGATGGGCGAGACCCGGGCGGTTCCTGCCCGCCCCCGCACGATGGTCAGGACAGGCCGCCGCCGGTCGCCGCATAGAGGTTGATCAGGTTGAACTGACGCGCCAGATGCACGCTGATCAGCCATGACCAACCCAAAAAGACCTTCGGGCTGGTCAATATAAATCGTCTATATGCCGCCAACGCCCGCAGAGTCCGCAAGCTTTCCTTTGACGACGCCTCCGGGCACTTTCTTGCGCGGCCACGGATCGACAAAGGCGCGCTCGGCCCAAAGGTCGTATTCGCGCGATAACCGGGCCACCTGATCCGGTTTGGCGGTAGCGAGGTTGTTCGTCTCCGAGCGGTCGGCTTTGATATTATAGAGCTGCCACGGCTCTTCGAAACCCGCCACCAGCTTCCAGTCACCGTCGCGGACGGCGCGGTTGCCCTCATGCTCGAAGAAGATGGGGTTTTTGCGCGTCAACGCCTTGCCCGCGAACGACGGCACGAAGCTGCGCCCCTCATAGGGCAGAATGTCGTGGCCGTTGAATTGCTTGGGATAGGTCGCGCCCCCGATCTCGACCAGAGTCGGCAAAACATCGATCAGATGACTGGGGGCATTTACCAGCGTCCCGTTGACCTTTGCATCGATGCCCCTGGGCCAGTGAATGACCAGTGGCGACGAAATCCCGCCTTCGCGCGTGAAGTGCTTGAAGAACGGCAAGGGCGTGTTGTTCAGCGTCGCCCAGTTGAGACCGACCCAGACGGTCGATTGCGCATCGCCCAGCTTCGTACCCGTGCTTTTGCCATCCGGACCGCTTTCGGCATTGCCGCCATTGTCGGACAGAAAAAGGATGATGGTGTTGTCGAGTTCACCCGACGCGCGCAGCTTTTCGACAAGCGTGCCGATGGCGCGGTCGACGCGGGTGACGGCGGCGGCATAGACGGCCATGATCTCATCGAAACGCGCCTGCTCCTCCGGCGGCAGCTTGTCCCAGTCATAGGCCTCAGGCAAGGGATCGGACAGTTTGGTATCGACCGGGATGATACCGAGTTTTTTCTGGCGCTCGAAGCGGGCCTGACGCAGCTTTTCCCACCCGGCGAGGTACTTGCCTTTGAAGCGTTTGACGTCCGCTTCCGGTGCCATGACCGGAAAATGCGGCGCGGTGAATGGCAGATAGACGAAGAAGGGCTTATTGGCGGCCTTGGCCTCGTCGATGAATTTGCCGGACCACTGCGCCAGCAGGTCCGAGACGTACCAGTAATCCTCCCCGATCTCTGGGGAATTCAATGGCACTTCGCGACCGTCGATAAAGGCCTTAGGCCCCTTGCCCTGCCCTTCGTTCTGATCCTTGTAATAGATGCCGCCCGGAATGGTCAGGGAGCGTTCGAAACCGCGTTTCCACGGCGGCGTGCCGCGGTTCAGGCCCATATGCCACTTCCCGGCGAAACCCGTATAATAGCCGGCGGGGCCCAGAACTTCGGGCAGGGTCACGGCGCGATCATCGATCTTGCCCGTCAGGCCGCGCGAGCCTTCGACCACGACATTGTCCAGCGCCCCGATGCCCGCCTGATGCGGGTAAAGACCGGTCAGCAAGGAGGCGCGCGACGTGCTGCATCGGGCGGTATTATAAAACTGCGTGTAGCGCAGGCCTTTCGCCGCCAGCGCGTCGAGATTGGGCGTCGGGATTTCGCTGCCGTAGGGGCCGATGTCGGAAAAGCCGAGATCGTCAGCGAGCAACAGGAGGATATTGGGTTTCTTGCCCGCCTTAGGCTGGGCCATAGCGCCGTGCGAAGCCAGAGCGGCGGTAAAAACGGTGCCGAGCAGCAGGCTGCGGCGGTTCATAACAGGGGATCGTGTGGTCACGTGGTGTCTCCTATAGGAGGATAAAAAAGATCAGTCGATTGAACCCGGCTGCGTGGCGACGGATTTGCGTTTGCCGCCAAAGTCCTGATCAAACGCCTCCGCAAAGGCCGGATCGACATTTTCGCGGGCATAGGCGGTCCAGTCCGCCAGCAATTCCTGCGCTTTTTCAGGATGGGCCGCCGTGAGGTCTTTGGTTTCTCCGGGATCGCTGGCCAGATTGTACAGACGCCAGCCTTCGTTGCGCAGCGACAGCAGCTTCCAGTCGCCCTTGCGCATCGAGCGCGATCCGGCGAACATGACGCCCACAGGCGCATCAATCGGATAGACGCGGTCGGCCTTACCGGTCAGCCACGCCACCTGACTGCGCCCCGTTACCGGAAAGATGCGCTTACCGTTATATTCGTCCTTAGGAACCGGGATACCCGCCAGTTCGAGGAAGGTCGGTGTCGCATCACGGACATGGCCATAGGCGCGCCCGATGCCGCCCTTATTGGCGAAACCACGATAGGTGATAAAGGCCGCCACCCGTGTCCCGCCCTCGGAGGCATGCTGCTTATAGAGCTTGGCCGGGGCCGATGCCGCCTCGGCCCAGCCCGCGCCAATGGAGGCAAACGAGGTCGGATTGCCTATATTTTCCGGACGATTGTCGGCCTTAAGGAACCGGCCTTCCGGCTTTTGGTCGCGCGACAGGTCGCGCCCCGCCGCGCCATTATCCGATACAAAAAGGATGACGGTATTGTCGTATTCGCCGGTCGATTTGAGATAGGCCACCAGTCGCCCGACATTGTAATCGAGGCGGTCGACCATGCCGGAATAGACTTCGCGCGCAGCGATATAATAGGCCTTCTCCTGTGGGGTCAGGTCCTTCCACGGCTTGACCTCGTCGCTGAAGACATGCGGCGCGTTCGCATCAATCAGGCCCAGTTCGGCCTGACGTTTGATACGCTCGGCGCGCAGGACTTCGTAGCCCTTGTCGTACCTGCCACGGTATTTGGCGATCGAGGCGGCGGGGGCCTGCATGGGCCAATGCGGGGCGGTGAAGGCCAGATAGCCGAAGAAGGGCTTATCGTCACCGGCGGCCCGGCTCTGCTTCAGCTTGTCGATGAAGCGCGTGGTGAATTCATCCGAAGAATCAACATTATCCGCCAGCTTACCGACATCGCGGCCATTGTCGCGGAATCCGCCCTTGGCCGGACTGAAGCTGTACTGAAAGCCCCGCCGCGACGGGTCTTTTTCCAGCGCCCCGCCAAGGTGCCATTTGCCCGACTGTACGGTGCGGTAGCCATTATCGCGCAGGATTTCCGGCAGGGTGGCGACATTATCACTCAAAGCCCCTTCAAAACCGGCAATGCCCTTATAACGCGCGGGCGTAGGCTCGCTCATCTGGCCCAGACCGATGCGGTTATTGTCCGCCCCGGTCAGGAGCTGGGCGCGGGTCGGCGCACACATGGGGGCGGAATGAAAGGACGTCAGGCGCACGCCCTCAAAAGCCAGCCGGTCGAGATTGGGCGTCTGAATTTCGCCACCAAACGCGCCGAGGTCGGAAAAGCCCAGATCATCAGCGACGATGATCAGGAAGTTGGGCTTTTTGGCCGTCGCCGGTTTTGCCGGATCGGCAAAGGCCGCGAACACGCCACCCCCGACGATGGCGCTCAGTCCGGCGGCGAGCATGAAGGTCGTCAGACGGCGGCTCAGGGATAGTCGCTCGCTCTTTTGGCCGACCGCCACATCTGTATAGGTCATATCTTGTCCCGTATAATTAGAAGCTGTAGCGGAAACCGACGACGATACGACGCCCGGCATCGGTGTAGTCTGCGGGCAGACCGCCGGTGTAGAGGAGCACCTTGTCTTCATCGAGCAGGTTGACCGCTTCGAGCGACACCGAGGCCCCCTTGCGGATCTTGAACCTCAAACTGCCGTCGAGCGTGCCGTAGGGCTGGGTGATGATGTCGAGACCCGGGTCGGCCACCACGGAGCTGAGGAATTCATCGCGCCACGAATAGGACAGACGCGCCGAGATGCGCTTTGACTCGTAGTAGGCGATGAAGTTGTAATTGTGCTTCGACGCCGCCGTCAGCGCTTCGGGCTTCGAGTTGTCGATATAGGTGTAGTTGATCACCGTCCCCAGACCGTCGAACGGCGCAGGCAGTTGCGTGAAGGCCTGCTGATAGGAGACCTCGATACCCTTGACCTCGACGCCGCTGACATTGATCGGTTTGGTCGAGCGGAAGTCGCGCGCGACGCGGGTCGAATTGCCCGCCGTGTCGACTTCGGTGACGTTCAGGGAAACGATCACGTCCTGACTGGTGATCAGGGACTCGATATCCTTATAGAATAAGGTGGCGCTCAGCAGGCCCTGACGGTTGAAGTACCATTCCGCCCCGATATCGACATTGGTCGCGCGGTACGGATCGAGCTCCGGATTGTTCTGTGTGATCGTATAGGCCGCACCATCGACGCTGGCCGTTGGCGTCAGTTGCCCCAGATTCGGGCGGGCGATGGTCTTTGACGCCGCAAAGCGCAGCACCAGATCATCGGTTGCCGTATGCCTCAGATTGAAGCTCGGCAGATAATCCCAGTAGGTGCGGTCATAGGTCAGTTGCCCCGAAGCCGGGACGGAGGCCACATCATTACGAATGATGATGCCGTTCAGGTCCGGTCCGAAACCTACGGTTTTCTGCCGCGTTTCGACGGCGCGCAGGCCGATATTGCCCTTCCACGATCCGGTGCCGAAATCGGCGCGGGTATAGAATGCCGCTGTCTTTTCGCTGACGTCGGTGATGCCGGACGGATCGTTGGTAAGCGTGCCTGCCGCGATCAGTTGCGCGTCGCTGTAGTTCGAGATGAAGCCGCGCGTGTCGATGGCCAGCCACTGCTGCGGGAAGACCGCGTCGCCGTCATAGCTGCCCAGATAGGTCCCCTTGCCCGCCTGAACGAGTTGAAGGAACGGCGCGGCGCTATAGGTGCCTATCCCGCCAGGGCCAACCGGCAGACCGCCATAGAGGTTGGACAGGCCCTGTGCGGTGATGGTCAGCTGCTTGTTGTCCTGGAACTTGCGCCGGTCGGCGATTTTCGCGCCGAAACGCACCGAGGTGACGAACGAAGTTGTAAAGTCCCGGCGAACATCGACCTTGAAATCCTTAAGGTCGTCGGTACTGCGTTTGTTGAACGCCCCATTGAGGTTGCGCACCTGTGCCTTGGCCGGATTGAGCCGGTTCACCTCAAACCCATCCAGATAAACGATACTGGGGATCAGGTCGCCGGGTCTGGCGGTAAAGATCGCATTGCCGTAGATGTCGTTGGCGATGGTCAGGTTATCGAGGCGCTGAGCCGAACGTGACACCGCCGCTTCGACATTGAACGACCACGGGCCGGCATAATACTTCGCCCCCAGAATGCCCGAACCGATATAGCCCTCGCGGTTTTCGAAGCGGCCATTGCTGCGTAAATCAAGGTCGAGCACATGGAAGGTCGTAGCGGTCGGCAAGCCATCGATGACCTCCGAGGTGGCGCTGGCGAGGCTGCGCGCGCCGCGCACCAGATGGTTGCCCACCTGCCGGACCGATTTCACGTCGACATCGGTATAGAAGCCGTCGAAGGTCAGGCTGAGTTTGGGACTGGGGCGATACTCGACCGAAGCGATGGCCGAGGTGTTGGTCACGTCTTCGTCGAAAATGATGTAATAAAGGTTTTGCGGTACACGGACGCGCTTGGTCGCTTCGACCGTGCCGTTGCCGTCGAGATCCTTATTGCGCCCGTTGCCGATGCCGATCTGATTGCCGAGGCCCTGCGCTTCGGTATAAACGCTGTAGTCCTGCTCGACCTTATGGGTTTCCGGCTGGCGGTTCTTGTAGGACAGGCCCAGGGTGATCCCCAGCTTGCCATCAGCAAAGACGTCGGCATAGAGCGCCGACAGGCGCGGCCCGATATTGCCGGAGTTGCTCTCGTACTGCCCCTGCCCTGAGATCGCCAGACGACGCTTTCCGATATCGAGCGCGCGCGGGGTGCGGACATTGACCACGCCGGACAGGCCGCCTTCGTCGATATCGGCCACGGGGCTCTTATAGACCTCCAGCCGGTTGATGAATTCCGGCGCCAGCACCGAGAAGTCGAACGAGCGCGCCCCCGCCGAACTTAAGACCGCATTAGGCAGCGACCGGCCATTGAAGGTGGCCAGCGTAAAATTGGTCGGCAGGCCGCGGATACTGACCTCACGCCCTTCGCCGCGATCGTGGTCGATCTGAACGCCGGTGATGCGCTGAACGGACTCCGCGACATTGGCGTCGGGGAAGTTGCCGATATCTTCGGCGGAGATCACATCGACGAACTGATCGGCATTGCGCTTGACGCGCAGCGCTTCGTTCAGCGAGCCGCGAATGCCCTGAACGACCACCTCCTGAATCGGTTCTTCATCGGCGGCAGCATGGGCCTGGCCCAGCCCGGCGATAAGCACGGCCAGAGCGGATACGGTGCCGCCTAACAGGCGACGACCCAAGATCCGATGGTCACTGTGGTTCGGCGCAAGCGCCCGGAAACGAGACATATTAACCCCAATAGATGTACAAGTCATTTTGTGATCCGGAGCATAATTTTGACCAATTTAATTGCAATCTCGTAAGTACTAAATTGAATCGATAAAGAATCGTTCAAATCATTAGAAAAATTAAATCAGTTAAAATTAATATTTACACACCACGTAAACACGACTTTCAGGGCCTGAGATCACGCCTCAAGCCCTGAAAATTTAACAATTACTTTTATAATTACTTTAAATTAATCCGAACATTACCAACATGACCTTGCAAGGCATGCGGCGCTTCGTACTCACCGACAGCCCCTTCGCCATCACTGCCGACGCTCAGGCCCTGTCCCGGCTGCTGAGGGATCAGGCCCGCAACCTTACCCTCCCCGGCCACCTTGCCATTGACGAAGAAGGTCACCTTGCCGTCCTCAGCCAGCGAAACAGCCACCGCCTGACGCCCGGCGGGCAGCGGCTGCGCGGCCACGACGGTCGACAATTCACCGTCGCGGCGTACCGCGAAGGCCAGATGCCCGTTCTTCAGGAAGAAGGCGAAGCCGCGCGATTGCGCGCCCTGTGCGACAATAACGCCGTCGGGGCTTTTGGGGTCGATCTCGGCGTCCAGACGGAAGGCCTTGTTGGCGATCTGAGGCGCATCCTCCCCGCTGAGTTCGTCCCCGGACTTCCACGGCCCCTTGGTGTTGGCGTTTGAGGCGGGGGCGTTCGACGTCGCTTCAGCTGCGGCACCTTGCTTGCCACGCACCGGATACCAGCGCGGTTGCGGCAGGTCCTTGTTCCACGCCGCCCACAGGGCCGACAGTTCGCGGACCTTATCCGGGTTCTGCGCGGCGACGTCATTCTTTTCACCGATATCGGTCGCCAGATTGTAGAGTTGCGCCCCGTCGAGGCTGGCCCCGGCGCGCGATTCCGCACCGCCCGCATTGGCCCCGCCACCATCAACAGCCTTGACCAGCTTCCAGTCGCCCTGACGCACGGCCAGTTGCTGACCGAAACGCCAGAACAACGGACGCTCAGGCGGCGACTGCGTCTTGCCGCTGAGGTACGGCAGCAGGTTGACGCCATCCAGCTTCCACTCGGCCTTGGGCTCGACCCCCGCAGCGGCCAGCGCCGTCGGCAGGATATCGAGCTGAATGACCGGCTTCGTTTCGACCTTACCGGCGGGGACATGGCCCTTCCAGCTTACGAAGAAGGGTACGCGCACGCCGCCTTCCCAGGTCTGGGCCTTGTAACCGCGCAGAGGGCCGTTGCCCGACGTGATCGACGGGGTCGGGCCGCCGTTATCGCTGATGAAGACGATCAGCGTATTTTCGTCGAGACCGAGTTCTTTCAGCTTGCCGCGAATGGCACCGACGCCGTCATCAAGGGCCGACAGGAGGGCGGCGAACTTACGACGCTTATCGTCCTTGATGTTCTTGAAGCGATCTTCGTATTTCGGAATAGTGTCGAGCGGACCGTGTACGGCGTTATAGGCCAGATAGAGCAGCCACGGCTGGTCCTTGTTGCGTCCGATGAAGTTCACCGCCTCTTCGGTAAACAGATCGGTCGTGTAATAGGTCTTGCCCGCGAATTCGCTGGCCGGAACAGGCTCGCGCCCGCGAAGCAGGGTATTGGCGGTCACCGCGCCGCTGTCGACCTGAGAGTAGTTGCGTGCCCCGCTGAGGAAGCCGTAGAACTCATCGAAACCGCGGCTCAACGGGTGCTGTTCGGGCGTCAGGCCCTGATGCGACTTGCCGATCCATGCGGTCTTGTAACCCGCCGCATGGAAGCGGTCGCCGATCGTCGTTTCCGACAGGGCCAGACCCGGGGCGTCCTGATGACCGCTAAGGGCGGGGTTGATTTCGCTCACCGGGCTGGGGTTGAACTCGTGACCGGAGCGCTGCTGATAACGCCCGGTCAGCAGACCGGCACGGGTCGGGCTGCAATAGGGGCCGCTGACATAGCCCGAGGTAAAACGCACACCCGACGACGCCAGAGCGTCGATATTCGGGGTCGGGATGTCTTTGGTATAGCCCTGAACCCCCAGTTCGCCATAGCCCAGATCATCAGCGACGATGACGAGGACATTAGGACGTCTGGGCGCAGCGTCGGCGGCACCGGCGAAGGTGGCGAGCGGCCCGACGGTAAGCGCCGTCAGGGCGGCGAGCAGGCTTCGGCCGGTGCCGGGTCTTGTGGCGCGTTTTCGTGGCAGAGGCTGGACAAGCATTGCAGGAGATTTCCTTTTTTGGGTTTGTATGAGGATGGTCAGATGAAACGGGTCAGGCACGGCCCGGGCTGACGAGGCCATCGAGCAAGGGGGCCGTTCCTATGGCGGGAAAGAGGTCGCGCCGGACACGGTCCGGATCGAGGTTCAAAGCCTGTGCCGCCGTACTGGCGATCAGGCGGTCGAGTGACAGGGTAGGCTTCAGGTCCCGGCCCTCATAAAGGTTTGACGGTGCAAGACCGGGCCAGTCAGCGATGACACGGCCGCCCTTCACTGCACCCCCGAGGATCAGGGCGGCGGAGCCCGTGCCATGGTCGGTGCCGTTCGTGCCGTTGAGCGCAGCCGTTCGCCCGAATTCGGTGGCGACCAGAACAACGGTCTTGTCCCATTCGGACCCCAGCCCGGATTTGAGACCCGCGATCAGCCGATCGAGGGATTTGAGCTGATTGCTCAGGCGCGTGGCCTGAGCATTATGGGTATCCCAGCCGGTCGTCTCGATCATGGCGATGCGCGGACCATCGGGCCTGGCAAGAAAGCTGGCCGTCAGGCGACCCATGCCCTCCGGTCCCTGACGGCCTGCGACATCACCCGCCAGCATCTGGGCTTCGGTCGCCGACGCCCACAGGGGATGCAGGCGCTCATCCTCGCCATAGAGTTTGGCGACGCGGTATTTCAGATCTTCGGACGGGGCGCTGAGGTCCGACGGCGCGTAGGAACCGACCCCCACCTTACCGCGCAGGGCCATGGGGATCGTATTGCCGATGGCGATGGCATCGCCCGATTGCGGGGCAAGCGCCAGCAGCCGGTTGAGCCAGCCGTCCTTGATCGCATAGGGCTGCGTGCCGCCGGTCTCCAGCACGTTCTGACCGTCGAAATGCGAGCGATCCCGATAAGGTGAGGCGACGGCGTGGACCAGCAGCGCCTGACCCGCCTGATAGAGGCTGGCCGTCTCGCCCAGCGACGGATGCAGCGCAAAGGTGCCGTCCAGCTTCGTGCCCAGTTCCCCGGCCTCCAGAAGCGGGCGGCGCAGGCGGTTGAAGTCGGGATCGGCATAGGGCCGCAGCACGTCGAGGCCATCGGCGGCCCCGCGTTGAATGATGAAGACGAAGCGGCGGTCGGTATGGGCGGCGGCGAGCGCCAGACCGGGAAACAAGGTGACCGCACCCGCCCCAAGAGCCAGCGACGACAAAAAGCGGCGACGATGAAGCATGAGAACTATCTCCGCAGAAAATCGGGGGATACGAGGAGGAGCGCCAGCGCATCGGCGGAGGTTTCCGCGCGCGAGACTTCCTGACGGGTGGCCGGGCTGACCGAGGCCGGCAGCAGGCTGTCGGCCAGCTGGCGGGCATCGAATTTGTCGGCCAGCGGCGCAACGAACCCGGCGGCCAGTTCGACCCGACGATAAAGCCCGTCCGGCGCGGCCCATGTTTTTTCGAGATCCTCCCACCCCGCCGGTGAGCCCGGTTTCCACACGGGCTGCCCAAGCTGCGTAAGGGTTTCCACGATATTGATCTGCCCCGTCTCGCGCTTACCCAGCGCGCGCAGAGTCGACAGGGTCCAGTCCCACGGCGACTTGAACTTCAGCGGTTCAGCCACCCACGGCTCCGGCGAAGCGATCAGTACGCGATAGACGCTTTTCAGATCGCCATCCGTCGTCTGAAACGCGGTGGCCAGCCTGTCGATCAGCGCCTGCGGCGGCTCGTCACCCGCGAAATGCCGCGCCAGCTTGGTCGCTATGTGGCGGGCCGTCGCCGGTGAGCGGGTGAAGTCGTGCAGGGCGGCGCGCGCCTGTTCGGCCCCCGGCTGAGTATAGGTCTTACCCAGAATGACCCTTGGACCCGGCTCGTGCCTTTGGGCCTGAAAGACGAAGCCACCCCCGGCGCGGGCCTTTCCGGATCCGGCCTCATAGTCGACGGACCAGCCGGTCAGGGCACGCGCAAATTCGGTGACATCGGTTTGCGTATAGCCTGAGCGCACGCCCAGCGTATGCAGTTCCAGAATTTCACGCGCCAGATTTTCATTGAGGCCCCGCACGCCGTTTTTAGCGTTTTTCGCCTCGGTCAGGGCCTGCGGGCTGTTCGGACCGATGGAGTTGACCTGATTGAGATAGATGAGCATGGCCGGGTGTTGTTCGACCGCCAGCAACATGTCTTCGAACCGGCCCAGCACGTGCGGGCGGATGGCATCGCGCTCGAACGCCCCGGCGAAGGTGGCGACGCGCTGATTATCCGCCGACACGCAGAAATGATTGGCCCAGAAATGGGTCAGCCTCTCGACGAACGGGGCTTCGCTGGACAGGGCGACATCGGCACGGGTCCGAATGGCGGCGCGATAAAGCTTCTGCGTGACGTTCTGGCCGCCGGTGTCGGCGGCGGGCTGGGGCGTCTTGGCGGTTTCGGCAGCCTCGGCCTTTTCGCGCGCCTTGCGTTCACGGCGCGCCACCTCATAGGCCTGCCATGTTTCACCCGCGTCAGGCAGGCGGTCGAAAGCCGCAGGCCGAACCTCATAGGCATCGAATTGACCGAGCAGCCATTTTTTCGGATCGGCGGGAATGGCGTCACCGGGCCGGGCGCCGAGACCGAAACGGTTCAGGGCGATCGCCGAAGCAGCGTAATGAATCTGGAGCGCCACAAGCGTCCCCTTCTTCCTGAATTGATTTATAGATGATGGCCCGGTCAGGCCATGCGGCTTGACCGGGCGCGCCGCATCAGTCGACTTCGGCGCTCGCTTTTGGCTTAGCCGCGGCTTGTGCGTTTCCACCCGGCGCGGTCCAGCGCGGTGCCTGATTGGCCTTGTTCCAATTGGTCCAGAGCGCGGACAGTTCTTTCACCTTTTGCAGCTCCTGAGCGGCCAGATTGTTGGCCTCACCGGCATCCTTGGCGAGGTTATAGAGCTGAACGCCACTGAGCGTCGCGGGCACGGGCTTGCCGTCCACCGTCTGGGCATTCGAGCCCTCTACCCCACCGCCATCGACGGCCTTGACCAGCTTCCAGTCGCCCTGACGCACAGCCAGTTGCCACTCCGGCTTCACCGCGACACCGGCGGCGGCCAGAACGGTCGGCAGGACATCGAGCTGGATGATCGGCTTGTCCTCGGTCTTACCGGCAGGCAGATGGCCTTTCCACTGCACCACGAAGGGCACGCGCACCCCGCCTTCCCAGGTCTGGGACTTATAGCCGCGCAGGGGGCCATTGGCGGAGGTGGTCTGACGGGTCGGTCCGCCATTGTCGCTCAGGAAGACGATCAGGGTGTCTTCCTCCAGACCCGCCGCGCGCAGCGTCGTCAGGACCGTACCGACGCCGTCATCGAGCGCCGACAGAAGGGCCGCGAACTTACGGCGCTTTTCGTCCTTGATGTGCGAGAAGCGGGCTTCGTATTTAGGGCTGACGTCCAGCGGACCGTGTACGGCATTGAAGGCCAGATAAAGCAGCCACGGCTTGTCCTTATTGCGCGTGATGAAGCCGGAGGCCTCATTAGCGAACACGTCGGTCGTATAGAAGGTGCCCGGCGCATAATCGCTGGCCTTCACCGGCTCAAGACCGCGCAGAATGACATTGCCGACATTCTTGTTGGGGGCTTCGAATTGCGAATAGGGCCGACCGGCGCTCAAAAAGCCGTAGAACTCATCGAAACCGCGATTGATCGGATTCTGGTCCGCCGTATAGCCCTGATGCGACTTGCCGACAAAGGCCGTCTTGTAACCCGCCGCCCGGAAGCGGTCGCCTATGGTCTTTTCGGACAGGGCCAGACCGGGCGCATCGCCGGTCAGGGAAACGCTGTTGACGTTCGGATTGAACTCGTGGCCCGTACGTTGCTGATAACGCCCGGTCAGCAGACCGGCACGGGTCGGGCTGCAATAGGGGCCGCTGACATAGCCCTGCGTAAAGCGCACGCCCGATGCCGCCAACGAGTCAATGTTGGGAGTAGGAATATCCTTGGCATAGCCCTGAAAGCCCGTTTCGCCATAGCCGAGATCGTCCGCCAGAATGACCAGAACGTTCGGGCGTTTCGGGGCCGCATCGGCACTTAGCGCGAACATAGAGGCCGGAAACACGACCAGCGCGCTCCAGGCCGCCAACAGGCCATTGCGCAGCGCGGGCCGTTTACGCGGTTCAGGTTTTAAGAGATCGATTTTCATACAGGGGAGGTCCTTTGGAATCGAACAGGTGCCTCGCGCTAGGCCTGTGCGCAGCGCTTACGGTACCGATTGAGATCGCCGCCAGCAGGTTGCGGCGCGATCTGGACCCGAGGGAGACCTTCGCCAGACAGCCAGAAGCCTGTCCGGAAAGCGGTCTTTCTCGGCGGGGATTTGATTTTCAGTTTGATTGTGTGCGGTTCCGGATTGTCCGGTAACCCGGGAACTGACGTTCCGCTGCACCCTCCGGGATCGGGTCGGGCGATGGCGTGATACATCGCAGTATATTCCTACTGCGTCAATGTGGTTTTAGGCATTTAACGATCACGACAGACCAGAAATTCTTGACCAAAACATTAGAAATTTGAAAGCATGCGCTTTGCCAACCGGCACATAAAAAAACCTGCCGTTCGGATGAAGCGGCAGGTTTGCGAGGGCTAGGGTCTGTACTCAATCAGGACATCAGCCTCTGATGATACAGCGGAAACCCACGTGGCTTGTTGTGCTGTCCACGGACTGTGGATGTCGGGCCGGCGGGCGGTAACGACGGCAATAGCTTTCGGCGCACAGATGAGACCCGCCCTTGATAACTTTGCGCGGGAACGGCTTTCCCGGTTGGTGAGGGTCTATGCTTTCGGCCTTGGTGCCGCCGCGCGGATTGGCCGGCGTACAACAACTGCCTTTGGCCTTTTTCTCGAGCTTCGGCTGGCTGTACCAATCGAGCGTCCATTCCCAGACATTACCGATCATATCATAAAGACCGTAGCCATTGGCCGGATAGGTGCGGACCGGCGAGGTGCGCTCCCAGCCGTCCAGAAGATCATTGCTATAAGGAAAGGTCCCCTGCCAGTAGTTGGCCAGCATCTGCCCTTGCGGTGCCAGTTCATCCCCCCAGGAAAATTCACTACCCTCACGACCGCCCCAGGCTGCAAATTCCCATTCGGCTTCGGTCGGCAGCACCTTCCCGGCCCACTGGGCATAGGCCTGCACGTCGGGCCAGCCGACATGGACAACCGGGTGATCTTCAATGCCTTCGATGCTGCTGCCCGGACCCAAAGGCGCATTCCAGCGTGCGCCTGTCCGAAAATCCCACCATTGAACGACGCGGGTATCGACCGGCCCCGATGTGCGTTCGAAGACCAGAGATCCCGCCAGCGCATCCTCCGGTCGCAGACCGGGATAGTCAGCAGGATCAGGCGGGATTTCCGCAAAGGTCTTATAGCCGGTTTCGGCCACGAACCTTGCAAACTGAGCGTTGGTCACCGGGGTTTCATCGATCCAGAACGGATCGACCTTAACCCGTCTGGACGGCGCTTCTTCGGGATAGTGATGGTCAGATCCCATGGTAAACGCGCCACCAGGGATATGGATCATGCCAGAACGACTCATAGGCTGCCTGCATCAGTTAGGTGCCGCAGCGCCGGTTTCGTCCAAACCGGTAGTCGCAACAGGATGTTACAATCAAGCGCTTAAAATTTCACTCCGCACCGACACGGTCAAGGATTTCACCTAGCATATTTTCTAATCAAGCGGACGGGCGCAGCTAAACCAGCGGCTGGTTCGCGCCCATCGGTCACTCGGCAGTTTTACCAAAGCCGTGACGTTGCCCGCATCAATTCACAACGCAGGTCCGGCTTGCCCCCTGAAAGGCAGCGGCGCAGTTTTCTCGGTACTGGCTCTGGTTTAGCGCGCTGGCGTTTTTGAAGGCCTGCTCCCAGGTCGAGGTAAAGCCGGAACCGGTATTCGATGAGGCCTGACCGGACTGGCAGAACATGGCTCGCTTCCACAGGCAGGTCTGACGACGAAAATCATCGCTCATGTAGAGCCCGGCCAGATAGTATTCGTCCTCAAGCCCGGTGCCCATGGCGTCCTGCTCAAGATCGCGCAACCTGTATCCGGACCAGCTTTCGGCCTTTGCCTGCTTGATCCGCGCAGCGACCGCCGCTCTGGCGGCAACGCGGGCAGTGGCCGCAGTACGTTCCCGCTCGGCTTTCGCTTCAATCTCCCTCTTTCTGGCCAGGGCTTCGTTTTGCGCGACCTCGGCCAGAACCTGTTTGCCGAAGTCGTCCAGACGCTTGTTCGAGGCGGCGACGGCGTCCGCCTCATTTTTCGTGAGAGCCAGCCCGCCATCTGTCCACCCGTCGGCGGTCTGCCAGACGGCGGTATGTTTTGTGAAATTGACCGCCAGCAAGCCGCCTTCGGTCGGAACCGCATCCAGATCCGGAGGGGACGACAGATTATAGGGATAGAGCCGGATGCCTTTGGGCGTGCTGCGGACAAAGTGCCAGTCGGTCATCCCGATGCCATGCACCATACCCAGAACACCCTCAGGCATGGGGCGAACATTGCCGAAGGCATCCAGCGGGGCCGTCAACGGGCTGGCATAGGCCCCGCGAACCTCTTTCGGCGCGGGCCCGGTCTCGACGAACAGCCCGATCGTTGAGGGCTTAAGTACCCGCCCCTCAGCCGGCGGCTCTCCCTTCAGGTTTACATAACCGATCTGGTAGTTTTCAAAGGTGCGCAGTATCCCTGCCGAATAGGTCGAAACGGTCAGGGCCAGATTATGGACGTGATAGTGGAGGGACCGGTTGATTTTGGTAAAGACCAGTCCTGTATCCGCGCCGCTGGGGGACAGGACCGACACGGCCGATGCCGTCATGGGCAGTGCCCCCAGCAGAAACGGCACCTGCTCGGGGCGTTCCGTCTTCGTCATCAGGATTTCCGTATAAATAGTCGGTCTGATTTGTCCCGTCGTCAGATCGATCAGGAATTCCTGCCAATGATATTTTGACGTAGGCACGCTGCCGACGCCCATGGTCCGCGACACCACATAGACGCGCGTGAACATGGCCGGGCCGATCGGGTTACCTGCGGCATCCTTAATGCCGAAACGCTGGTCTTTTTTGGATTTTTCCGGTGCGGCATAGGCCGTGAAAAGGGTGGCCTTGCTCTCGACATCGATCGCAAGGATTTCGCCATCGGTATTCTTATAAGGTGCCTGAATGGTGTTGCAGGCCGTACCGATGGCTCCGACAGGTTGGCCGAAGCGATCGAAGCACGGCATGGCCACAGCCGCCGGAGCGATGAAGAAAAGCACGCCCGTAATAAGCGCCACAGCCAGATTTTTCATCTTCCCCACCCGATCCGGAACGACGTTATCACCCTGCGTTATCACAAAGCCCGGGTTACGGCAAAGATTGAGTGCCCATCAAACAGGCCCTGCTCTGTGACCCAATCTCAGGCAAAGTCATGCGGGACGAAACGCGCCCTGTCATCGGTAATAGCCTGATCGCTCTCGCGGATGCCCATGCCCTGAGGCTCGCCACCGATCACCCAGCTTCCGATCAGCGCATAGGTGCCCGACGCCTCGTCGCGGAACAGGTCGGCAAAGGCCTGACAGACGAAGGCATTGTCACCATAATTGCCGTCCGTGCGTTCCGTGGCCACATCCTCTCCGGCGCGAAATACGGAGACGTTCTGCCCCTCACGCCCCAGCGCAGGCTTACGCACAAAGGCGCGGCCAGAGGCGAGAAACGCGCCTTCCTGCCGCCGGGTGTCCAGCAGATAGGGACTGTCGGGATACATCTCCCACATTTTCACCATCAGCAATTTGTTGGCCAGCAGCATTTTCCACGCCGGCTCAAACAGACGGATGCGGTTCTTCAGCACGGCGTCGGTGAGCCGGTCGCCATAGTCGTCGGCCAGCAGCCAGTCCCACGGATAGAGCTTGAACAACAGGCGGATAGGCCTGTCGTCCTGATCGACAAAGGTGCCGCCCTCGGCCTCGCTGAAGCCGATCTGATCGATAGGCACGAAACAGACATCAAGACCGGCTTCGCGGGCGACGCTTTCGATATAGGCGACGGTGCCGGTATCCTCGTCGTGGGGGAAGACGCAACTGACGTGCAGTACGGCCTGACGCTGCCTCACCCCCAAAAGGCCCGCATCGCGCTCGGCTTTCAGGGTCTGCAGGCGCTCAACCAGCGCCCTGTGCATATCGTTATACTGGTTTGTTGCGCCGGCGCCTTCTGTGTCCGTCAGCCATGTCCACTGCACGAGCGCCCCTTCCAGCAGGCTGGTCGGGGTGTCGGCATTATATTCCAGCATCTTCGGCGCGCCGGACCCGTCGTAAGCGAAGTCGATGCGGCCATAGATATCGCGTTCGTTCGTCGGCCAGCTATGTTCGATAAGGCGGATGGCGTTCGCGTCATAGCCATAGGCGGGCAGTTCTCCCGCCGCAATGATGGCCTCTACCGCCGATAGCGCCATGCGATGACAGGCTTCGGTCGCGTCGTGGATGGTCTCGATTTCCGCAGCGGTGAAGCGATAGACGACGCCCTCGCTCCAGTAGGGCACGTTGCCCGCCGTATGCCACAGCATACCCTCTTCTTCGACCCGCGCCTGCCAGTTCGGGCGCGGCGGGACCAGACAGCGCTCCATTGGACCTCCCGAGGTTTTAGCCGCAACAGCTGCCGCGGGAGACCGACGACTTGCCGAAGCCGCCACGCGATGACGCCTGATAGCGGGTGCCGGGGGTGCCTTCGGGGCTGCGCGCGACATAGCCACGACCGGACGGGTCACGCTGCACGTCCACATAGGGCGGCAGTCCGCGTCCGCTGTACGCCGTCGGAGACACCCGATAGCCCAGTTGGCGTGTGCCACTGCCGTTATAGGTCATCACGTCGCCACTGCGATTGACGAACACCGGATAGGCCCCCGAATGACCGCCGCGTTCGCGCTCACGCTCATAGGCATTGCGCGACATGTTATTCATGGCACTGGACATCATGAAGCCTGCCATGAGCGGCACGAACCAGCTGCCGCCCGCCGGATTGGCCCGGCTTTCGCAGTTGCCTTCGCCGTAGCCGGCCTCGCACTGCTGCTTTTCGGTGTAACCCGGTTGCTGATCCTGCCATTGCCAGGCTTCTGCGAAGGCGGTCTCGCAAAGCTGGTCGTCGGACTGCGCCGCCTTACACTCGTCCAGAGTCTTATAGACCCTCATCTGTTCAGTCGGTGGCGGGTCCTGAGACACCGAATTCTGGGGCGCATCACAGGCCGACAGCATGGCCAGCGCCGACACCGTCCCGGCCAGCGCGCCGATCCAGCGCGCCTTACGACGGTTCAGGCTGGCCAGATAGCCTGCCCGGTAGGCCTTGGTGGAATTATGTGCGGTCATGGGCGGATCCGTTCCGGCTGCGCATCAGTAGGACAGGGCCGCAGCGTTCAGCATGCCCACCACCAGACTGAGGGCAGACAGGGCCAGAGCCGCCGCGATGCAGCCCTTCTCATTGGCCGGATCGGTCAGGCGTGCATAGAGCGTCTTCCAGAACAGGCGAATGACCAGATGCAGCAGGATCTGCGAAAGAATGCCGACGCCGCCCCACAGCACGATATCGCCGACGTTGAACGTCGACTGGCCGACGGACTGGATCGGCAGGGCAAGGGCGAGGCTGACGGCCAGAAAATGAATGGCCACCGCGATATTGCCCTTACGGATTTCCTCCAGTTCGCGGATGGGCGTGATCCACAGATACGCCGTCAGCCCCACCAGCCAGACGACGAAGCCCGTCCCCAGAAACATGAGATAGGCCGGGAAATTTGCCAGAGACTCGACGTTGATCACATTCACCCCTTCTTTTTATCCAGAGCCTTCTTTGTTCAGATTGAATCGGAACAGGCTCTGGTTTTATGATGTTACGCGCTTTTTAATCCAAAAAGTGCGTCACACTTTTCGGAAAGCGCTCTAAGACGGGAGCGATCATAGAGATCAATGCGCCGAAGTGGAACCACCTCCGGTATCAGATTGCGGATTTAGGCATGACGTCGGCTCACTTCGCGGCGGCTTTCTTTTCACCTGAAACCATCTGCGCCGCATACGGGTCACGCCTTTGCGAAAATGTCGCACAATCCTGCAACAGTGCTGGACAAACGCGCCCCTTCGCGCAAAAGAGGGGGCACTTCCTCCACCGCCCAAGATAAGCCAGAGGCGACATCTCATGACCTTCGTCGAATCCGATACCCTTAAGCGCGTCAAGCCCTCCCCCACCCTCGCCGTGACCGCCAAGGCGCGCGAACTGGCCCGTCAGGGCAAGAAGGTGATTTCGCTGGGCGCCGGTGAACCGGACTTCGACACGCCGGAAAATATCTGCGACGCCGCCATCAAGGCGATCAAGCGCGGCGAAACCCGCTATACCGACGTCGACGGCATTCCTGAGCTGAAGGCCGCCATCGTCGAGAAGTTCAAGCGCGAAAACGGCCTGACCTACAAGACGACGCAGGTATCCGTCTCTCCGGGCGGCAAGCCGGTCATCTATAACGCCATGATGGCGTCGGTGAACGTCGGCGACGAAGTGATCATCCCGGCCCCGTACTGGGTGTCCTATCCGGACATGGTGCTGCTGGCCGGCGGCACGCCCGTCTTCGCGGTCGGCGAAATGGCCGACGGTTTCAAGCTGAAGCCGGAAACGCTGGAAGCCGCCATCACGCCGAAGACCAAGTGGCTGATCCTCAACTCGCCGTCCAACCCGTCGGGCGCGGCCTATACCGAGGCCGAACTGAAGGCGCTGGGCGAAGTCCTCAAAAAGTATCCGCACGTGTGGATCCTGACCGACGACATGTACGAGCACCTGACCTTCGACAACTTCAACTACACCACCATCGCTCAGGTCGTGCCGGAACTTTATGACCGCACCCTGACCATGAACGGCGTGTCGAAGGCCTATTCGATGACCGGCTGGCGCATCGGTTACGCGGCCGGTCCTGAGCCGCTGATCAAGGCGATGTCCAAGATCATCTCGCAATCGACCTCCAACCCCTGCTCGATCGCGCAGTGGGCCGCCGTCGAAGCCCTCAACGGACCTCAGGACTTCATCCCGCAGCGCGCCGCCGTGTTCCAGAAGCGCCGCGACCTCGTCGTTGCCGGTCTGAACGCCTGCGAAGGCATCCACTGCCCGACCCCGGAAGGCGCGTTCTACGTCTATCCGTCGATCGAGGGCCTGATCGGCAAGACCGCCCCGTCGGGCAAGGTCATCCAGACGGACGAGGACTTCGCCTCGGAACTGCTGCAAACCGAAACCGTCGCCGTGGTCCACGGCGCAGCGTTCGGCCTGTCGCCCTTCTTCCGCATCTCGTATGCGACCTCCGAAGCCGTGCTGACCGAAGCCTGCGAGCGCATCCAGCGCTTCTGCGCCTCGCTGAAGTAAGAATGCCGCTTCTCCCCCCTCTCCCCCGCGGGGAGAGGGCCGGGGTGAGGGGGAGTCTCAGAACACCGTTCATGTCTGCCTCCCCCACTCTTGCCCCCTCACCCGACGCCCAATCCTTCGGATCGGACGCCACCCTCTCCCCGCAGGGGCGAGGGGATGTTGAGGTGCGGTCATGACGTGGATTCTCTCCCCCCTGACCTGTGTGGCGGCCTTTTTCGTGGCGGCTGCGCTGTCTGCTCTGCTCACGCAACTGGCCATCCTTGGCGGTCCGGTCGATCAGCCGCGCGAGCGCGGCGCGCACAAGGCCCCGACCCCGACCAGCGGTGGGCTGGCGGTCATGGCGGCGGCGGGCCTGAGCCTTGGACTGTGCGCCGCCCTTCTGGCCCCCGGCCCGCTGAAAAGCGGGCTGTGGCTGTTCGCCTTTGCCGCTCTGGTCGGACTGTCCGGAGCGGTGGATGATATTTTCGACCTGCCCGCCAAGGCCCGGCTCCTGTTTCAGATCGCCCTGTGCGTCGCCTTCGCCAGCCTTTACCCCGTCCATGTGCTGAATTTCGGACCGGGCATGGTCGTTCACCTGCCCCTGCCCGTGGCCATTGCCGGATCGGCGGCCTGGTTGGTGCTGGGGCTGAACGCCATCAACTTCATGGACGGGTCCAACGGTCTGGCCATAGGCACACAAATCCTCTGCCTGCTGGCCTATGCCGCCTTCGTGCTGGGCTTTGGACCGCACGTCGCGTCCGGTCCGGTTCTGGGCGGGCTGCTTCTGGTGTGTCTGGCTTCGGCGGGAGCGTTCAGCGGCCTTCTGCCGTTCAACCTGCCGCTCAACCGCGTGTTTCAGGGCGATGCCGGATCGCTGTTCGGCGGCGCTCTGGTCACCGGTGGGGCGCTGACCCTGCGCGATCATGGTATCGCCTCGGTCTGGCTGGGCGGCTTCCTTCTGGCACCGCTGCTGGTCGACGTCATCCTGACCCTGATCCTGCGGGCGCGTCAGAAGCAGAACCTCTTGCAGGCGCACAAGGACCACCTCTATCAGCAGTGGCTGATCCACAAAAACCCCAGCCATGCGCGGATGGCGATGACGGTCTGGGGCCTAAGTGCCCTGTCGTGTGCGTTTGGTGTCGGCGCGCGCTTTCTGGGGAACGCCATCGGCATGGACCTGCGCTTTGCCGCGCTTTGTCTCGTCATCGCCGCCTATTGCGCGGGCTGGTACCGGCTGCGCGCCCGCCTTACAGCGTAAGACCGAAGCAGAGGTCGTCCTCGACCGTCCCGTCCGGCAGGATCACCCGCCCCTTCAGCCGCCCTTCCTGAACAAAGCCGAGGCTTTCATAAAGGGCGATGCCGCGCCGGTTGCCTTCGCGGCACATAAGCTCGATGCGCCGGATGTGGGTCAGATCGCGCCGTGTCCGCCCGATCAGGGCCTGAAACAGACACCGCCCGACGCCCTGCCCCTGAGCCATCGGCGATACCGCTACGGTCAGGTCACTGAGTACGTGGGCGAACTGCGCAGGGACCGGCGCATAGGCGTGGATTTCCCCAAGCATCGCACCATCGGCCGCAGCCAGCAGGCACAGGCCCCGCGACAGGGCCGCCGTCAGATTGCCCTCGATATAGGCGTCGGTAATCTCGGCCTCGGTGCGGGCAATGCCGCCACTTTCGCGCGCCACGTCCCGATAGAGACGGCCAATGGACGCGGCATCGGTGAGCGTTGCGAGGCGGATATCAATCATCATCTTCGCCTGTTACCCGGCTACGGTTGGATTTGACGGTCGAACGGATCGACTTGGCGACCAGACGGCGACGCACCGCCCCTTGCGTCGGTTTGGTTTTCACGCGCGGCGGCGGCGGGGGCGCGGCGGCCTTTTGCAGCAGTTCGACGAAACGTTCGCGCGCCGCCTTGCGGTTCATGTCCTGCGTACGGTGGGTCTGAACGAAGAGGACCAGCACACCCTCCTGCGTCACACGCCGCCCGCCCAGGGCGATCAGCCGCTGCTTCACCTCATAGGGGATGGTCAGGTTCTCCCAGATCGAAAAACGCAGTTCGACGGCGGTCGAGACCTTGTTGACGTTCTGCCCACCCGCGCCCGACGAACGGACAAAGCTCTCGCTCAGTTCGGCCTCATCGATGGAGATTTTGGGCGTAATGAAGATCATAGGGCCTTGTGCGGGATTTTACCGGCGGCTTCAAGTCCGGCTCGCCATTTGAGATCGAGCAGGAACAGAGGGGCCAGACCATCGACCATGGGCGTCGTCGGCAGGCCAGCGGCATCGAGCTGATCCGCCGTCCAGTGATTGCACAGGCGCAGGATCGAAAAGTGCTCGGTGCTTTCGAAAAACACGTCGTCAGTGGTCAGTTTCGCCGGGATGGGCGCGCCGTCCTTCTGCCTGAACGAGGCTTCCATGCGCTTCGCCAGTGCCTCGAAGCCCGCGCGGGACACCCGGATCGGCACGACCTCGGCATCGAAGGCCTCGTCCGGGCGGCGGCTCACCCCGAACACCCGCACGACCGATGGATTACCGGGTCTGAACAGCGCCCGCAGCCCGTCAGCCGCCCTCGCCGCCGAAAAACCTTTGGCGGTATAAAACCCGGCATCGCCCCAGCCATATATCCACCACCCCTCAACCGCCTGAGCTTCGGCCGCCTTCGCCAGAAGCCCGCCACGGGCACGCACCGACTCGGCGGGCAGGGCAATGTCCGTATGGAAGCCATTGCTGATGACATAGAGGGTGACGCTATCGCCCGAAGACGGATAAAGCTCCGGATTCCCCGGACGCGACGTCAGTACCATCGCCACCAAAAATAAGCTCAGGGCGATCAGCACTCCTCCACCCAGACGACGATAAAACCCCCTCATATTTTTCCCCCTCCACTGGCACCACCTCATTATCACGAAACCGTGATCAGAATTAAGGCAACAAAAAACCCGCCGGAACCGACGGGTTTCTGTGGGGAAGTTCCGGGCAGTTCTAGTCTTCCAGCGTCGCGGAGATCATCCAGAGGAACTTTTCGTGGGCCGCCAGACGCGTGGTCAGGAGGTCGACCGTCGGGTCGTCACCGGCCTCATCGGCGATTTTCAGCGCGTTCTTGAGCGTGGCGATCAGGGTCTTGTGCCCGTCGGCCAGCTCTTTCAGCATGGCATTGGCGGCCTTGGTCGGATCGCCTTCGCCAAGGCTCGACAGGTTACCGAAGGCCGAGCCCGACATGGGGGCCAGTTCGCCCAGAGCCCGGATGCGCTCGGCGATTTCATCGAGCGCCGTCCACATTTCGGTGTACTGCGTCATGAACATGTTGTGCAGGCTGTTGAATTGCGGGCCGCGCACGTTCCAGTGATAGCCGTGGGTCTTCAGATACAGATTATAGCTGTCGGCCAGAACCTTCGAAAGTTCCAGACAGACGGAATCCTGAGCGGTATTTTCAGCAGCTTTCGCCATATCGATAGTCCTTTGATCGTCTTAAATGCGTCCCGTCAGATATCGGATGAGGCCTGCAAAGTTTCAATCGGTTTTGCCGCTCTCACACAGATTTGTAAGCCGGTTGCGCGCCTTTGCCGCACACAGGCCTATATAGCGGATACAATATGTGATGAGTTGATGACACCACCCCCTTGAAATCCGGTGGGGAAGGCGTATTTTCCACGCATACCTTATGCTCAATTTCAGCATAAGTAGGGAAGAAAGGTTGGAACGCCATGCTGCATACCAAGCTGGATAAGGCCGCCGTCGACGCGGCGCTGGGGAGCCTGAGCTTTACGCCGGACGTCGAAGCGGAAACCGCGGACATCTACGCCCGCCTGAAGAGCAAGATTTCCCCGATCGAGTGGCAGATTCAGGCCCCGCTGATCTCGGCGATCAATCGCCTGAAAAAAGAGATGAACGCCGTCGTTCTGGCGCACAACTACATGACCCCGGACATCTTCCACGGCGTTGGCGACTATGTCGGCGACAGCCTCGGTCTGGCGCGCGAAGCGGCCAAGTCGGACGCGAAGATCATCGTTCAGGGCGGCGTGCACTTCATGGCCGAAACCTCGAAAATTCTCGCACCGGAAAAGACCGTGCTGATCCCCGACCTGCGCGCCGGCTGTTCGCTGGCCTCGTCGCTGACGGGTGAGCAGCTGCGCCTGATCAAGCAGCGCTATCCCGGCCTGCCGGTCGTTTCCTACGTCAACACCACCGCCGATGTGAAGTCGGAAACCGACATCTGCTGCACCTCGGCCAATGCGGTTCAGGTGGTCGAATGGGCGGCAAAGGAATGGGGCGTGGACCGGGTGATCCTTGTCCCCGATGAGTTCCTGGCCCGCAACGTCGCGCGTCAGACCCATGTGGGCATCATCGCCTATAAGGGCGCGTGCGAGGTTCACGAACGCTTCGACGCGCAGGACATCGCCGATGTGCGCGCTGCCCACCCCGACGCCATCGTGCTGGGTCACCCCGAATGCCCGCCGGACGTCATCGCCGCCTGCGACTTCACCGGTTCGACCACGGCCATGGCCGATTACGTCGCTCAGACGAAGCCGAAGCAGGTGGTGCTGATCACCGAATGCTCGATGGCCGATAACGTCACCGCCGACGCGCCGGACACCGAATTCCTGCGCCCGTGCAACCTGTGTCCGCACATGAAGCGTATCACGCTGGAAGGCATCTATACCTCGCTTCTGACCCTGACCCACGAAGTCACGGTCGATGCGGCGATCATCGAAAAGGCCCGCCTGTCGGTGCAACGCATGATCGACATGCCGCCGACCGCGACGCCCGCCCGCTACGACATGATCAAGGCCCGCCATCACGTCGATGTCGAACTGATCAGTTAATTCTTCCCTTCTCCCTCAAGGGAGAAGGTGGGCGAAGCCCGGATGAGGGGGAAAGGTTGACAGTGAGTCTGTCGCTAACAGTTCCCCCTCACCCCTACCCTCTCCCTCAAGGGAGAGGGTGTTACAGGAGGCCTCCGTGCCAACAACTGACGAATTCAGAGCTTACATCAAAGAACTTCAGTTACGGGCTCTCAGGCAAGGGGCCACTTATATTGATTTGAACGCTGGAGATTTGCACCGGGATATTGGTGGCTATCCCGGCAGCAATCATCAAATGCCGTCTTGTTGCCAGGCTATGTACGATGCCCAGAAGTCCGGAGATTCAATTCTTGAATCTCCGCCGAAAGGTAAAGGTGCAAGCCTGACGATACGGTATCAACTTCGTCCTTAGTTCAGATTACCCCTCACCCCAACCCTCTCCCCGCAGGGGAGAGGGGGTTAACACCGCAAGGAGGTGTTACCATGCCTGAAGTTCATATCCATAACGGTCCGCTGATCATCGGCGCGGGGCTTGCGGGCCTCAGCGTGGCGCTCAACACCGCGCCGGAGCCGACACTCGTTCTGGCCCCGGTCGAGCTGGGCGCGGCCTGTTCCTCGGCCTGGGCGCAGGGCGGCATCGCCGCGGCCCTCTCTCCGCAGGATTCCCCCGAAGCCCACGCGCAGGATACACTGGTCGCCGGAGCGGGCATAAATGACCGCACGGCCACGCAGGTCCTCACCGAAATGGGGCCCGGCGTCGTGCGTCACCTCAACGCCATCGGCGCGCCCTTCGATCACAATGCCGACGGCAGTTTCGTGCTCAACCGCGAAGCCGCGCACGGCCTTGCCCGCGTTGCCCGCGTCGGCGGCGATCTGGCCGGCAAGAAGATCCTCGAAGCCGTGGTGGCCGCCGCGAAGGCCGCTCCCCATATCGACATCTGGGAAGGCGCGGTCGCCAGCGGCCTGATCAGATCCGACGCCGACACCGTGATCGGCGCGGTGGTCGAGCGTGGTGGCGAGGTCATCGAAGTCTACGCCCCTGTGGTCGTTCTGGCGTCCGGCGGGTCGGGCGGGCTTTATGCCGTCACCACCAACCCCGCCAATCTGCGCGGCGAAGGCATGGCCATGGCCGCTCTGGCCGGTGCCGAAATCGCCGATCCGGAATTTGTGCAGTTCCACCCTACCGCCATCAATATCGGCGCGGACCCCGCCCCTCTGGCCACCGAAGCCCTGCGCGGCGAAGGCGCGATCCTGACGACCAAAGACGGTTATCGCTTCGCCTTCGACGACCATCCGGACGGTGAGCTTGCGCCGCGCGATATCGTCGCGCGCGCCGTACACCGCGCCAATACGACGCTCGGCGGCGCCTATCTCGATTGTCGTGAGGCCATCGGCGCGCACTTCCCCGAAGAATTCCCTACCGTCTTCGCCTCGTGCATGGCGGCGGGCATCGACCCGCGTGTTGAGCCCATCCCGGTGGCCCCCGCCGCGCACTATCATATGGGCGGCATCCGCACCGATATCGACGGCCACACCTCGCTGAAGAACCTGTTCGCGGTCGGCGAATGCGCATCGACCGGCGTACACGGGGCCAACCGCCTCGCCTCCAACAGCCTGCTGGAAGCCGCCGCCTTCGGTGAGCGGGTCGGCCAGAAAGCGTCTCAGGCCGCCGCGCGCGAAATGCGCACCTTCGCCCCCGATACGCAAAAGGCCCTGCGGCCCGCCCCCGTCCCCCGCCTGAGCCCTGAGGCGCTGCGACACCTGCGCGACGCCATGCAGGCCCACGCCGCCGTCATCCGCGACGCTGCGGGGCTTAAGGCGCTGATCGCCACGCTCGATGACCTGCAGCAGACGTTCAAAGGTGCGTTACCTCTGGTGGCGGCGCGCCTGATCGCGCAATGCGCCTTGCAAAGGCAGGAGAGTCGAGGTTCTCATTACCGTCAGGACTATCCCGTGACGGATGCGGTTGCCCAGCGCACCTTCGTTCGTCTGACAGAGGATGGCCGCATACAGACGGAACCGCAAAAGGAAGTGGCCTGAGATGTATATCACCGGATTACCAGATCTGCTCATCGAGCCCGTTGTGCGCGATGCCCTGCGCGAAGACCTTGGGCTTGCGGGCGATGTCACCGCCGACGCGGTGATCCTGCCGCGCGCCCGCTTCAAGGCCGAGTTCCGCGCCCGTGAAACCGGCATTATCGCAGGCATAGACTGCGCCCGTCTGGCCATGAGCCTGATGGACCCGCACATCCGCTTTGAAATCCTGAAACCCGACGCCGCCGAAGTCGCTCCCGGCGACGTTATCGCCCGCGTCGAAGGCAATGCGCGCGCCATTCTGGCGGCCGAGCGCGTGGCGCTGAACCTCCTGTCGCACCTGTCCGGCATCGCCACCCTGACGCGGACCTATGTACAGACGGTCGAAGGTCTGCCGACGCGCATCGCCTGTACGCGCAAGACCCTGCCGCTGCTGCGCGGCCTTCAGAAGCACGCCGTCAAATGCGGCGGTGGCCACAACCACCGCTACGGTCTCGACGACGCCATCCTGATCAAGGACAACCATATCGCCATCTGCGGCGGCGTGGAGAAGGCGCTGGAACTGGCCAAGGAGGCGGCGGGCCACACCATGAAGATCGAGGTCGAGGTCGACTCGCTCTCGCAACTGAAGCAGGCCCTGCCGTTCCGGCCCGACGTGGTCATGCTCGACAACTTCACCCATGACGACCTGCGCGAAGCGGTGGCGATGGTCAAGGGGCAGACCCTGCTCGAAGCCTCGGGCGGAGTGAACCTGCACACCGTGCGCGCCATCGCCGAAACCGGCGTCGACGTCATTTCGGTCGGAGCACTGACCCATTCGGCCCCGGTGTTCGACATCGGTCTGGACGCCGACTAGAGCATTTTTCGCTCAAGTCGGCACCGGTTGAGCGTTAAAAAATACAGACCCTAGCCCCTAAAGACGCCCACCTTGCCAGACCCGGCCCTCTGAGGCATGCTACTCCGCATACAGAGACCGGGCGGGGGGCCGGGTATGGACTTCATTTCAAAAATTCCAGGCTTTTTAGCGAGCATCGGCGGGGTGCTGGCGGCGGACTATATCGCCGCCTACGCACAGGCTCTGGCCGTCATCGTCGCCATCTTCACCATCCGCGCCTCGACCCTGTCGGCCAAGCAGAGCAAGATTGCCGACGTGGTGATGCACTGCTCGCTGCGGTACGAAGACCTCGCCGTCACCTATAGCGAGCTTATCCGTCAGGGCTTCGACACCCCCGCCTCAAAGCTGGCGCTCGATCATTATTACCGGCGTTTCTGGGGGCTGAAAAACGATCAGTTCGACTACTGGATCACCGGTATGCTCGACCACGACACCTTCTACGACTGGTCCTATAATCTCGCTACCAAGTTCCTCGATGACCTTGAGCGCGGCCCCGTGGCCAATGGCCCCAAACTGCTCACCCAGTCGTGGGAGGAATGGCAGATCAACCGCAATCAGTCGCATTCCGGCGCGTCGAACCCGGCGTTCGAGCAATTTACCGTCAGACTAAGGCAGATGGCTGAAAACTGCCACCGCCAGCATCAGCCCGACGCGCTGGCTCTGGCGGTGCTCGACACCATTCAGGATTTCGACCGCGATTTCGCCGCCCGCTGGCGCAAGCGCATCACCCGCTCGCGCATCAGCTTCTCGGCCTTCCACAAGGCGATCAGCCAGCAGATGCGCAATCGGGCCAAAATTCGCAAGGCTCCGCGCGCCACGGTGCAACCGCCGCGCTGAGTATCACCCTCAGGCCACCACCGTCCTGCGGCGGTTGAGCCAGAGCGTGACGCGTTCACTCAAAGGTCGGTCGACAAAGGCTTCGAAGATCAGGGCAAACAGGACGGCCGCGATCACGCTCATCGACCAGACAAGCCAGTGGCTCGGTTCCGACAGGCCAAAGCGGTGGACCAGCATACCGTCGATCCCCAGCGCCACCGCTCCGATCAGCGAGTGCGTGAGGAACAGGGAATAGGAGGCGCGCCCCAGACGGCGCGTCACGCGGCTTTCCGGCAGGGCGACCCCCGCCGACAGGCAGAGCACCGCCGCCAGACCGCCCAGCAGCAACAGGTCGGTTGCAGGATGCCGGGGCAGGCTGCCGAGGACAAGAACGCCGCCCAGACACCCGATCAGACCAGCGGCATAGGTGCGCGGTGTGACGCGTAAGCCTTCGGTCAGGCGCTCAAGCAGGCTGCCGGCCAGAAACAGCGGAATGGCGCGCAACAACCCCCAGCGAAAGGGCAGGTCGACAAAGGTCTGACCGCTGAGCGCCGCCAGCCCCTCACCCGCCACGAGCACGAAGACAAGGCCGAGCCACAGGCAGCGACGGCTCCAGCTATAGACGTGACCGGCATAGAGGCTGAACAGGACGTAGCAGACCACAAGCGCCGACAGGGTCCATGTCGGCACATTCCACGCGGGCGTGTCGCTCAGGCCCCAGCCGTGGATCAGGAAGGCCTCCTGCCAGAAGGCCACCGCGCCGTATTTTTCCGCATGATCCGGCGGATGCCCCTGAAGCGTGGCCAGCGTCACCGCCCCCCACATCAGGATCAGCGCCACCAGATGCGACGGCCACAGGCGCATGACCCGGCGCACGACGAAGTGCGGGGCGTTCACCCGACCCGCCGCCAGACGCGGCCCATAGGCGCGCATCAGAATAAAGCCCGACAGCAGCAGGAAAAAGTCCGTGGCCAGCCAGCCCTGTCCCAGAACCGGCACAAGGTCGTGCAGGTTGCGCGGTGCCGATGCCCCGAAATGGAACAGCAGAATGAAGCCCGCCGCCAGAAAACGCAGGACATCCAGGCTGGCACCGCCCGCCCGTGGAGGATGTTCACTCACAGTCACGCCTGCTTCGGTTCCTTATCGCGGTTCACGGCCATAGGTATGGATTAAAATAGTACCCAAAAACCTACTCTAGCGAAAAGAGTGCCAGAAGATATGTCGGAGCGGACACAAAAAACCACCCCGGACGTTATTCCGGGGTGGTCTTAAATCCCAGCGTGACAGGGTATTACTTCTTGGCAGGCTCAACCGGCTTGGGGACTTCGCGCTTGATCCCGGCCTTTTCGCCCGGCTTCATGAACTTGACCATCACGCGCTGACCGATGAGGAAAGGCGCGCTGTCGGCCGCAACCACCACCTCGACCACGCGCTCGTCCGAGGCTTCGTTGCCGCCGTCGGATTTCAGTTTACGCGCACCAAAGGTGGCCGCGATGCGCTTGACACTACCGACATAGACCTGAGCCTGATCGGCTTCCGGAATGATTTCGACCTCTTGTCCAACTGAGACCAGCGGGATAGAGCTTTCGACGATTTCCGAACGGATGATGCGCTCGGCGGTCGACGGCTCAAGGTCGAACATGGTCGACACGTTGAGGGTCGACGCGCCCGAACCCGGATTGGCGTAGCGGCGCACAATGCGACCGTCAGCGGGCGCGCGGACATAGGTCTGTTCCAGATCGAACTCGGCCTGCGCCAGAGAGGCCTGAGCCGTCTGCACCGACGCCTGCTGCGCCGCCAGACGTGCCTCGGCTTCGCGGATGGCGTCGCTCTGGGTATCGAGTTTCTGCTGGGCGACGAAGTTGGTTTCGGCCAGCTTCTGATAACGGGTGTATTCGCGACGAGCGGTGTCGAGATTGACCTCGGTCAGACGCATGGAGGCTCTGGCTTCGGCGACATTGGCGCGGGCGCGCTGCACAGCCAGTTGCGCGGAATCGGCTTCCTGACGGGCTAACACCTGTCCCTTTTTGACGATGTCGCCTTCCTGGACCAGCACTTCCTGCACAACACCGCCGCGGCGGGCGGCCACTTCGATGACGCCGCCTTCGACATCGACCTTGCCGTTGGCGATGGTGGCGTAAGGCGACGGTGGGGCCTTGATCTCGGCAGCGGGGTCCTTTTTACCGCCCTTGGCACCGGGCGCGCCCTGCCCGCAAGCGGCGAGGCTCAGCACAGCCGGGGCGACGACCATGAGAAGCAGCGATTTTTTGAAGATGTTACCGGATGACATGGTTGGTTTCTCTGATCAGGCAGGCTGGACGGTATCGTCCACGGGTTTATTGATAAAGGTGTCGCTGAGAATCTTGCCGTCTTCCATATGAATGACACGATCAGCATAGGCTTCGAGGCGCGGGTCGTGGGTCACCACGATGACCGCCGCCCCGTGTTCCTTGGCGGCACGGTGCAGAAGCTTGATGACCACCTGACCCGATACGGAATCAAGCGCCGAGGTCGGTTCGTCGGCAAACAACAGCTTGGGGTTCTTGGACAGGGCGCGGGCGATGGCCACGCGCTGCTTTTCCCCGCCCGACAGGCTGGCCGGGGTCTGTTTCAAACGCTTTTCCAGCCCCACCTCGGTCAGTGCGGTGACCGCACGTTTCTTCGCCTCACCTTTCTTGACCTTGCAGAATTTGAGCACCTGCTCAACCTGCTGGGTGGCGTTGAGCGCCGGAAAGAGGTTGAAGCCCTGAAAGATGAAGCCGCAATGATCGAGCCGGAAACGGTCGATTTTCGACTTGCTCTTCTTCCACAGGTTTTCACCGAGCGCCAGCACCTCGCCTTCATCGGGTTTCATCAGACCGGACAGGGCGGCGATCAGGGTCGACTTGCCCGAACCCGAAGGCCCCATCACCATGGTGACCTGACCATGATAGGCGGTGAAGTTCACATCCTTGAGCACCGGTTGCTTGATCTTACCGATCTTGTAGCTCTTGGTCAGCCCGCGGGCGTCTATAGCCAGTTTCTCACTCATCTCAACAGGTCCGCAGGCTGGCTTTTCTTGAGGATGCCGAGCGAAAACAGGCCCGACAGAACGGCGATGGTCAGAAGCATGATCGCAACGAAAATGACGATCGGCAGCGGGAAGTCCATGGGAACCGCCGCCCACGCCGCCAGCGCGGCGACACCGGAGACCAGTATGGCCGTCACGATCAAGCCCGCCACACCGACCCAGAAGCTGAGTTCCATGATGATCAGACGCAGATTGCCCATCGACACACCCAGCGCCCGCAGCGAAGCGAACTCCTTGATATTGGCTAGGATCGCTCCCTGAAGCGTCTGCCAGGTAATGACGATGCCGATGAAGATGCCAACCACCACGGCAAAGCCGATCATGATAGCAATGCCGCCTTCAGCCATCATCTGCATCTGGTTGGCCTTCGACAGATCTTCGCGGGTCCATGCCTTATAGAGACCACCGGACATGACATTCAACTCGCGTACGACCTGCGCCGCACGGGCGGGATCCTTGACCTTGACCAGCAACGGCCCGACGCGCGGCCCTTCATTGACCAGACCCAGAAGGCGCGCCGTCTGACGCGAGGTGAAGATCATCGAGTTGAACATGTTGGGATAGCCGGTAACTTCGCCGCGCACGCGGATGGTGCGACCGTTCAGTTTGGCCTTGTCGCCGACCTTCACGCCCAGCTTAGGCAGGTTCGAGCGGTCGATAATGACCGCGTAGGGCTCCTGAAGCATCTGAACGATTTCAGGCGAAAAATCATTCGGCAGAGTCACCGCTCCCGGCACCGGGTCGATGATGATAACCTGCACCCCGTCACCCTTCGGCGGCTGGCCGTCTTCAGGGAAGTTCGAGAAAAAGCCCCAGCTTCCGGCCAGAGGCATTACCTCGGCGATTTCGGGATGCTGGAACAGCATGGGGATGATGCGCCGCGGCTGACCGCCGGAATTGGCGAACAGGCTGGTCGCCTTGGGCGGCAGCACCATGATCTGGGCCGGCGAGCGATCGATGGTGGCCGTGAAGGACTTGGCCATACCCATGAACATACCGCTCATGGCCAGAACCAGCAGACCCGCCACCGCCAGCGCTATGACCGCCGCCAGATAGCGCCGCCATTCATAGATAAGCGTAGATAAAGCCAAAGACATAAAACGTTTCCCTGAGCCGGGCGCAGCCGCCCGGCGGCCCCCTGAACTCCATAGATCGGTGAGAAACGGTCCGCCCCGGCCTTATGTTTCAGCCCGCGCCCCGCCCCTCTTCATTTCAGCATGGTTAGTTTCACCGCAAACGTCCAATTAATTCGGCGTAAGGATAGGTTTCGGTGTCCGATTACGTGCACACGGTTAAGCCGGGGCAGAATTTGCCGCCCGCGCGGCCACGTCCGTCAATATATTTTTTAATAAAATCAATATAATAAATATTTTCAGCACTGGCACGAGTCTTGCTTCTTCAAAAACATGGTTAACGCCCGTTATGAAAAAGCCCGTTACAAAAAAGGAGGTCGGTGATGGATAATGCGAGCTATGTCGCCCTGTCGCGTCAGCTGACCCTGCGTCGTGAGCTGGACGTAACGGCCAACAATCTGGCCAATATGAACACCTCCGGCTACAAGTTCGAGCAGCTTCTGGTCGAACCGGAACCCGGTGCCCCCGCCTACAACCTGCCCATCCGCGCCCCGGCCAATTTTGCCTATGATCGCGGCGTCGGCCGCGACTTCTCGCAAGGCGCGCTGATCCAGACCGGCGGCGAATACGATCTGGCCATCGAAGGCGAAGGCGCATTTTTCGTCGTCAACGGCGCGAACGGCCCGCTCTATACCCGCGACGGCGCCTTTACCGTTTCTCCCGAGGGCGTGCTGATGACGCAATCGGGCCTGCCGGTACAGGGCGATGGCGGCGAAATCCGCCTCAATCCCGAATATGGCGCACCGTCCATTTCGCAGGACGGCGTGGTGTCGCAACGCTCGCC
>JASGGL010000004.1:0-34716 GCA_047605065.1 Asticcacaulis sp.
ACACGGTTTCGCCCTCAGCCGACACATTCCAAACCGTCACGGCGATCCTCCCGCGCAAAAAAAGCCCGGCCGATCTGTACTGACCGTCACCGGGCTTTTCAACCACCGTCTTAAGAGGGGCTATTTCGCGCTGTCATAGAAGGCGTCGAGATCGACCTTCATCTTGGCGTGCGAGCCTTCATCGACATAGAACATATGCCCCGCCGGATAGTAGGTGTGCGAGATGTTCTTTATCTGCGCCGGTTCCAGCGGGATATGGTTCAGGTCGTATTCCGTCGAGAAGAACGGCGTCGCGGCGTCGTAATAGCCGTACATCGACAGAACTTTGAGATTCGGATTGGTGCGCATGGCGTTGCCGAGATCGACGCCCGTGGTCGGGTTGTTCTGGGTCTGATTGCGGAAGCGGTGCGTCCAGTCCCACTTGAAGTCCTGACCGCGCGCCGACAGCCGGTATTCCATGTCGGATTTATAGTTGAGGTCGCCGACCAGATAGGCGTTGAGCGCCGAATAGTAGGCGCTGGTGATCGCCGTGTCCGCCGCGTCGAATTCCGGCGATTCCCCGCCCGAATCCTGATCGGTGCCGGTGAAGCGCATGTCGAGGCGGCCCACCGTCTGTTCACGCCCGCGCAGCAGTTCCTTGCGGAAACGGTTGAGCGACACGCGCAGGCGGTTCTGCTTGATCACCTCGGGGCTGATGCCGATGAAGGCCGACAATTGCCGCGCCACGGCGTCTTCTTCTTCGGCGCTGATCGCGGTGCCCTTGGCCAGAGCCGAGGCGTAAGGCCCGGAGGCGAAGGCGCGCGCCGAGGCCATGAAGGCCTCAAGGCTGGCCGGTTTGTTGGGGACGGCGTTGTGATACCACGCTGCCGCCGCATAGGTCGGCATCAGGATCATGTCGTTCTGATCGTACAGCGGCTGACGTACGCCGTAGTTCAGGATCGACGACAACAGGATCACCCCGTTGAAGTCGAGGCCATCCTCCTGAAGCGCATTGACCAGCGCCGGAGCGCGCAGCGTGCCGTAGGATTCGCCCAGGATAAACTTCGGCGAGTTCCAGCGGTCGTTGAGTTTCACATAACGCTGAATGGCGCGCTTGAACGCGCTAACGTCCTGATCGACGCCGTAGAACTTTTCGCCCTTGGCGTCGCCCAGCGGCCGCGAATAACCCGCGCCCATGGCGTCGATAAAGACCAGATCGGTCTTGTCGAGAATGCTGTTGGGATTGGGACCGTAAGAATAGGGCGCAGGCGGCGTATTGCCCGGCGCGTCGGTCTTCACATAGACCGGTCCGACCGAACCCATATGCAGCCACAGGCTGGCCGAACCCGGCCCGCCATTGAACAGGAAGGTCACCGGACGCTTCTCGCCCTTCTGCGGTTCGACCGTATAGGCGACGTAGAACAGGCTGCCCTCCGGCTTGCCCGCCGCATCATTGATCACCAGCGTCCCCGCCGTGGCCTTATAGGCGAGTGGCTTGCCTTTCAAAGTAAGGCTGTGAGACGTGGTGACGGCGGTTTCGGCCACCGAGGGGCGGATGGTTGCCGCCTCGATCTGCTCGTCGACCTTGGTCGGTTTGTCGGTTTTTTCCGCCGCCAGAACCGGCGCACCGAGGGCCAGCGCACCAATACTCAACACACCGGCAGCCGCCAGCGCTAGACAGGAAGTCAGCTTTAACATGGATCGCCCCATTTTAATTATACTGTATACAGTATAAAAAACAGAACGCGTGACCTGTCAACCGCCCGGCACTTCGGGTACACCGCAATCCTTTAAAAACCGCCAGACGCCGTCATAAAACTCCGGTGGCCGGGTGGGGTCATCGGTATCGCCCGTTGGTACAAAGATCACCATGCCCTGACGGGCCCGGGTGAGGATAACCCGATACGCATTCTTCAGATAAAGCCGGGCGAAGTCATCATTCACATTGCGCCATTTCGTGCCGGCGAACTTCCGGTGCTGCCAGCCATCGGCGTAGCGGTAATCGGCGTCCCAGCAAACGCCGACCCAATCGAGTTCCAAACCCTGCACGTCGAACTCTGTCGCCACATCTTCCAGATACCAGGAGGCGCGCACATCATCACGGCCATTGAGGAACCAGTTGGCCGGATCGATCCCGGCCTTAACGTGCAGACCTTCGGGTTTCAGCCGATAGGCACCGGACGAGGCCACCAATCCGTAGCGTTCCGTACCGCGCGCCTTTTCGCGCAGCCAGCGACGCGCGACATTCAGGTTTCGTGTCAGGACGATCGGATATTCACTCAGACGCATATGGGCCGCTTTGGCCGCCTGCGCGTCACCGTTCAACAGGTGAGACACAAAATCCGAGAGGGTTTCCGCGCGGAAGGAGCGCATGGAAACGCCAAGATGCAGATCATCACTCAGGCACACCTGATCCTGAGCGATAAAATCTCGCGCATCGTGGTTCAGATCGTAGTCCGGCTGGACGACTTGCCCTGACGCAAAAACGCGCCAGTGCGGGAATCGTGCGCGAACGGCCGCCATCCATTCGGACAAACCAGCCTCGCCTGTGTTGATTTCCTGCCCGCCGCCAATCAGACACACCACCGTGCACCAGTCAGCGTGCCGGTCCATGACGCTGAGCAGAAACTCCGGTTCGGACATATCAAAATCGGCAACGCCGCGCTTGACCTGCATGAACTTCGAGGCCTGCGCTTTTGTCCATGCCCGTTGCGCTTCGTCAAACACCACCACATGCTCGCTCGGCAGAGCGTCATTACCGGCATAGGCGTCACGGAAATGATGAATGTTCTGAATAAAAGCCCGGACATCACGGGCAACATGGGTTTTGGAACGACCCGTGCGTTCGCTTTGATCACGCGCCAGTGCCTCACGCAGCACGTCCACCAAAGGTCCATTGCCGGATAGAAAAGTCGCATGCTCCTCCGCATGCGCTTCACTGCGCTGAGTGGCGATATTCAGACCAGCCAGCGTCTTGCCTGCACCCGGCACCCCCGTCACAAAACAAACCGCCTTGTGGCCGTGCTGTTTGGCGGCGTCGATCACGCCTGCAATAAAGTCCTGCGTCCGACCGAGGTTAATCGCATCGGCATCCGAACGCGCAATATCCCTGACATCGTGTTTTGCATAAAGCGCGCGTGCCGCTTCGATGATGGTCGGCGTTGGCCGATAGCCACTGGCCGCCCATCCTGCGGCATCCAGTGGGCGGTGACGATGCTGAGCCGCGGCGTGCCGGATAATGTCGCCCAGATCTATGACATTCGACAACAGGGGGCTGGACACCTGATCGAGTGCCAGTTCCAGCTGCGACATCGGTGAGGCCTTAGCCCGCGTCGCCACCAGAATGGGCACAATCGACAGATAGTGACTGCCGGCATGGAAGTTTTTCAGATCAAGCGCATAGTCCTCGACCTGCTCGATGGCCGCGCGATCGAAAGTTTCGCTGCCGACCTTGAACTCGATGATGAAAATGCAGTCACCGATGATGAGAACGACATCGGCGCGCTTGCCCATGCGCGGGATGGTGAACTCAAAATAGAGGGTGAAGGCCTCTATCACCGTCAGGGCATTGCGCAGGATGTGTATCTGCTGCAACCACGCGCCCTTTTGTTCAAGATCGAGCGCAAAGGGATTGGCCCGCGCCAGTTCCCCAAGAATCTGATCGTCGCTGTCGCTGAAAAACTTCGCCCGGTCGGCGGTGTAGTAGGCGCGCATCATCTGCCCTTCGGCGTGGCTAACAAACCCACTGTCATGTCAGCTTCACCGGTACGGTCCAATGCCTCATGTAATATAGCTGATCATGCCAAGACCATGATCCACGCATTTCTGGCAATAGGCCTTCAGTTCGTCAAAAGCATCGCCCAGATACATTTTCAATTCGACGTCGTTTTGACTCCACATATCCGGATAGATATCCAGTTCAGTCATGCGCTTCGCATCGAAGCGCGCCAGAATCGCTTCACGCTCCAACCCACTAAGATAACGGCTCAATTCGGCGGTTTGATGTGCACTAATGGACAGAGCCGGACCATAGCCGACCTCTTCCTTACCGATCGATGGCGCATTCAGCAGATAACGCGCCGGAACATCCCCCTCGTATCCTGTACCGGTCAGCAGGAAATAGAGCCCGTGCCACGCCTTGTCTGCATCGAACTCATCATCGAAGGGGTAGGAATCGAAAACAACATCCGCCGGTTGAGGTCCGAGCTTTCTGAACGGGCGTAACAAGCGCGACAACAAGCCTTCGTTTTCCCCAAATGCCTCATCGCCCTCATCCTCGCCATCGCTCAAAAACCGATGGATAGCTTTTGGACAGGCATGAAGTTGCGCCTGATCCCGATCCGACACCCGCCTCAAAGCCAGAACCATCCCCATGCGAATTCCCTCCACTCACTCTTTCACACAACTTAAAAGGCGTCTGGCAAAACGCAAGATAGCATTGCCACCCGTTAACCTTTCTTAAGGCGTCGTTCACCATAATCGCCACCATGCAGGATCTCCTCAACACCGCCCGGGGCGTCGAGCCGTTTCAGGTCTTTGGCCGCGTCGCCGTGGTCAATGGTCTTCTGATCGAAGCCAAGGGCGGGATGTCATTCATGGAGGTCGGTTCGCGCTGTGAAATCATGCGCCGCCACGACACGCCCCTGCCCGTCGAAGTCGTCGGATTCCGCGAAGACCGCGCCCTGATGATGCCGTTCGGCCCCGTCGAGGGCGTGGCACCGGGGGCGGAAATCCGCATCTCGAACGAAGGGGCCAAGGTCTATCCTTCGACCGCGTGGCTCGGGCGTATTATCGACGCGTTCGGTGATCCCATCGACGGGCTGGGGCCGCTGCCCAAGGGCGGGATCGGCTATCCGCTCAAGGCCGCGCCGCCGCCCGCCCATTCGCGCGCGCGCGTGGGGGAACGCCTCGACCTCGGCGTGCGGGCGATGAACGTCTTTACCACCTGTTGCCGGGGTCAGCGCCTCGGCGTTTTCGCCGGGTCCGGCGTGGGCAAGTCGGTGCTTCTGTCCATGCTGGCGCGTGAAGCCGCCTGTGACGCAGTGGTCGTCGGCCTGATCGGCGAACGCGGCCGCGAAGTGCGCGAATTCGTCGAGGAAACCCTTGGCGAAGCCGGGATTTCGCGCGCCATCGTCGTCGTCGCCACCTCGGACGAACCGGCGCTGAAACGCCGTCAGGCGGCCTATATGACGCTGGCGCTTTCGGAATATCTCCGCGATCAGGGCTTAGAGGTTTTGTGCCTGATGGACTCGGTGACGCGTTTCGCCATGGCTCAGCGCGAGATCGGTCTGGCCACCGGTGAGCCGCCGACGACCAAGGGCTATACGCCGACCTGTTTTGCCGAACTGCCCAAGCTGCTGGAGCGCGCCGGTCCCGGCCCCATGCGCCCCGACGGTACCCAGACCGGCCCGATCACCGGCCTGTTCACCGTGCTGGTCGACGGCGACGACCATAACGAGCCCATTGCCGACGCCGTACGCGGTATTCTGGACGGGCACATCGTCATGAGCCGCTCGATTGCCGAACGCGGACGTTTTCCGGCCATCGACGTACTGAAAAGCATCAGCCGGACCATGCCGGGCTGTCAGACCCTGCCCGAGCGCGACGTCGTGCGCAACGCCCGCGCGGTCATGTCGGCCTATGCCAATATGGAAGAACTGATCCGTATCGGGGCCTATCGTACCGGTGCCGATCCGCTGGTCGACCGGGCCATCGCGCTCAACCCGAATATCGAACAATTCCTGTCGCAAAGTCCCGATGAAGCGACCAGTCTTGACGACTCCTTTACCCTTTTGGGGCAGATTTTAGCTTCTGATTAACACGTGCAACCCAAAAAGTGTGAAGCGGTTTTTGGGATCAGTTGCGCGCCAAAGCAAAGAGTCGCGTCATGGCCAAGTGGGTAAAGTCTCTGATCCGTATTTCGACCTTCGAGGTCGAGACCCTTCAGAAGCGACTGGCCGAGGTCGGCGTGCGCCGCACCCATGTCGAGATGAAGATTTCCACCCTCGACGCCGAACTGTCGCTCGAAATCGCCCGTGCCAGCGAAGACCCGGCCATGGGTTTTGGCCTCAGCGCCTATAAGCGCGGCTGGGCCCAACGCCGCGAAACCTGCGTGTCCGATCTGGAACTGATCGCCCACGAAGAGGCCGGCATCCGCGACTCGCTCAACGGCGCTTACGAAGAACTGAAAAAGTTCGAACACGTCGCCGAAGTCACCCGCCTGTCGAAGGTCGCCGCCGAGCTTAAGCGCGAAAACGCCGCCATGGACGAAGCCGCGCTTCGCCTGTCGCGGGCGGGTTAAGCGCCTCAGGATGATGGATCGCCGCACGGCCCTGACCGGTCTGACCGCCGCAGCCCTGACCACAGGGCTGGGAGGTTGCGACAGAGGTCAGGCCACGGAAGACGCCCCGCCGCTGAAATCCCTTGTCGATTTTCCGCTGGGCGTCTGCGCCATGACCGCGCAGTTCGATGACCCGCAGTGGAAGTCCATGGTCGCCACCCATTTCGACCGCCTGACGCCGGAATGGGAAATGAAGATGGAATACATCCTTCAGCCCGACGGCTCGCACCGCTTCGACGCGCCCGACCGCATCGTACAACTGGCGAAGATGAACCGTCAGACCGTGTTCGGTCATACGCTTGTCTGGTACGCGCAGGACGGCGAATTTTTCCAGAAGCTTAAGGGCGACCGCAAGGCGTTCGAAGCCGCCTACCGCGCCTATATCACCGCCGTCGTCACCCGCTACAAGGGCGCGACCACCGGCTGGGACGTGGTCAACGAGCCGATCCGCGACGACAGCTCAGGCCCGCGCGACTGCCTGTGGAGCCAGGTCCTGGGCGAGACCTATTGCGACATCGCCTATCAGACCGCCCACGCCGCCGATCCGGCCTGCCCGCTGGCCATGAGCGATTATCACCTTGAGTATAAGCCGGAAAAGCGGCGTCAGTTTCTGCTGCTGGCCGAACGCATGATGAAGCGCGGCGCGCCCCTGCACGTACTGGGGACGCAGACCCACATCGCCGCCGACCTGCCTAAGGGGGCCGTGGCCGCCGCCATCCGCGATATGGCCTCGACAGGCTTGAAAATCCACGTTTCGGAACTCGACATCAGCCTGAACGAAGCGGCGAAGAACGCGCTGGACTTCAAAAACTACCGCGAGGCGCAGATCCGTCTGGTCGGCGAAGTGGCCGAAGCCTTTGCCGCCCTACCCGCGCAGCAGCGTTTCGGCCTGACCATCTGGGGCCTGAGGGACAAGGATTCGTGGTACAACCGCGCGGAAAAGGGCCTGCTGCCCGATGAGCCGCTGATGTTCGACGATCAGGGCCGCCTGAAACCGGTCGGTCAGGCCCTGGTGAAGGCATTCGGGAAAACATCCGCCCCTGCGTAGCGGAGGGAGGATGAAGGCGGTTAATCCGCCTTTTTCGGCACGAAGAACGGATTGCTCAGCACGTCATTGTCGGTCGGAACCGCGCTTTCGGCGGCTGGCGCTTCCACCGGCGCGGTAAACACCGGATTGGCGGGCGGCGGTGTCTGCACAGTTTGGCCTTCGCTGGCGGTACGCAGGGCCTTGAGATCATCGGCGATGCGGAAGATGGCGACGTAGAATTCGCAGAACGAGCGCCACAGCAACAGAGCCGCCACAAGGAACAGAAGCCCGCCGATCAGGAACGGCAGGGCCAGAAAAATACCCCACGGCATTTCTTCGCGGATGGCGATGCCGACCGTACCGCCGACCACGGCGAACAGGCCGAGCGCGATCAGCGCCAGACCGGCCCAGTAGATCAGGTGGATGACCGGCCGCGTCATCAGACGGTCGAAGGTCATCAGATCGACGACGATGTCTTTCGGTTTCGCGTTGCCGAAGGCCTTTTTGATCACGCCCATGATTGTCCCTGTGTGTAACGCCATTTACTGAGCGGGTTAAGACCTGCGATCCGCGCCCTTGTCAAGTCGTAGCTCCATCCTCTTACTCCAGAATCGGGCTGTGTTTAAGCCTATACCTGCCCCACCGTCCGCAGACGAACTTTCGGATGGATTTCGTTCTGGCTCATCACCGTGGTGTTGCCCCGGAAACGCTCAACGATAGAGCGCACATAGGGCCGGATGCCGGGGCTGGTCAAAAGCACCGCCACCTCACCACCCATCGACACGCGCTCGAACGTATCGCGCACGCCGCGGATAAAGTCCTGAAGCTGCGACGGCGCCATCGACAACTGCCGCTCCTCGCCCGCCCCTATCAGCGATCCGGAAAAGGCGTTTTCCCACTCGTTGGACAGGGTGACGATCGGCAGGGCACCGTCTTCGGCGCGGTTCTGCCAGCACAGTTGCCGCCCCAGACGCGAACGCACATGCTCGACCATCTGCGTCACCGACTTGGTGTGCGGGGCGACCTCGCCCAGCGCTTCGAGGATGGCCGGCAGGTCGCGCACCGACACGCGTTCCTTCAGCAGGGCCTGCAACACGCGCTGAAGCGTCGCCACCGTCACCACTGACGGGATAAGATCGTCGATCAGCTTTTTCTGATCGTCCGGCGCGTCCTTAAGAAGCTTGGCCACTTCGGAATAGGACAGAAGCTCGGACATATTGTCCTTGAGGATTTCGGTCAGGTGCGTGGTCAGGACGGTCGCCGGATCGACAATCGTATAGCCCATGAAGGTCGCTTCTTCGCGCAGCGCCCCGTCGATCCAGGTCGCCGGAATACCGAAGGCGGGCTCCTTCATGTGCTCGCCCGGCAGTTCGACCTGACGGCCCGACGGGTCCATGACCATCAGGTGGCCCAGACGCACCTCGCCCGCCCCGGCTTCCATCTCCTTGAGGCGGATGGCATAGCCCTGATTGGGCAGTCGCATATTGTCCATCAGGCGCACAAAGGGCATGACGAAGCCGTATTCCTGCGCCAGCGTGCGGCGCAGGGCCTTGATCTGATCGGTCAGGCGGCGGCCTTCATTATCGTTGATCAGCCCCAGAAGCCCCAGCCCCAGTTCGACCTTTACGTCATCGATGGCCAGAGTCTCGGCCATGGTTTCCTCGGCAGGGGCAGCGGGCGCGGCCTCGACCTGAGGGGTAGCGGATTCCTTGGGTTTTCGCCCCAGCCTCCAGGCGAGGAAACCCGCCGCCAGCGCGATCGTGGCAAACGGCAGGATCGGCATGCCGGGGACAAGGCCCAGCACGCCCGCCGTTGCCGACACCATGCCGAGCACGACCGGGTTCATGGCCAGCTGTTCGACCAGCGCCTTGTCCGCCGAGCCGTCGACGCCCGCCTTGGACACCAGAAAGCCCGCGCCCATCGAGATGATCAGGGCCGGGATCTGCGTCACCAGACCGTCGCCGACGGTGAGCTGGATATAGGTGCTGGCGGCTTCCCCGGCGGGCATGCCGTGCGACAGGATACCGATCAGGATACCGCCGATGATATTGATCGCCGTGATGATCAGACCCGCCACGGCGTCGCCGCGCACGAACTTCGACGCACCGTCCATCGCCCCGAAGAAGCTCGATTCCAGTTCGACTTCCTTACGTTTGCGCTTGGCTTCTTCCTGATCGATGATCCCCGCCGACAGGTCGGCATCGATGGCCATCTGCTTACCCGGCATCGAATCGAGGGTGAAGCGCGCCGACACTTCGGCGATACGGCCCGAACCCTTGGTGATGACGATGAAGTTGATCAGGACGAAGATCGCAAAGACGATCAGGCCGATGATGAAATTGCCCTGCATGATCAGCTGGCCGAAGGCCTGAATGGTCGCACCGGCGGCGGCGTGACCTTCGTGGCCATGGCTGAGGATCAGGCGCGTCGAAGCGACGTTCAGCGCCAGACGAAACAGGGTGGTGATCAGAAGCACCGTCGGAAAGGCCGAAAATTCCAGCGGCTTCTTGATCAGGATCGCCGTCATCAGGATCAGCACCGACGAAGCGATGGAGATCGACAGCAGGATATCGAGCAGAAGGCTGGGGATCGGGATGATCAGGAAGACGATGATCATCATGATGCCGACGGCCATCACGACTTCACCGCGCTTCAGCCAGCCCGCCACTTCTGACAGCCGGAAGGGCGCGACGCCTGTGCTGTTTCCCGTGCTTAAGGCTGCGTCCGCCACCAACTGTCCCCGAAACGAAACTATGCTACACCCACGCGGAGAACACACCTCCGGTGTTAGGCAAAAATTACCTATGGCGTGGTGAAGAAAGGGTTAATACCGGTTAAGAAATGCCCCCGTCCCCGGAAAATGCACCCGATCTGTCCCCTCCGACCTGAGACGGGTTACGCTCATTCCCCATGGAAACGGTGACGCACATGACCGAACGACTGACGCCCGAAGCGCGGCGGTCGCGGTTGCGCGCCTATGCCGACCACCTGCTTATCGCGCTGAGCGAAGGCGATCCGCCAAAGACCGGCGAAGACGTCGAAAACGGTCTCCGGCGCGCCCTGATGATCGAACGGCTCTATGCCCGCGCCGACGCTTCCGAAGCCGTCGCCCTGCGGCGCGCCGCCAGCGTCCTCAGCGATCAGGTCACCCTGCAAAACCGTCAGGAATGGGCCACCCGGAGACTGGGGTACAGCCCGGACATCGCCTTTGTCAGCCCGATCGCCGAAGTCAAACAGGCTCCGGCAACGCCACCTGCCCCAAAGGTTGTGCCCGCCGAAAAAAAACATCAGGCCACGCGGGCCACGACGGTACTGACACCCGCTGAAAATGCCCTGCGTCAGCGCGTCATGACCACGACGGCCATACCCAGACCCGACCATGCCCTGCCGATGGGCCACGATTACGGCCTGATCCTTAATGAGGATGTCGAAATCGTCTATGCCGACGTACTGGAAGCCCTGTATGCCAAGGGCTGCACGCGCGATGAACTGGCCCTGACGCTGAAACGCCTGTCGCGCCAAGAACTTAACGCCCTCTGGCCCGACCTTTTTCCGCTGGACACAAGCTGAAAGTCTTATCGCTCAGCCGAACTTCAGATATGGCCAGAAGGTCAGGCCGCCGATAATCACCGCCGATATGGCACAGAGCAGCACCGCTCCCGCCGCGATATCCTTGGCGTGTTTAACGGCTTCGGAATAGCCCGGCGATACCACGTCGCAGACATATTCAACGGCGGTATTGAAGGTTTCGGCCACCCAGACCATGGCGATTGCCACCACGATCCAGCGCCAGTCCGCCGCCGTTATCCGCAGCGCGAACCCGGCCACGACCACCAGCAGCGAAGCCAGCGCATGGACCCAGGCATTGTGCTGGGTGCGCAGCATGAAGCCTAAGCCTGCGAAGGCATAGGCAAAGCTTTTCAGGCGGCTGGACAGCGTAAAACCGGCCAAGGGATTACGCCGCGCTGGCCCCCGACTGCGGGGCCGGGACGCTGATGCCTGCGGCCGAATATTCGTTCAGCTTGTTGCGCAGGGTGCGGATCGAGATGCCGAGGATGTTCGCCGCGTGGGTGCGGTTACCGAGGCAGTGGCTCAGCGTGTCGAGGATCAGCTTCTGCTCGACCTCCGCCACGGTGGAGCCGACGAAGGTGCGCGCCGCACTGATCGAGGCCTGCGCCGCGCGGTTGACGTAATCCAGACCGATAGGCGCGACCGGATTGAGCGGCTGACCATCGGGCAGGCGGATGGCGTCGGCGTCAACCTCTGAGCCCGGCGACAGGAGGACGGCACGGTGCATGGCGTTTTCCAGCTCACGCACATTGCCCGGCCAGCCATGGGCCTGAAGGCGGCGCTTCGCTTCGACCGCGATCGGCTTGACAGGTATGCCGTTGGCTTCGGCGTACTTTTTGGCGAAGAAGTCCGACAGGACGAGGATATCCGCCGGACGCTCGCGCAGCGGCGGAATGGCCAGATTGATGACGTTCAGACGGTAGAGAAGGTCTTCGCGGAACGTGCCTTCCTTGACGGCCTGCGCCAGATTGCGGTTCGAGGTGGCCAGCACGCGGATATTGACCGGCACGGGCTTTGCCCCGCCGACGCGGTCGATGACGCGCTCCTGAAGGGCGCGCAGCAGCTTGGCCTGAAGGCGGGCATCCATTTCCGAGATTTCGTCGAGCAGCAGCGTGCCGCCGTCGGCCTCTTCGAACTTGCCGATACGACGCGCCGTGGCCCCGGTGAAGGCCCCTTTTTCGTGGCCGAACAGCTCCGATTCCAGCAGGTTGTCGGGAATGGCGGCGCAGTTGACCGAGATGAACGGCTTTTGCGCGCGCTTCGACTTTTCGTGCAGGTAACGGGCCATGACCTCTTTACCCACGCCGCTTTCGCCGGTGATCATGATCGAAGCGTCCGAACCGGCCACCTGATCGGCCAGTTTGATGACCGATTGCATGGCCGGATCGTTGGAGATCATCGGGCGCGAATCGTCGGACACAGCGGCCAGAACGGCGGCGATCAGCTCGGCGTCCGGCGGCAGGGGAATGAATTCCTTGGCCCCGGCGGAGATGGCGAAGGCCGCCTTGCGCGGGTCGGGATTGACGCCGCAGGCCACCACCTGAACGTGGATGCGCTCGCTTTCATTGGCGGCGATCAGCCCGGCGATATCCAGTTCGTAATCGACCATCAGAAGGTCCGCGCCCTGCCCCTTGCGCAGGGCATCGGTGGCCTGAGAAACGGTTTCGACGTGAGCCACCTTCGCGCCCGCATCCATAGCCATTTTCACGGCGGAGGCCAGTTGACCGCTCAGGCGTCCGACAACCAAAAGTCTCATGTCATTACTCCTTACGACGCCGAATCTTCAGACTTGATGATTTCCGTCATGGTCACCCCAAGACGTTCATCCACCACCACCACCTCGCCGCGCGCGACCAGCCGGTTGTTCACGTAAATATCGATGGCCTCACCGACCTTGCGATCCAGCTCCAGCACACTGCCCTGCCCCAGCTTGAGAAGCTGCGACACGGACATGTAGGCCTTGCCCAGAACCGCCGAAATATTGACCGGCACATCGAAGACCGGGGCAAGGTCCGCTGCCGCCTTGGTCGAATCCTCGTCTCCGGCCGGCACCATGGCCTGACCTTCGCCGAATTCCTCCAGATCGAAATTCTCTGCCATGACTATGCCTCTCTAGCCTGCGGCATTGCCGCCTTTTCACTCTGAGCCATTTCGGCCAGCAATACTTCTTTGAGCGCGGCCCTCAGCGCTTCGAAAATCCGCTCCGGATCATAGGCCGCGCGACCTTCCGGCCACTGAATTTCAAAGGCACCGACGTGGCGTCCGGGGGCGTCACGGAACTGGATCGCACCCTGAAACCCGGTTAGGGCGGCGGCTTCGCGCACGGCCTTTTGCAGGTTCGGGTTCGGCGACAGGGCCGTGATGACCAGACGCGGCGCACCGGTGATTTCCTCGCCCAGCGCCTCAAGCGCCGCACGTACCGGCGCATCGGGAAACAGCTCAAGCGCCTGAGCGGCAATCTTCTGCGCACAGACCAGCGCCAGTTGCACACACTCTTCCTTGTGCTGCATCAGGACGCCGTTGAGCGTCTCAAGCCCCATGCCCGCCGCCTCGGCCAGCGCCTGAACGGCCTGCGCCTGCGAGGCCTGCGCGCGCGCCATGGCCGACAGTTCGCCCTGCGTATAGGCCTGCTGGCGGATCGCCTCGACCTCTTCCGGGGTATAGCTGCGCTTCTCGCGCGCCGCGCGGGCCACCACCTGACCCGTATCGCCATAGACGGTGCCGAAGTCGAACTTCCTGTACTGCGGAGGGTTAGTAGATGAGCTCATCATCGCCTCCCATGTCTTTACCGCTCACGGCCAAAGGCCTCCGCGAGGGCGGCGAAGTATCGCCGGGGCGCGCTTGCGCCCTGTCGGCTCTGCTGATCTTAATAAATAAGCTCATCATCGCCTCCCTGACCGGCCAGCATGATCTCGCCCTTGGCGGCAAGGTCCTTGGCGACCTGAACCATGGCCATCTGCGCCGCATCGACATCCTTGAGACGCACCGGGCCCATCGAGTCCATATCGTCGCGCATGATCTTGGCGGCGCGTTCGGACATGTTCGAGAAGAACAGGTTGCGCAGCGAATCCGATGCGCTCTTGAGCGCCAGCCCAAGCTGATCCTTCTCCACGGCTCGCAGAAGCGTCTGCACCCCGCCCGGATCGAGCTTCGACAGGTCTTCGAAGACGAACATCAGCGCGCGGATGCGTTCGGCGGATTCGCGGTTGCGCTCTTCCAGCGCGGCGACGAAGCGGCTTTCGGTCTGACGGTCGAAATTGTTGAAGATTTCCGCCATCAGTTCATGGCTGTCGCGCTTACTGGTACGCGCCAGGTTCGACATGAATTCCACGCGCAGGGTCTGCTCGATCTTGTCGAGGATTTCGCGCTGCACCGGCTCCATGCGCAACATACGCTGTACGCATTCCAGCGCGAAGTCTTCGGGCAGGGACGACAACACCCGCGAAGCGTGGTCGGCCTTGATCTTCGACAGGACTACCGCAACGGTCTGCGGGTACTCGTTCTTGAGGTAGTTGGCCAGCACCGCCTCGTTGACGTTGCCCAGCTTGTCCCACATGGTGCGGCCCGCCGGACCGCGGATTTCTTCCATCAGGGAGTCGACCTTGTCTGCCGGCAGGAAGGATTGCAGCAGGCGCTGGGTCTGTTCGTACGACCCCATGATGGTGCCGGAATTGGACATGCCGGAGACGAATTCGACCAGCAGTTCCTCGACCACGCCCGACGACACCGTTCCCAGCGACGACATGGCCTGAGAGATTTCCTTGATCTCTTCCTCGTCCAGCTGACGCCACAGCTCGGTATGCTCCTCGCCGAGCGCGAGCATGACCACAGCGGCCTTTTCCACACCGCTCAGACGCTTGGGATCATCGATGACGTTTTTAGCCATACGGGTACGCCTTAATTATCGTGCAGCCACGACCGCAGGATCGAAATCGATTCCTCCGGGTGGCGGTCGACGAATTCGGAAACGCGCTTGACCGACGAGGCCTTCACCTGACCTTCGATCTTGGCGATATCGATGCGGCTGTCGACGGGCTGCACCGCCAGAGCCGTGCCGCCGTTGGCCTGATACTCCAGCGCCGCCGCCGACCCCGGAGGCGCAGGCACGGCCACGCCGTCCGCCCCCATGATCATCGGCACACCGCCTGCCCCGGCCAGAAGCGGACCGCCCGCAGCGCTATTATTGACGAATTTGAGCAGCGGGCGCGCCACGAAGAACAGGACCAGCAACGCCACGACCAGCAGGATCACCCACTGCACCGCCGACAGGAGGTCATCCTTGGTGAAGTCGAACATACCCGCCTTGGCTTCGGTGCCACCGATCGCCGCGGCGTCGCGGGCAAAGCGGACATTGAGCACCTCGACCTGATCCTGACGCGCGGCGTCGGCACCCACGGCGGCCTGAACCAGCGTCTTGATGCGGTCCATCTCTTCCTGAGGGCGCGGGGCATAGGCGGGCGGCGTATTGCCGTCCTTCGACGGCGTCCACACACCGTCAACGACAACCGCCACGGCCAGCTTCTTGATCGCGCCGGGGGCGACCACCTCGGTCGTCTTGGTGTTGGAAATTTCGTAGTTGGTGATTTCGCCGTTGGTCTGGCTCTGATTACCCAGCGGGATCTGACCGGGCGTCTGCGCGCCGCCGGGGATGTTGGCCTGCGCCGTGACCGTGCCGTTGCTGGCGTTTTCGGTCGAAGAGTCGGTCGTTGAATCGCTGCGGGTCGAACGCACCACCTGACCGTCGGGATCGTACTGGGTCTGCTCGCGCGTCAGAGAGTTGAGATCAAGCTCGGCCGTCACCGTCACGCGCGCCGCGCCGGGACCGACCACGCCTTCGACGATCTCCTTCACGCGCTTACGCAGGGTTTCCTCGACCTCGCTCTTGCGCTCGGCCCCGCCCGCGCCCAGCAACGCATCGTCCTCACCACCGGCGGCCAGAAGGCGGTTCTTATCGTCAACCAGCGTCACCGCATTGGCCTTGAGGCTCGGCACCGCACCCGCCACCAGATTGCGGATAGCCCGCACCTGATCGCCGCTCAGATCGCCATTGGTCAGCCCGACGACCACCGAGGCGGTCGGCGCGGCGGCCTCTTCCTGAAACAGTTCGCGCTTGGGCATGACCAGATGCACCCGCGCCGAATTGATGCCTTTCAGCGAGGCGATGGTCCGCGCCAGTTCGCCTTCGAGGGCACGCTGATTGTTGAGGTTCTGGACGAATTCCGTCTGGCCCAGCGCCGGTGCCTTGTCGAACAGCTCATACCCCACCGACCCGGCGGTAGGCAGGCCCTTGGATGCCAGCATCAGGCGCGTTTCGCCCACCGTGTCGCGGTCGACCATAAGGGTCGAGCCGTCGCCCTTGGCCTCGTACTTGATGCCCGCCTGATCGAGAGCGGCGGTAATTTCCGAGGCTTCCTTGAGGTCCAGATTGGAATAGAGCAGCGCCTGCGGCTTGCCGGTCATGTTGAGCACGACCGCCGCCAGCACGGCGGCAAGACCGATCGACACGCCAATAATGACGGCCAGACGGCTCAGACCGAACTGCTTAAGGAAGGAATCCACGACCCCGGTACCCCAATTACCAAACACGACGCAAGGCCCGTTCTCAGGCCTCCGCTAGGCAGTAATTTCCCAGTGAAGCGTAAACGAGCCGTTAAGGCGGGGGGTAAATACGGGAATTATTAAGACTTTGGCCATTCGGGGGGGCCTCCTCACGGACGGGCATTTCCGGACACAGCGTCAACGGCGTAAAGGCCGGGAAACCGTAACGGGCCAAAAAGCCAAATCCAGACGAAGGTTTCCCCGCGTCTGGATTCGACTATATAATCATTTCCAAACCGGCCTGACTTAGAAGGCCGACCAGAATCTTAGCTATCTCGGGCCTTAACGGTATTGCTGGATGCGCGTAGTGCGCAGACCCGCCATACCGTGGCTGTCGATCGCCTTCTGCCAGCCGAGGAACTCTTCGGACGTAATGCCGTAGCGCTCGCAGGCCTCATCAAAGCTCAGCAGTCCGCCGCGCACAGCGGCGACGACTTCCGCCTTGCGACGGATGACCCAACGTTCCGTACCCGGAGGGGGCAGATCGTTGAGGGTTAATTTGGCACCGGTCGGTCCAATCACGTATTTTTCGCCTTTGCTATCGCGGCGTTGTTCTTGCAGCATGATTCTTCACGCCTTTCTCACCATCACCATGGATGAGACAGTAGCGTAAGGAGTCTAATATCCGCTTAATCGTCTTAGTAAACATATTACTAACATTTCAAATGCGAGATATTAACCAACCATTCATCATGCTTTACCGCTAGTTACTTAAGTTAATTGCGCTTAATACTTATCTTTTTATATTAAGCAACTCTTGCAGCATCTCATCTGCGGTCGTAATGGTCTTGGAATTGGCCGAATAGGCCCGTTGAGTGGTGATCAGGTCGGTGAACTCCTTGGCCAGATCGACGTCAGAGGCCTCAAGCGTTCCCACGCTCAGCAGGCCCGCACCCGATGCACCCGGCACCTTCAGCGTCAGCGGGCCGGAGTCGTTGGAGACGATGTAGGCATTGCCCGATACCGGGGTCAGACCGTCGGCATTGACGAAGGTGGCCAGAGCCAGTTGCGCGATGTCGCGCGTCGAGCCGTTCTTGAAGACCGCGGTGACCATGCCGGTTTCGGAGATCTTCACCTCATCGACGCCGGAAAACGGCGTGCCGTCGGCTTCGACGCGGCTGGTGTAGGACGAGTTGTATTGCGTCAGCGCCCCCGCAGTAGAGGCGAAATCGATCCCGATCGTCTGATCCTCGACGCCCGAAGCCGCGCTCCACTGCACATCCAGCGACAGGCCCGTACCGTCCACGCCATCCACCTGAGTTAACTTACCCGACGAATCGAAGGTCAGGGTGCCGGACTTCAGGATCTTGTTCGGATAGTCGGCCGTATCGACCGAACTGGACCAGACCTCATAAGACCACTGATTGGCGCCGGTCTTGATCAGCGACATGGTCAGCGCCTTTTCGCCGCCCTGCGAATCCGACACCGGGATCGAGATTTCGTAGTCCGGCTTGACGCCGGGATTGGGCGACGCGGTCGAAGTGGCGTCATAGTTGGACATGGTGCGCGCGTCCTGAACCGTCTTGTCGCGGTTCAGATAGCCCTGCGAGGTCGTCCCGTCGGCGTTGGTGACATCCTCAACCTCGGCCGTGTTGACCGTCTGGCTGGCGCTGAGGTTGCCGGTAATCCCCGCATAGGTCGTCTGCTCGATCTGGGCGGAGATGTTTTCGACATTGATGGCGACCAGTTGGCTGAGGTCTGCCGCCGACAGGGTCGCGCCACCGCTGGCCGTAATAGGCCAGCCCTGAAGATAAAGCCCGGAGGAGTTACGCAGATAACCTTCTGTGTCGGGATAGAAGGAGCCGTCACGGGTAAACAGGTGCGGGTCCTGCGCGGTCGCCGTCGGGCTCTGGGTCGTGACGAAGAAGCCCTGACCGTCGATACCGAGGTCGAGATCCGTCGACGCCTTTTGCAGCGTGCCCAGTTGCGAAATCAGATGGCGGGTCGTCGACCCGACCCCGCCTGCATTATAGCCGGTGGGAGTGGACGCCGCCGTGACGATCGCCTGAAAGTCGGTCCGCACGCGCTTATAGGCGGTGGTGTTGACATTGGCGATGTTGTTGGAGATCGCCGACAGGGCGTTGGCGTTGGCGGCAAGACCGGAAACCCCGGCCTGCATGGCGGCACTCAGACCCATGATTGAAACTCCGTACTATAGAAATGAGAAAAGTGGGGATCAGGCATCGGTCGAAGCCTTGACGCCGGTGATGTAGGACATGGGGATCAGCGAACTGCCCATACGCAGGACAATTTCGCCGTCGACCAGTTCGGTGCCGGTGACGGTCTGCTGAACGGAAATGGCATTGTCTATGGTGCTGCCCGCCGCATTGGTGGCAGTGACCTTGAGGGTGTAATTGCCCTCGGCGACCGTATTGCCCGACGAGTCCTTACCGTCCCAGGTGAAGGTATTGTCGCCCTTGGTCAGGCCGTCGGACGTGCCTTTGTAGATGGTTTCGCCGTTGGAATTGAGCACCTCCACCTCGACCTTGGAGGCGGTGCTGCCCAGTTCGTAATGCCAGGTCAGGTCTTCGTCCTTATAGGTCTGGGTGTCGACGTCGGCGATCGCCGTCTTGCCGATCATGTTGACCGAACTGGCCATATTGCCCGCGGCCAGACCGACCAGCGACTGAAGATACTCATTGGACTTCAGTTGCTGTTCGACGCTCGAATACTGCACCAGCTGGTTCGTCCATTCGGTCGAATCCATCGGCGACAGGGGGTCCTGATTCTTAATCTGCGCGGTGAGCAGACCCAGGAAGGTCTCGTAGGTGGTCGCCAGAGTCGAGGACGCCGCCGAAGTGGCGCTGCTGGCGGTGGTGCTGGTAGTCGTGCTGCTGACCGAAGTAACCATGACGGCTCCTTACACAAGGACACTGAGCGACAGGGCCTGAGCCGCCGAATAGGCGTCCGAGGACATGCGCGCGAAATAAAGGGGATCGTCCGCCGCAAGCTGCTGGGCGTCGATAAGGGTGTGGGCATCGGTGGCGGAAGCGCTCTGAACGCCCGCCTCGTCTTCGGGGGCGGCGTCGCCCGGCTGAGCATCGGCAAAGCGGCGGCCCTGCCCCTGATCGCCGGAGGAGAAGCTCAGAGCGCCCTCCTCAAGCTGAAAACCGGCCTGCTCGAGCTGACGGCGAAGATCATCCTGACGTCCGCGAAACTCGCTTTCGGCCACGGGGCTGTCGAAGCGCAACTGCGCCGTCAGCTTTCCGTCATTGCCGATTTCCAGCCGCACCTCGACCTTGCCCATGTCGGTCGGGCGCAGTTCCATGTCGAAGCTGGTCGTGCGCGCGCTCAGGCGGCGGGTGATCTGGCTGCTCAGAGCCGCGATGTTTTCGGCGGTGTGCGCCGACAGGTTATAGGTTTGCAGGGTCTGACGCGCATCGGTCGTGGTCGCCTTCAGGCCCGTTTCAGCGGGTGGCGCAGCCTGCGCCTGCATCTGGGTAAGGGCCGCATTGACGCCCGCCGTCGTATCAGTCTGGGTTTGGGCTGTTTGGGGTGTAAGCGCCGACGACAGGTTTTGCAGGGCCGTACCCAGCGCGTCGGTGCGCGAGGCATCCCTGCCCGTCACGGCGGCTTCGTCTGTTGTGGTGGCCTCCTGACCGGCCAATGCCCCAGTGAACCTGGCTTCAGCAAACAAACTTGCCTCATCCGGCGAAACCGCCTCGTCCGCATCGGAAAGACCCGCGCCCATCAAGGCGCTCAGGGCGTCGGAGGCCAGACGGACGGAGGCCGTGGTTCCGGAAGATGAGGCGGCAACCGGCTTCGGCATGACCAGCCCTTCGGCACCTTGCGTCAATGACGCATCCGCCTGAGCCTGAGCCTCCGCTTGCTGTGCGCCAGCCTGTTGCACACCCGTCTGCTGCGCCAGAAGCGCCATCAGCATCTCGATGCTCAGATCACCGGCGGCGCTTGCAGACGTGCCTTCGGTCGCAGTGGTTTCCGTGGTCTCGTCCGTTGCCGTTTCGGAGGCCGCCGCCTTCGATGAGTCAGTTCCCGTCTTCAGAACTTTGGCCAGCACACCCGCAAACGCACCATCGTCGACGCGGCCTTCCGGCGCGGACGCAGGCGCAGCGTCCGGCGCGACCGGAGCGTTCGGCATGATTGGCAAGGGCAAAAGGTTCGCAGACAAAAGGATCGATGTACCGCAGGGGCCAGCTGCCGCATTTGGCGGGCAACGAGCGGTGCGTAAGAACGCCTTTTGCGTCCTGAACAGGTCTGCCTCGCGTCGCAAGGGTCATGCCAACACACAACCATATGAATTTATTGAAATTAATGAATGCGCACCCGGTGAAAATTGCCGACGCCGACGCGGCGCGCCCGATCAAACTTGCCGGTCTGGGCCTCAGACAGAGCCTTTGCAACCTCTGGCATCAGATTTGAAACAACAGAGACAGTTGCGCGGCCATCCGCGCGGATAGTAAAAGTCAAGCCTATGAAAAATATGAATAAATTTTTCAGCACCCACAAAAACCGTCGGCAAGTTTTGCCGGTGGCGGGGCAAGGCTTGCCTCAGAGGCCCCATCGGGCCACGCCGGAAAGGGCCTGAGCCATGTCACTGAACTCGATCCTCAATATCGGCACTTCAGGCCTGATGACGGCCCAGAACCAGCTCAAGATCGTTTCGGATAACATCTCGAACGTCAACACGCCCGGCTATATCCGCAAGATCGGTACGCAGGAAGCCTCCGTTCTGGGCGGTCAGGGTGCAGGCGTCAGTTCGGCTCAGGTGCGTCTGGCGGCCGACAAATACCTTCAGCAGGCCTCGTTGCGTGCCACCTCAGCCTCGTCGCAGGCCAGCGTTTTCCACGAGCTGTTCGATCAGATCCAGTCGCAGTTCGGCGACCTGACCGATTCCACCAGCCTGTTCAATCTGGGGGACTCGGCCCTGAGCACGCTGGCCTCGGCGGCGGAAAACACGACCTCGAGCGCCGCGCGTCAGGAGGTCATCTCCTCGCTCGACACCTTCTTCGCCGAAGGCAGCCGCATCGCCGGTGAAATCCAGAGCGCGCGCGCCAGCGCCGACGGTCGCATCAGCACGGCGGTCAGTACGATCAACGACCTGATCAAGAATATTTCCGACCTCAACCCGACCATCTCTCAGGCCTCGATCAGCGGCAGCGACGCCACCGGCGCCCAGATCCGTCAGGCCTCCTACATAGATGAGCTGTCGAAGCTGATCGATGTCGACGTCACCACCAACAGCAATGGCGGCGTGACGGTGCGCACCACGTCGGGCATGGTGCTGGCCGGAGACCAGCAGGCCAAGCTCAGCTATCAGCCGACCAGCCCCGTCACCGCCTCGACGACCTTCAACTCGATCATCGTCACCGGTTCCAACGGTGAGCAGCGCGACTTCACCTCGCATATCAAGACCGGCGAACTGCGCGCGCTTCTGGACCTGCGCGACACGGAATCGACCGCCGTCAGCGCCCAGTTGTCGGAATATATGTCGGTCTATGCCGAGCAGTTGAACGCCGCGCACAATGCCTCCTCCGCCGTGCCCGCGCCGCAGTCCCTGACCGGCAAGGCCATGAGCCAGACCTTCGGCGAAGCCCTCAGCGGTTTTGCCGACTCCGCCGGAACGGGCAGCGGTACGACCAGCCTTGTCGTGCTCAACAGCGACAATACGGTCGCCAGCGAAGTGGCCCTGACCTTCAGCCGCAACGCCGCAGGCTCGACACAGGTGTCGATCAACGGCGGCCCGGCGGTCGATGCCTCGGACTCCAGCCTGCTGTCGCAGATCAACAGCGCCCTGTCGCCGCAGGCCAGCCTGAGCTACACCAACAACACCCTGAGCTTCACCGCCGCCAGCGGCTACGGCGTGGCAGTCGGCGACGACCCCACCGCGCCCGCCCTGAAAAACGGCAAGGGTTTCTCGCACTTTTTCGGCCTGAACGATCTGGTCCGCTCGGACGTGCCGCTCGACTACGCCACCGGCCTGACGGCGACCTCGGCCCACGGCTTCGACAGCGGCAGCGTCAGCTTCCAGATTTCCAACAGCGGTTCCGGCATTCAGACGATGAATGTCAGCTTCCCCACCAACGGCACCATGGCCGACATGGTCAATGCGCTGAACGACTCCTCGACGGGTCTGGGGCGCTACGGCACCTTCTCGCTGAGTTCGACCGGACAACTGAGCTTCAAGGGCTTCGGCAACCCCGCCAACGCGCTGAGCATCACCGCCGACACCACCTCGCGTCTGGACACGGGCGCGTCGTTCAGCGCCATGTTCGGACTGGGCAACGCCCCGCTTGAACGCGTGCGCAGCCTCAGCCTCGACACTAATATCTCGAACAATCTCGACCAGTTGTCACTGGCCACGCTCAATCTCGACGCCACCGGCACCACCCCTGCCCTCGTCAGCGGTGACGGCACGGGCGCCCAGCGCATGGCCGCCATCGGCTCGGCCAGCATCACCTTCCAGAAGGCCGGCTACAATGCCGGCGGCACATCGAGCCTGACGCGCTATGCCGCCGATCTGGCCGGTCAGGTCGGCACGCTGGCCTCCACCGCCAAATCGCGCATGGACGGCGCATCTGCCCTGGCCGAAGAGGCCTCTTCGCGGCGCAGCGCTGCCGAAGGCGTGAACCTCGACGAAGAACTGATCAATCTCACCACCTATCAGCAGGCCTACAGCGCCTCTTCGCGCCTCATTCAGGCGGCGAAGGACATGTACGACGTCCTGCTCAACATGATTTAAGGCCTAGCCCATGCGTATCTCGACCGGTCAGATATGGAACAGCGCCCTGTCCAACCTCATGCGCGCTCAGTACAGCCAGAACGACGCCAATAATCAGGTGTCGTCGCAAAAGATCGCCGACGACCTCGGCGGCTACGGCCGCTCGTCCGAAGTCATCGCCGCCTACCAGTCGTCGCTGGCCAAGGTAAACGGCTATACGGACGTGTCGAAGACCGTTTCCGACCGGCTGGAAAGCCAGAACGTCGCGCTGGAACGCGCCGGCGAAGGTATCGCCACGGCCAAGGACTCCATCATGGACGCCATCGCCAGCAAGTCGCTGAACGGCCTGATGACCACCCTGCAATCCAGCTACATGGCCTTTGCCGACGGCATGAATTATAAGCATCAGGGCACCTACCTGTTCGGCGGCGGCAATGAAAACCAGTCCCCCCTGTCGGCCAGCTCGCTCAGTGGCCTGACCGATCCGCCCGCCGATAGCACCTTCGTCAACGGCACGGTCAAAAAGGTGTCGAAGATCGACGGCACGACGACGCTGGAAACCGGCATGCTGGCCAATGATATCGGCGGGGCCGCCGTTTCGGTCTTCGCCAAGATCAAGACCTTTCTGGACGCCAACGGCAGCTATACCGACAACATGACCGACGAGCAGATGACCGAGCTTCAGGACCTCGCCAATCAGCTGAGCGACGTCTATACCGGCATGGTCGACCGCACGGCGCTGAACGGTACGATGCAAAACCGCGTCGACAACACCTTAACCTCGCTGGAATCGCAGTCCAACAGCCTCACCACCCTTCTGGCCGACAAGACCGAGGTCAACATGGCCGAAGCCTATACCCGCCTTGAGCAGGCCGATCTGGCGGTGCAGGCCTCGGCACAGGTCGTCGCCAATCTGCGTTCGACCTCGCTGCTCGACCTGCTGCAATAGGTCAGGACAGGCGCAAAGGATTAATCCGCATTCACCCTTTTGTGAGTTCGGCGCAACCCCCTCCGGGTGTATATTAAGGCTGTGGTTATCCACAAAACAGACCCCGCGCGGGGCCATCGGAATGTCGCGCCGTTCATCACGGCGGAGAGAACGTCTTGAGACGAAAACCCGGGTATATCCCGCCGGATCGTCGCCCCAAAACGTCCGCTCCGTTCACCTGAGCAGCCCATTCGGGATGAAAAGCAAAAAGGCCCCGTCGCATGGCGGGGCCTTCTGCGTTTTTCAGGCTCTCCCGCCCCGCACGGTCAGTCCAGGCCAAATAATTACCCCGCCCCCTACTCTTTTGGTCGCAAAAGCCTTATTTAGCAGCGATGAACGCCCCGACACCCCTTCAGGCCGCCGCCTGCCCCGTGCCCGTCTTCGATGCCGCCGACCTCGGCGCGGCCATCGACAGCGTGCGCAAAAGCGTCGGCCTGCCGCAAGGGGCGCGCGTGGTCGCCGCCATGTCCGGCGGGGTGGATTCTTCGGTAGCCGCCGCCCTTCTGCACGCGGCAGGCTATGAGGTGATCGGCGTCACGCTTCAGCTTTACGACCACGGTCAGGCGTTGAAAAAGACCGGTGCCTGCTGCGCCGGTCAGGATATTCACGACGCCCGTATCGCCGCCGAAAAGATCGGCATCGCCCATTACGTGCTCGATTACGAAAGCCGCTTCAAGGATCAGGTGATCGAAGAGTTCGCCGACTCCTATCTGCGCGGCGAAACCCCCGTGCCGTGCATCCGCTGCAATCAGACCGTCAAGTTCCGCGACCTGCTCGACGTCGCCCGCGATCTGGGGGCCGAAGCCATGGCGACCGGTCACTATGTCGAACGCCGCGCCGATAACGGTCAGGCCGAAATGCGCCGCGCGGTCGATAAGAACCGCGACCAGTCCTACTTCCTGTTCGCCACCACCCGCGATCAGCTCGATTTCCTGCGCTTCCCGCTGGCCGATATCCCCAAGCCTCAGGTGCGCGACATCGCCCGTCAGATGGGCCTGAACGTCGCCGCCAAACCGGATTCTCAGGACATCTGTTTCGTGCCGGAAGGCAAGTACACCACCCTGATCGACCGCCTGCGTCCGCAAGGGCGCGAAGCAGGTGACATCGTGCATCTGGACGGGCGCGTGCTGGGGCAGCATCAGGGCATCACCGGTTACACGATCGGTCAGCGCCGCGGCCTCAACATCGCCGTAGGTGAGCCCCTGTTTGTCATCAAACTCGATGCCGATGCGCGCCGGGTCTATGTCGGCCCGCGCGAGGCGCTCAACACGTCGGCCCTGATCATGAAGGAAACCAACTGGCTGGGCGACGCCGAAACACTCGAAGCCGCCGCCGCTGCCAACCTGCCCGTGCTGGCGCGCGTCCGCTCGACCCGCCCGCCGGTGGCCGCCCGCTTACGCCTCGGCAATGCCGGTGTCGAGGTCGTCTTCGACGCCCCCGAAGAAGGCGTGGCCCCCGGTCAGGCCTGCGTCCTCTATGACCCCACCGACGAAGACCGCGTGCTGGGCGGCGGCTTCATCGAACGCACCCGCGCCGCTTACGAAGACGCCTGAGCGGCCTTACGCGGCTTAAACAGCCACAGGCCCGCGCCGATGATAATGGCCACGCCCACAAGCATCACCGGATCGATGCGGTCGTGGAAAAAGGCAGCCCCCAGCGCCAGCCCCCACAGGATCTGCGAATACTGCGTCGGCGCGATCAGGCTGGCCGGCGACAGGCGCGAAGCGAACATCAGCAGCATATTCCCTCCCGCCGACAGGATGGCGTAGCCCGCCACCGCGCCCCACTGCAACGGGCTGGGCGTCACCCATGACGGCAGCATGATCAGGCCGAACATCAGCAGCGGCAGAAGCTGACCCGCGCCGAACAGGCTGATCGGCTTTTCCAGCGGCCCGGCATAACGCAGAAGCACCGCGATCAGCGACCCGCTCAGGCCGCAGATGAGCGCCGCCACATGACCGATGCCGATCTCACGAAACCCCGGCCGCAGCACGATCAGCACCCCGATCAGCCCGACCACCACCGCCGCCCAGCCCGACGCCGTGACCTTTTCGCGCAGAAACACCACCGACAGGGCCGTGGTCGCCAGCGGCATAAGGAAAATCAGCGCAAAGGCTTCGGCCATGGTGAGGTGGGTAAAGGCCAGCACGCTGCACAGGATATTGACCGCCGACAACACGCCGCGCGCCACCCACAGGCCGGGGCGCTTCGCCTTCACAAGGTCGCTGATGTGCACACCGCGCGACCAGACGAAGGGCAGGAGCACGATGGAAAAGGCGGCGCTGAAAAAGCCCATCTGATAGGGCGGCAAGGCCCCGTGGATCGACTTCACAAAGGCGTCCGAAATGGCGAAGACCGCAAAGGCCAGAAAGCCCAGCCACACGCCCGCCGGTATGCCGCCGACAGAATGAGGGGCGGGCGAACGGGTAGCGGGCGGCAGGGTCTCGGGGGCTTCAGGCAAGGCAGCAGGGATCGCATCCCGCGGATCAGGGGCGCGTTCGGGAGAAAAGGGCATGTCGGGCAATGGGGCAGCAAACGGGGAGGAGATGCACAAACTAGCACCGCAGCGGTGACAGATGTGACTGGAAGCTGGCAAAATCCGATGCTATTCTCTTAACTCTGTATATTCACAGGTCAGTTTAACGCCGGATGAAACCCGCTTTCGAAAAGGTCACCAACGATCCCGGTTGCTCATGGTCATGGATGATCGAGCACCGCGCGCTCATTCCGTTCGAATGGCACCACCACCCCGAATACGAACTGACCCTGACCACCAACAGCCGCGGCTATCGCTATGTCGGCGACCATATCGAAGCCTATGGCGATAACGACCTCATTCTGGTCGGGCCGGACCTGCCCCACACCTGGCAATCGCGGTGCGCCCTCGATCCCACGCAGCTTCAATCGACGCGCGTCGTCAAATTCAGCCACGACTGGGCAGTGCGCCTGACCGGCCTGTTCCCCGAACTGCACCGGCTGACGCCGCTTCTGGCGCAGGCCGAACGCGGGGTGCGCTTCGATCCCACTGCGGTCGCAGAGGTGCGTCCGGCCTTCGAGGCACTGATGGACCTGCCGCCCGATCGCCGCCTTCTGGCCCTGCTCGATATCCTGAGGCGGCTGGCGGGCGAAACCCCTTACGAAGTCCTGCTGCCCCTGCCCTTTCGCGGTCAGCCGCTTGAACGCGACGCGCGCCTTGAACGGGTGTTCGACTGGCTGCACGAACACTACACGCAGGCCGTCGAGGTCGACGCACTGGCCGACATGGCCTGCGTCAGCGTCTCGGCCTTTCACCGCCTGTTCCGGCGCAGCGCCCGCGTCACGCCCATGGCCTACGTCTCGCGCCTGCGCATCGGCCGCGCCTGCGCCCTGCTCATTGAGGGACGGCTCAAGATTTCGGCCATCGCCGAAACCGTCGGCTACGGCAGTCTGGCGCAATTCAACAAGGAATTCCGCCGCCACAAGGGCATGACGCCGCGCGACTTCGCCGGTGGTCAGGGCCAAAGACCCGATACGCCGGGGCTGGCGGCTTAGAGCGCCCGGAACATCGCCAGCGCCCGCTCCGCTGCGTCTTCGCGCGAAAAACCGGGGGTACGCACCCTGTCCTGATAGGCAGGACCGGCCTTAAGCAGGCTGTGCGGCGCATTGATCCACCTCAGCCAGCTTAAACCGGCGAAGACAGGCTCGCGCTCAGGCGACAGGATCAGTTGCGCACTGTTCAGCCTCAATTGCCCTTCGATATGCCAGGTGTCCGGCCCGTCGCTATCGGTTTTGCGCACGACGCCCAGCGTGTCGAAATCATCCGGTGCGTAGCGTCGCTCCAGCCGGTGCGGCCCGCGCATCAGGCTCAGGGCGATCTCACCGGGACGGATCGTCCACTCTTCATCAGGTGCCAGCCAGCCCATCAGCGCGATCGACGCCCCGACCGTCAGGCCGCCAAACAGAATAATGCCGAAAAAGACGCTGAGGATGGAAAAGGGCCACAGTCCGCCCCCCAGTTCATGGATGACCAGACCACAGATGCCCAGCCCCACCACGATCAGTCCACCGCGCAGAAACCCCGGCATCCGCCCACCCATCCGGATCGGCTCAGAGGTGTCGTCGTCTATCATCCCGGCTGCGCTCATACCGGTAACATAGCACATGGAAATTAAGCGTTTGCGACAGAACGGGGTTAATCGGCGTCGTTGATTTTGTGTCAAACGCACCTTACCACTAAGTCAATCGCATTACGTGCGCCTGCAACACAACGGGGGATGAGATGAAGAATATGTTTGTGCGTGGTCTGGGTTTAGCGGCGACCCTGACAATATCCTTCGGTCCGCTGCCGACGTCCGCGCAAACCCCGGCCTTTGACCCAACCTCATGGAAGCCCGCAGTCGCCGGCCCCAAAACACAGGTTCTGGTGCTGGGGAGCATCCACCTCAGCAATCTCGAAAAATTTGATCCTGCCTCGATGGGTGCGCTACTCGATAAACTCGCCGCCTACAAGCCGACCGTCATTACCATCGAAGCCTTATCCGGTATGCAGTGCGATCAGTTGCGGCGTTATCCGACGATTTATCCCGGCGTCGCCGACCAGTATTGCCGCTCCACCGAACTGGCGCAAAAAGCCACGGGTCTCGATGTCCCCACGGCCTATGCTCAGGCCGAGTCTCTGCTGGCCTCATGGCCCGCCAATCCGACACCTGCGGCCCGCCGTCGTCTGGCCAGCACACTTCTGGCTGCGAACGAAAGGGCTTCCGCTCTGGTGCAATGGCTTCGACTGCCTGAGGCGGAACGGCGCGCAGGGGACGGCCTCGACAAGGCCCTCGTGAAACTACTCAATGAAATCGCCGCCGCCCCCAATGAAAACTATCAGATTGCGGCGGTACTGGCCGCTCGCAGCGGGCTTGAACGCGTCTATTCCGTAGACGACCACACTTCGGATGCGGTCCAGAGCGAGGATCCGGACTTTGAAGCCGCCATAACCCGCATCTGGTCGAGCCCGAAGGACCCCGCACCGACCGCACCTGCACCCGATGCCAATCCGGCTGCGGCCATGTTAAACCATTTCCGCTACTACAACAGCCCCCGGATGCAGATATACGCCATCAAATCAGACTTCGGGAAAGCCGCCGCGGATAAGACGCCGGAATACTGGGGCCGTCAGTATGTGGGCTGGTGGGAGGTGCGAAACCTCAGAATGGTGGCCAACATCCGCGCCGCCTTCGTTAAATCGCCGGGCGCACGCGTACTTTCGGTCGTAGGTGCGTCGCATAAGCCGTATTTCGACAGCTATCTGAATCAGATGCACGAAGTCGAACTTGTCGACGCCGAAGCCATATTGAAATGAATGGAAGACTGAAAATTTGGTGGTTGGAGGCGGGATCGAACCGCCGACCTGTGGGTTATGAATCCACCGCTCTAACCATCTGAGCTACCCAACCGACCGTAACTTCGCCTGCGGACCCGAGGGTCTACGCTTTGCGAAGGCGCTCGCTATATCCAAATTGCTGCGGCCGTACAAGCCCGCTTTTTCAGTTTTCCGGCGCAAAGGCGTTGATAAGCGCCCCCAGACGCTGACGACCGGCCAGAAGGCCATAGGTTTCCAGCACATGCGCCTGCGCGTGACAGGCGCGGTCGAGCACGGCGGGCCAGTCCTTCGCCACGCCTTCGACCGCGTCGGCAATCCCTTCGGCGTCTTCCGGTGCGACCATGGCCGCCAACTCACCGTCAAGCAGGATGTGCCGCGGCCCGTCTATGCGCGTGGACACCACCGGCGCACCAGCGGCCATGGCTTCGGCCACCACCAGCCCGAACGGCTCGACGCGCGACGACAGGACGAACAGGTCGAGCGAGGCCAGAAAATCGTCCGGTGGCTCGATCCACCCCAGCAGATAGACCCGATCCTCAAGCTTCAGATCGCCGATCAGCTTTTGCAGCGCAGGTCTTTCCGGCCCGTCCCCGGCGATGACCAGCGTCGCCTCGACGCCCCGGTCGCGCAAGACACCTGCCGCACGGATCAGCACATCGAAGCCCTTATTGACGTGCAGTCGCCCAAGCGCGCCGATGCGCACGGCATCAATGGGACAGCCCTTGACCGGGTGCATGACCAGAGGCGTGAAGTTTTCCAGCAGGTGCGTATCAAGGCGCGGATAGCGCGCGCGAATGGCCGCTTCGACGGCGGGCGATACGGCAATGGCCGAGCGCACCTTCGCCAGAGCCGGCTTGAAGCGGAAATTGTGCACCACGCCGGCCGTCTTCGACGCCAGCCCGCTCAGCCCATGTCCGCCCAGTGCAATGGCGCGGTTGCCATGGGCGATGATCAGATCAGCCCCGAACCGGCGCGCGATGTCCTTCAGCCTCAGCGCCGCCAGCGGATCGCCGGTAAAGCCGGTCTTCAGCGGCCGGAACTGTTCCGGTTTGGTCTTTTCGGCCAGCACGCCCTTAGGGTGGCCGACGCTGATCACCTCGAACCCTTCGGCCACCAGCGCCTCGTGATAGCGCACGGCCATGCCTTCCAGTCCGCCCCGGCCCTTCGCCAGCATGAGGTTGAGAATACGCATAGCCGTCTCCTGTGCGACCGCTTTTACGCCGCGCATGGACCCACGAAAAGCCCTGTGCCGTTTTCGGGCGTATTTTTCTCAGGTTCACGGCGAATAATCGCGGTTTCGGGGTGGATTTTTTTGCCATATGCGCTTTTATGGAAATGGTTTTCCACACAATCTGCGCAAAGGGGTGCAAAGTGTCCGCCGAAATCGACGAACTGGATGCGCGGATACTGACGCTCGTGCAGGAGGACGCCAGCCTGTCGGTGGCCGAAATCGCCGAGAAGGTCAATCTGTCGCCCTCGCCCTGCTGGCGTCGCCTGAAACGCCTGGAAGACATCGGCGTCATCAAAAAGCGCGTGACCCTGCTCGAACCCGACCAGCTGGGGCTGGGGTTCGAGGTCTATGCAGCGGTTAAGCTGTCCCTGCCGTCGCGCGAAAACCTCGAAGCGTTCGAAGCCCGCCTGTCGGAATGGCCGGAAATCGTCTCCTGCGCCACGGTGACAGGCCGCGAAGACTATATGCTGCGCATCGTCACCCGCGACATGCACGCCTATGACGACTTCATGCGCGATAAATTGCTGGCCTCCGATCTCGTCTCGGCCATCGAAAGCCGCATCGTCATCCGCTCGGTGAAAACCACCACCGCCCTGCCGCTCAGGCTTGTCGTACCCGAAACCGACCGCTAGAGCATTTTTCGCTCAAGTGGGCACTGGTTGAGCGTTAAAAAATGCGACAAAGCAAAAAAATTTAGAGCACGTTCGCGGTTCAATTTGAACGAAACGTGCTCTAAGGTCGGAGCGGGTGGGCGCCCGCAAAAAGCAAGAGAGTATCGATGAAGCGATCCCTGATGACGCTGGCCGTCATGTCTGCCCTTTTGGCAGCTGGCCTGTCCGTTGGCCCCGCCCCTGAACAGGCTCAGGCCCAGACCGTCGATCCGGCCTCCGATCTGGGCCGCTTCCGTGCCCTGCGCGCCGAAGGCCTCACCGCGCTTCAGAAGAATGAACTGACCACCGCGCTCGACCGCTTCACGGCAGCGGCAAAGATCATCCCCGACTCGCCGTCGGTCCTGCTTCTGGGGGCGCAGACGGCACTGGAGCTTAAGCGCAAACCGGCAGCCCGTGCGTTTCTGGCCGACTATTTACGGCGCGGATTGGTCGTCGATCTCGATAAGCATCCGGAGTTCAACACCATCTGGGACGCCGAACTGGAATCTCTTCAGGCGGAGAACACCTCGAAAAAAGGCGCGCTTACCCCCCTGAAGCAGGTCAGCGGCCTCAACCTGATCGAAGGCGTCGCCTTAAGCGATGAGGGCGAACTGTGGGCGACCAGCCTGCGCAATGGCGTGGCCGGGCCGCTCAGCGATACCGGCGTCGATAAGCGCCTGTCGCTGCGCGCCGGGGTAGCGGCCAATGCCATCGCCTTTCATAACGGCGCGCTGTGGGCGTCGACCGCCCCCTCGCGCCAGACGGCAGGCTTTGCCGCCAGCAGCAAGCTGACCTCCAAGATCATCAAGGTCGATCCGGCCACAGGCAGGATTCTGTCCGTCTTCGAAGACAAGCGCCCCGACCGGCGGCTGGCCGACCTGCACGCGGGCAGGGACGACCTCTACGTCTCCGATGGCAATACGAGCGAGGTGCTTCGCCTGACCGGTTATCAGGGGCCGCTGCAGGTGCTGATCCCCGAAGGCTGGCTGGGCTCGCCGCAAGGGCTGACCGAAAATGCCGACGCCACCGTTCTGATCGTCGCCGACTATAGCTCGGGGCTTTATCGCGTCGATCTGACCAAAGGAAATCTCACCCGCCTGAGCGTGCCCGCCACGGCCAGCCTTCTGGGCATCGACGGGCTTTATCGTCACGGCAATGACCTGATCGCCGTACAGAACGGCTTCAAGCCCAACCGCGTCCTGCGCCTGAGGATGAACGCCGACTGGAGCGCCATCGCAGGCGTCGAAGTGCTTTTACGCGGCGCGGCCGACCTGATCGAACCCACCGGCGGGCAGATCAGCGGCGACCGCTTCGTCTTCGTCGCCCGCAGCCAGTGGTCGGAGTTCGATGATAAGGGCAATATCGTGCGCGACACCCCCGCCCCTGCCGTGGTCGGAGAGATCGACCTGAAACCCTGATCCTGTGCCGACGTCGCACAGTGTCCTGTATCGGGTTACTTTTGGAAAGATTAAGGCCGTTTCGCCAAAAGGGCGAAAACCGCAAGATCATCAATCCCGCCTATAGTTAACAAAAACCGCTTTACCCGCATTAACCTTTGTGGCAAGCCATTTGGCATCGATCCTGCAAAAACAGGCAGGACAGGCGTTCGTCTGTGTCCGGATAAGACACGGCATCGCGCCACAGGTGAGTACGTACAGGTTAAGGAAGCGGTCGATTATGCGGTTTTTGAGCGCGCGTTCTGGCGGTATTGCAGCGGCTTTGGTCACGGTCATGATGATGGCCGGTCCCGTTATGGCGGCTGAAATGCACACCGATGCCCGTCAGGCCCCCTATGTCGGTCTTTCCGCCTCGCTCAAGGGCGATTTCGACGGTGACGGACGCCTCGACGACGTGGCCTTCACCGCCGATGGCGGCGATCGTCAGGCCGTGTGGCTGCGTCTCGGCAACGGTCAGGAGGTTCAGGTCATGAGCCTCGACGCCCGTCTGGCCGCGCAGGTGCAACGCGCCCCCGCCGGTGGCTACGCCCTCGATTGCGGCAGCTTTGCCGACCATTGCGGGGCCGATATCCGCACCACCGCCGACAGCCTTGTCCTGTCGCTGGATGACGGCGTCAATGTGCTGGTGCACTGGACCGGCAAGAGCTTCGATCAGGACTTCATCCGCAGCGACGAAGTCCGCCTCAGCCGCGCGGTGGCGACCCTGTTCGCCTTCAATCCGTAAGCCCCAAATCTCTGAATTCACAAATTTTTGTGCCTAAAAGTCTTTTTAAGACTTCCTTAGCCGTGCCTGTTAGCCCTTCGTCAATTCCCTGTCCTTAAGCCTTTCGCTCGTGGGGTGCAAAGGCGCGTTTCGACGCCGCCTGAAACGCAAAAGAAAGAACCTTATGGGACGTTCGGCGGATTATTCGAGCGAGCGGTGCGCCATTGCCGCGACAATAGACATTGTCGGTGAGCCCTGGACCCTGCTCATCATCAGAAACGCCTTTCTGGGCCACAGCCGCTTCGAGCAATGGCAGAAAAGCCTCGGTGTCGCCCGCAATGTGCTGGCGGCGCGACTGAGGCGACTGGTGGCGCTGGGCATTATGCGCGCCGTCCCCTATTCCGAGCGCCCCTTGCGCCACGAATACGTGCTCACCGAAAAGGGACTGGGGCTTAAGGGCATACTGGTGGCCATGTACGGCTGGGGCCGCGAGCACGTCTACGACAGCGACGACAGCCCGTTCCTTGAGCTGGTCCATGACGATTGCGACCGCCTTGCCACCACGCCGAAGTGCGAATCCTGCGGTGAAATGATCGGCCGCGACAGCGTGCTGAAGGTGCGCGAGGACGGTAAGGGGCTCAGTCTGGCCGAACTCTATGCCCGTAAGGGCATTCTGCTGGATCAGGACTGAACTTTGGAGGGCCGCGCGCGCTCCAGCGCCCACAACAGGGCGCTGAGCACCAGCCAGCCCGCGAACCATGGCCAGGGCGATCCCCGGCGACCCGGCGCAGAGGTTGCGGCCTGAGTCTGAACGGGGGTCTCCGACACCTGCGCCAGCGTTGCCTGACGCGCCTCCGCCGACCGCACGCCGGGCAGGGCGTCCGCCGCGCGGACGAACACAGGCACGACGCCCTGATCCGGCGTCCGCAGAAGGTGCCAGCCCGCCTTTGACGGCCAGACGGCGGCGCAGTGCCGTTCACCGGTCGCCGGATCGACGATCAGCCGCGCCTGTCCGCCATCGGGATCGAGCCAGTCCGCCTCCGCGTTCAGACCGCACAGGCTCAGTCGCTCATTGACCCGCGCGGTTCCCGACACCTCCGGCAACGCCCCCTGCGGTCGCCGCGACAGGCGGCTGAACCAG
>JASGGL010000005.1:0-31365 GCA_047605065.1 Asticcacaulis sp.
TGGTCAAATATCTGCGGATCAAGGACAGCTGGGCGGTGCTTCTGGCCCTGTTGTTCCTGATCGCCTTTCTGGCGGCGTCGGGCTGGCTGTTCGGCAATGAGATCGTGCGTCAGACCAACAACCTGTCTCAGGAGCTGCCCGAAGCCTGGGCGCAACTGGAAACGCGCCTGCGCGGGTCCGATATCGGTGCGATGATCCTCGATCAGATCAATGGCCTGAGTCAGCAGGCGTCGGGCGTGCTGTCGCTGGTGCCGAAGATCGCGGGCGAAATCGCCTCGTCTCTGGCCAATCTGATGGTGGTCGTGGTGGCGGGCATCTTCATGGCCATGACGCCGCTCAGCTACCGCGACGGTGTGGTGCGCCTGTTCCCGAAGTCTCAGAAGGACCGCGTGCGCGACAGCCTGAACGCCAGCGGCAAGGCCCTGCGTCAATGGCTTCTGGGGCAACTGGTCTCCATGGTGCTGGTGGGGTCTTTGACCGCCATCGGCCTGAGCATCGTCGGTGTGCCGTCAGCCGGGGCGCTGGGCCTGATGTCGGGTCTGGCGCAGTTCATCCCGATCGTCGGCCCGGTCCTGTCGGCAGGGCCGGGGCTTCTGCTGGCGGCGTCGGAAAGCACGCAGACCCTCGGCGTGGCGCTGCTGATCTATGTCGGTGTGTCGCAGCTTGAGGCCAATATCATCACGCCGATGGTGCAGAAACACGTGGCGTCGGTGCCGACCGTCATCACCCTGTTCGCTGTTCTGGGTTTCGGTTCGCTTCTGGGGCCGCTGGGGGTTCTGTTCGCCACGCCGCTGACCGTGGTGGCGCATACCCTGATCATGAAGCTCTATATCGGCGAGGTGCTGGGCGATAAGGGGGCGGAGTCTGAAATCGCTGGCGAAACCCCCAAGGGGTAGGGACGCGCTATATGTACCGCAACGGGTCCTGCGACTGATGCAGGATACGGACAATCAGGCACTCCCCCTCTTCGGGCAGATAATAGATGACGTGGCTGGAACAGGCGGATGAGCGAAGACCATCGGCAAGGCCAGGGCGGGCGATGCCGCTCAGAGGATACTGCGCCAGACGCTCAAAGCTGCCGATAAGGTGCAGGGCATAGAGATCGACCTGTGCGCTGCCGAATGTGTGAAAGCCATAGACGTAAATGCTGGCAAAATCCTGATCGGCCTCCTGACTGAGCTTAGATACGGGCATCGGCTTTTAGTTTTTCTTTGATATCGGCCATGATGTCCTGCGGTGTGCGTGGGCTTATGCCGCTGTTCAGACCTTTTTCAATCGCGTCCTTCAGGGCAGCGTGGCGTTCGCTGTTTTCCTCGTCCCGGCGGACCAGATCGCGGAAATATTCGCTGACATTGTTATAGTCGCCGGCTTCGACGCGGCGCTGAACGGTTTGCGCCATGCGGTCGGTCATGGAGATGGAAAACTTGGCCATGTCGGTGCTCCTGTATGTATGCACAGAATAGCATCAAATCCGATCTGTTCCTATCTGATCTGACAGTGCCTAAGGCAAAAAATCCCCCATTACACCTTTGTCCCGTGACACCATTGTCATGGTGTTCTAAAGCAGAGCCTTTCCTTTTGTTCACCCTGAGTCCGCGCCTCCATGACCTCACCCGCCAAGCTTCGCCCCACGCCTTTTGAACTCGGACCTGTGCACTTTGTCGGCATCGGCGGCATCGGCATGAGCGGCATTGCCGAGATCATGATCAAGATCGGCTATAAGGTGCAGGGTTCGGACGCCAAGGCCTCGGCCAATACCGAGCGCCTTCAGAAGCTGGGCGCGAAAATCTTCATCGGCCACGAAGCGGCGCATGTGACCGAAGACGTGTCGGCGCTGGTCTATTCGACGGCGGTGAAGGCCGACAATCCGGAAATGGTCGCCGCCCGTTCGCGCCGCATTCCGCTGGTTCGCCGCGCCGAGATGCTGGCCGAACTGATGCGCCTGCAATTCTCCATCGCCGTTGGCGGTACGCATGGCAAGACGACGACGACCTCGATGGTCGCGGCCCTGCTCGATGCGGGCAATATCGACCCGACCGTGGTCAATGGCGGCATCATCAACGCCTACGGCACCAATGCCAAGGTGGGCGACGGCGACTGGATCGTGGTCGAGGCCGACGAATCCGACGGCTCGTTCCTGCGCCTGAAATCGACCGTGGCCATCGTCACCAATATCGATGCCGAGCACCTCGACCACTGGGGCGATTTCGAAGCGGTGAAGAAGGGCTTCGTCGATTTCGTCGAAAACATCCCCTTCTACGGTTTTGCCGCTGTCTGCGTCGACCATCCCGAAGTGCTGGCCCTGACCGCCAAGGTCGAGAACCGCCGCCTGATCCCCTATGGCACCAGCCCGCAGGCGCAGGTCCGCTGCACCAATATCCAGTTCGGCCCCGAAGGCGCGATCTTCGACGTGGTGTTTTCCGCCATCGGTCAGGAGCCGGTGGTGTGGGCCGGGCTCAAGCTGCCGATGACCGGCAACCACAATGTCTCCAACGCCACCGCCGCCATCGCCGTGGCGCGTGAACTGGGCGTGTCCGAAGCCGATATCCGCAAGGGCCTCGAAGGCTTTGGCGGGGTCAAGCGCCGCTTCACCACCACGGGTGTCGTGGGCGGCATCCGCGTCATCGACGATTACGGCCATCACCCGGTCGAAATCGCCGCCGTGCTCAAGGCCGCGCGTCAGGTCACCGATCAGGCTCATGATCAGACCGTGGGTGGCGGTCGCGTCATCGCCGTGGTTCAGCCGCATCGCTATACCCGTTTGCGCGACCTGATGACCGAGTTTTCGACCTGTTTCCACGACGCCGACACGGTGATCGTCGCCGATGTCTATTCGGCGGGCGAGCAGCCGATCGAGGGCGTCAGCAAGGACGCTCTGGTCGAAGCGCTGCAACGCCACGGCCACCGCCACGCTATCGCGCTGGACGGTCCGGCGGCTCTGGCGGGTATCGTCGCCGCTGAGGCTAAGCCCGGTGATCTGGTCGTCTGCCTCGGCGCGGGCGACATCACGCAATGGGCCTATGCGCTCCCGGCTCAGCTTGAGGGAGCCGCCGCGTGAGCCTGCCCGCCAACTGGATGGACAACCTTCCCGCCGTGCGCGGCAAGATCGTAAAGAATGCCGAACTGGCCCCCTTCACCTGGTTCCGCGTCGGTGGTCCGGCGGATGTCATTTTTCTGCCTGAAGACGAAGCCGATCTGGCCGATTTCCTGCAAAAGGTCGATCCGGCCGTTCCGGTGACGCCGATCGGCGTGGGCTCGAACCTGCTGGTCCGTGACGGCGGGCTGGACGGCGTGGTCGTGCGTCTGGGGCGCAACTTCGCGCAGGTCGAGGCGCGCGGCGATAACCGTATCTATGCGGGAGCCGCGGCGCTGGATGCCAATGTTGCGAAGGTCGCGGCGCAAAACGGTATTGCCGGGCTTGAATTCTATCGCGGGGTGCCGGGTACTATCGGTGGCGCGTTGGTGATGAATGCCGGATGCTATGGTTCGGAAACGAAGGACATTCTGGTCGAAGCCTATGCCCTGACGCGCGCAGGCGAACGCATCACGATTTCCAACGCCGATATGGGCTATAGCTACCGCCATTCCGAACCGGAAAACCTGATCTATGTCGGCGCCGTCTATCAGGGGACGGCGGATAGCGTCGAAGCCGTGACCGAACGTATGGACGCCATCACCGCGCGCCGCGAGACGACCCAGCCGATTCGCGAAAAGACCGGTGGGTCTACCTTCAAAAACCCCGAAGGCCATTCGGCGTGGAAGCTGGTCGACGAGGCGGGCTGGCGCGGCAAAATGTTCGGCGGGGCCAAGTTCTCGGACTTGCATTCCAACTTCATGATCAATGCCGATAACGCCACTGCCGCCGACCTCGAAGGTCTGGGTGACACGGTGCGCGCCGAGGTGAAGGATAAGCTGGGTATCGACCTGCACTGGGAAATCAAGCGTATCGGTCGCAGATAGTTTAACCCCCTCGCCCCGCTTGCGGGGAGAGGGCTGGGGTGAGGGGGCTACCGTCGGTGCCTTTGACTCCCCCTCATCCGGCCTATCGGCCACCCATCGCTTGCGAAAGCTTTACTTTCGCTGCGCTATACCCCGTAGGGGCGAAGGGAAGCAGGTGCTTTGACGTCACATACATCCCTTCCCCTCATCATGGGCATAATCAACGCCACGCCGGATTCGTTTTCCGACGGCGGGACCTATGACCCCATCGCTCAGGCGCGCCAACTCATTGCCGAAGGCGCGGACGTGCTCGATATCGGCGGTGAATCCACCCGCCCCGGCGCGGAGCCTGTATCCGCGGGTGATGAGATTGCCCGCGTGGTGCCGGTTATCGCCGCGCTCCGCGCCGAATGGTCCGGCCCGATCAGTATCGACACGCTCAAACCCGATGTAGCGTGCGCGGCCTTTGCCGCCGGGGCGACGATCTGGAACGACGTGACGGCCCTGACCCATACCCCTGAGAGTCTTGGCGTGGCGGCGGACCTGAAGGCCGAAGTCATCCTGATGCATATGAAGGGCGAACCGCGCACCATGCAAGCGGCCCCGCACTATGACGACGTGGTGGCTGAGGTCGAAGCCTATCTTCTTCAGCGCGCCGAAGCGGCCATGCGGGCGGGCATTGCGCGCGAAAAGATCTGGCTCGATCCGGGGATCGGTTTCGGTAAGACGCTGGATCACAATCTGGCGCTCATCCGCGCTACGGCCCGACTGTCATCGCATGGCTTTCCGCTTCTGATGGCGGCGTCGCGCAAACGTTTCATCGCGGCGCTGGAAGAGCGAGAAGGCGGGGCGGCGTCCGATGCGACGCAGCGTATCGGCGGGACGCTGGCCATCCATCTCCATGCGGCGCAGCAGGGGGCGAAGATGCTGCGGGTGCACGACGTTGCCGCCCTGCGTCAGGCCTTGCGGGTCTGGGGGGCGTTGTCGCCATTCGCCTGAGACTCTTCTGAGACTCTCCTGAGACGCGAAGTCCGCTATCCGCTGAAGCGGCCCTATGTCTTTGAAATGTAACACTGCGGCCCTTTCGATCAAAAAAGACCCAAACGGCGCAGGAAACGGCTTTACAGGCCCGCCGGGTCCGGTGTTAACCTTTGATCCTGCGCTGCGGGATGGGCGCGTGTTAGAGCGCGTCCCGATCTGGTTGAACCAGATCGGCGCTCTAAATTTGTGCTTTAACGCGCTTCTTTTCCGAAAAGTGGTATCCACTTTATCGGGAAGCGCTCCAGGGGAAGCCGGTAGGATTACGATGAAGCGGGTACTGACGAAAAAGCCTCAGTTCAGCAAGACCGTGCTGCCCGAACGCCAGAAGCGTAACCTGAAATTCACCCATACGGCGGTGGAAACCGGCGTTCTGGCGGGGCCTCAGGTGCTCGACGGTCCCGTGGAAATGGATCAGACCGTCTACGAATGGGCGCAGGCCGAAGAGGCCGCCCCGGCGGTGATCGAGCAGCAGAGCCGCTCCCTGTTTCAGACGCTGGTGGCTATTGTCCTGCCGATTATCGGTATCGCTGTGGTCGCGGCGGCGGTGGCTGCGGCGGCGCAATCGGCGGGCTATGACTGGACCTATATCACGTCACGCCTGAATTAATTCGCCTGAACTAATTTGACGGCGCGTAGACATCGAAGGCCGCCCGAAAATCCGGATCGCGGATGACCGTGCCGCAACTGAGACCATACTCCCCCGGCTCCATCATCGTATAGGCTTCGGCGACCAGCGGCAGATAGACCTCTTCGCCCTCACGCGCCCCGATGAGCGATACGACCAGCCCTTCGGCGCGGCTGGCGCGGGTGATGCGTCCGGCGATCAGTTCCCAGCTCAGAAGCTCGTCATTGGTTCCGATCTGATTGATACGCACGATCAGCACCTTGCCCAGCATGACGCGCACCAGCGGGTCCGAAGCCTCGATAAAGGCGTCGGGGATCAGTTCGTTCCAGCGGGAGTCGTCTTTCTTCGAGGTCATAAATCTTGCTTTTCCTCCCTTGTAGCGCAGCGTACGGGGGAGGTGGCTGCGAATGTAATGAGCAGACGGAGGGGGCGAAAACGGCGGGATTGCCCCCTCCGTCTCGACGCGCTTCGCTTGCTCGACACCTCCCCCGTTCGCACAACTCACAGGGGAGGAGGTTTATAGTTTCTGAAATCGCGGTACGATTTTGCCTTCAATATCCACCGATTCGGTGAACATGGCCAAAGGCCTGACCCACAATCGCGCGGGTTCGGCCAAACCAGCTTCTGTCTGAACGACCGGCGCATAGAGCACCAGCACCTCTTCGGTTTCGGAGTGGGTTACACTGCCGTAGACCACATAGTCCTTACCCTTGTAATGGCGGTAAAGGCCGGTTTCGATGGCGCTGGGGTAGTCGGCGATCGGGCGGGTCATGAAAAGGTTTCCTGCGTTCGGTGCTTCCCTTAACCGCGTGTCAGGACTAAGGGAAGTCAATTCGAAGTCAGGAGTTGTCTATGCGCCGCGTACTGATCATTGCCGGTTCGGACCCGTCGGGTGGGGCAGGGATTCAGGCCGACCTTAAGGCGGTGACCTGCCTTGGCGGCTATGCCATGACGGCGATCACCGCCCTGACCGTGCAGAATACGCAGGGCGTCACCGACGTCATGGCGGTGCCGGAGGCCATTATCACGGCGCAGGCGCAGGCCTGCCTGAACGATATCGGCGCGGATGCGGTGAAAACGGGGATGCTGGGGACCATTCCGGTGGTCGAAACCGTAGCGGCCCTGCTGGATGAAGCGGGGGTGTTCAGCGTGATCGATCCGGTGATGGTGGCCAAGGGCGGGCATCCGCTGCTGCCTTCGCAAGCCATCGAGGCCATTCGGACGTTGCTGATCCCGCGTGCGGGGCTTCTGACGCCCAATGCGCCGGAAGCGGCGGTGCTGACCGGTATTGAGGTGGTGGATGAGGCGTCTCAGCGCCGCGCCGGTGAGGCTCTGCTGACCATGGGCGCGAATGCGGTGCTGATGAAGGGCGGTCATATCGACGGTGAAGAGGTGGTCGACTGGCTGATGTCGCGCGACGGCGAAGAGCGTTATGTCTCACAACGCGTCAATACACGGCACACGCATGGCACGGGTTGCACGCTGGCCAGCGCCTGCGCCACTCTGGCGACGGCGGAACGCCCGCTGGCCGAAAGCGTCGGCATGGCGCGCGACTATGTGCTGGGGGCGATACTGATGGCACCGGGGCTGGGCCACGGGCATGGGCCGCTCAGGCACAACTGGGTGTTATAACAAGCGCATCCCAAAAAGTGGGCACCGGTTTTTGGATCAGATGCGCGTCTCTTAGGATGGCGCATCCCAAAAAGTGGGCACTGGTTTTTGGATCAGATGCGCGTCTCTTAGAATGGCGCATCCCAAAAAGTGGGCACCGGTTTTTGGATCAGATGCGCGTCTCTTAGAATGGCGCATCCCAAAGGCTATCAAGGATAAGGTCGGATGCGCCCTCCCGGGGATGGGGGAGAGTAGGAGAGCGCATCCTTTGGTGGGCGCATGTGAGTCCGAAAACCGTATTACACTTTTCGGCATGCGCCCTTTGACCTTCAGGAGGGGCGTTTGATCAGGACCGCCCAACCTGAAGGGGGTTAGCGGCGCCAGGCCGTGTCGCGGTCGTTACGCTCCCAGTGCAGCTTCTGTTCGAAGCGGTCCAGGCGGTAGGTCAGCGTGGCCATTTCGCGGCTGTCGATGCCGCGGCCCGACCGGTCGTACTGACGCGACAGCTTTTCAATACCGTCCAGTTCGTTCGACAGGCGCGAGAACTCGGTACGCGTCAGGCGGCCGGTACGGCGGCCCATGTCGAGGCGGTCTTCCAGACGGTCGATGCGGACATCGACGCGGTTGTCGCGGTGATCGCGGACGGCTTCACGGTGCATCGGCGCGGGCTGGCCGGCGGCGAAGGCGGGGGTGATGGCGCTCAGGCTGGCGATAGCGACAGCAGCGGCGGCGATGGTCTTTAACTTGGTCATTTTAATTTCTCCTTTGGTCGTCAGGTCTTTGAGGTCTTCGTGTTGGCGCTGTTGATCAGCGTTGAGACCTTTATAAAAGACCGTCCTCGAACCGAACCTGAACGGTGCGGTTCATTTTCAGTTCAGTAAAACGCCCCTTTCGCGCCTGTTCTTTTCACTTGCCCTCTGGGCGGTTTCGGCACAAAAGGCCGCATGTTTGCGCGTGCCGTCCGGTGCGCGCCGACCGGAAATTTCCCCCTTTTGGAGGGCCTGTTGATGAGCGCCAAACCTGCCACCATTCCTGAACGCCCGTGGTTTTCGTCAGGGCCGACGGCCAAGCGTCCGGGCTGGACCCCGCAGGCGCTTTCGGGCGCGCCGGTCGGCCGCTCCAACCGTTCCAAGGTGACGGTGGGGCGCATCCGTCAGGCGCTAGACATGACGCGCGAAATCCTGCGTCTTCCCGCCGACTATCAGGTCTTCATGACCCCCGGTTCCGACACGGGCGCGTTCGAAGCCGCCATGTGGAACCTTCTGGGGCCGCGTAAGGTGCAACTGCTGGCCTTCGAAAACTTCGGGCAATTGTGGGCCGATGACGCCACGAAACACCTGAAGCTCGATGCCGAAGTGCTGTCGGCCCCTTACGGCGAACTGCCCGACCTGTCGAAGATCGATCCCGAAGCCGATCTGGTCTTCCCGTGGAACGGGACGACCTCGGGGGTGAAGGTGCCGGGTGCAGACTTCCTTGAGGGGCATCAGGGGCTGGTGCTCTGTGACGCTACTTCGGCGGCCTTCTGCATGGACCTGCCGTGGGAAAAGCTCGATGTCGCCACCTTCTCCTTCCAGAAGGCGCTGGGCGGTGAGGCGGGCATCGGCGTGCTGGTCCTGTCGCCTAAGGCCGTCGAGCGCCTGAACACGTTTGATTCAGGCCGCCCGATCCCCAAGGTGCTGCGCCTGAAAAAGGGCAACGCAGCGGACCCGGCCATTCTGGGCGGGGATGCCATCAACACCTTTTCGTTTCTGGTCATCGAGGATTACCTCGACGCCTTGCGCTGGGCGCAGCGCGAAGGCGGTCTCGACGGCCTGATCGGGAGGTGCGACGAAACGGCGGGTGTGCTGTTCGACTGGATCGAAAAGACGCCGTGGATCGATTTCGTGGCCGTCGACCCGGCGACGCGCTCGACCACCTCGGTCTGCCTCAAATTCGTCGATCCGGCGATCGTGGCGCAGCCTGCGGAGACTCAGGCGAAGCTGGCCGCCAGGGTCGGCAGCCTTCTGGAGCTTGAGGGCGTAGCCTTCGACGTGACCGGTTATCGCGCCGCGCCTCCGGGCCTGCGCATCTGGTGCGGTTGTACGGTTGAAGCCGACGACGTCGAGGCGCTTCTGCCCTGGCTGGAATGGGCCTATGCGCAGGCCGTGGCCGATCTGGGTCTGTAACTTCATCCTCCCCTGTGAGCGGGTTCTGATTTAATTCACTGTCACAAACCTTTTATGGGTTACCTGTTCCCGGATTTAAGTCTAAGGCGAGGCCACAGATGTCAGTCTCCGCGCATTTGAGTCCAAAAACCGCTTCACACTTTTTGGAATGCGCTCTATAGGCTGCAACCGCCTGAATTTTGAATATGACGCCCCCGGAGGAAACAGCCTTCGGGCGTGTTTTCCTGCGGAGAATAACCTTGGCCAATGTGACCGTTGTAGGCGCCCAGTGGGGCGACGAAGGTAAGGGTAAGCTGGTGGACTGGCTGTCCAACCGCGCCGATGTCGTGGTGCGGTTTCAGGGTGGCCACAATGCCGGTCATACCCTGGTGGTCGACGGCAAGGTCTATAAGCTGTCCCTGCTGCCTTCGGGCGTCGTGCAGGGCAAGCTGTCGGTCATCGGCAACGGCGTCGTCGTCGATCCGTGGGCGCTGTTCGATGAAATCGGCCGCGTTGAGGCGCAAGGCCTGAGCATCACTCCCGACCTGCTGGTGCTGGCCGACAATGCCTGCCTGATCCTGCCGATCCACCGCGAACTCGATACCGCGCGCGAAGCCGCTGCCGGTGCGGGCAAAATCGGCACGACCGGTCGCGGCATCGGTCCGGCCTATGAGGACAAGGTGGGCCGTCGCGCCATCCGCGTCGCCGACCTTGAGGATTTCGATGCGCTGGACGCCAAGATCGAGCGCCTGCTGGCCCACCACAACGCCCTGCGCAAGGGGCTGGGTCTGGAGGAGGTCGATACGGCGGCCCTGATCGCTTCGCTGAAAGAGATCGCGCCGCGCCTGCTGGCCTTTGCCCGTCCGGTCTGGCACGTGCTTGATAAGGCGCGTCATGACGGCAAGCGTATCCTGTTCGAAGGGGCGCAGGGCGCTCTGCTCGATATCGACCACGGCACCTATCCGTTCGTCACCTCGTCCAATACCGTTGCCGGTCAGGCGGCGGCGGGTTCCGGCATGGGACCGCGCAGCGTTGGCTATGTGCTGGGTATCCTCAAGGCCTACACCACCCGCGTCGGCTCCGGTCCGTTCCCGACCGAACTGTTCGACGAGATCGGTGAGCGCATTTCGCGTGTTGGTCATGAGTTCGGCACGGTTACCGGTCGCGCCCGCCGCTGCGGCTGGCTGGACGCGGTTCTGGCGCGTCAGTCGATCGCCATCAACGGCATTGACGGCGTGGCTCTGACCAAGCTCGACGTGCTAGACGGTATCGAGACGCTGAAAATCTGCACCGGCTATAAGGTCGGCGACAAGGTGCTCGACTATCTGCCCGCCGGTTTCAAGGCGCAGGCGGGTATCGAGCCCATCTACGAAGAGCTGGAAGGCTGGACGGAATCGACTCAGGGCGCGCGCTCGTGGAAAGACCTGCCCGGCAATGCCGTGAAGTATGTCCGCCGTATCGAAGAACTGATCGGGGCACCGGTTGCGCTTCTGTCGACGTCTCCGGAGCGCGAGGACACCATCCTGATGCGCGATCCCTTTCAGGACTAAGTTTGCCTGAAGTTCTCAGTGCTTATAAGCCCTTGTCCGTGTGGACGAGGGCTTATTTCGTTTTCAACGTACGTTGTAAAGCCGCTGTTTACGCCTCTTGGTTAAGATGCCCGCATCCAGAAGGGGTATGAAGAGCGTGTACGGCCAGAACAAAGCCACGGCGCAAAAGATCAAGGGGCCGCTCAAACAGGTTATGCTGGTTGAGTCCAACCCCAACTATGCGCGCATGTTGTTCGACATGCTGCGTATGCTGGGGGCCGAGGACATCACGATCTATAAGGACAGCGAAGAGGCCCTCGACAAGGCGTCGATGGTGCCGTTCTCGCTGATCGTCTGCTCCCATCAACTGCCCGAATGCGACGCGCTCACCCTTGTCAAAGGCCTGCGCCGTTCGACCTCGCCGTGCCGCAAATCCCCGGTGATCACCATTGCCGGTGAAATCACCATGAGCCTGCTCAACGATATCCGCGATTCGGGCGCCGATGAATTCATGCGCAAGCCCTTCACCTGGGGCGACCTGCAAAAGCGCATCGAGCACGTGGCGCTCAAGGCCCGCCCGTGGATCGAGGCGGTGGGCTATGTCGGCCCGGACCGCCGCCGCTTCAATTCCGGCGACTATAACGGCCCGCGCAAGCGCGCGTCGGACAATACCGATGCGAAAACGGCCCAGCTGGAGCAGTCCGTGCGCATCCTCAAGGCGGCGTTCGAGCAGTTCAATGCCGATCCGGTTCAGGCTCGCCGCGCCATGTACGCGCAGCTCGAAGTGCTGGTTCCGGCGTGTAAGTTCGTGACCGATCCGAATTTTCCGGACTATGTGCGCACCATACTGACCGAACTGCGTCAGGACTGGCCGGACCTGAACGCCATCCGCCCGTCGGTGCAGGGGCTGGTGACGCTCATGAAGATCGAGGATCGCCGTCCGCCGTCGGCAGCGTAAACCTCTGGATACGATCCGGTTTCGCTCACGAGACGGTATCGCTTGCCCTTTTCCTGTGCTACGCCTTCTGAAAAATACAATCAGGGGGAGACCGTATGATCACGCGCAGACATCTGTGCGCCGCCACGCTGGGCGCGTTCGCGCTGGAACTGGCCGCGCGGGCTTCTTTGGCGCAAACCGCGCCTCAGACGGGCTATATCCGGGTACCGATCACCCTGTCCGAAAGCCGCATGCCTGTGGTCGAGCTTAAGCTCAACGGCAAGGGGCCTTATCGCTTTATTCTCGATACCGGGGCGACCCACACCATCATCCGTGCCTCTCTGGCGCGTGAGCTGGGCCTTGTGGCGGGCACTCAGGAGACGGTGGGCTATAGCATCAAGGGGACGGAGCGCCTCATCCCCTATGTGGTGCCGGAGGTGATCATCGGCGGGGCGCTGCGCCTGCGCAACTGGGGCGTCTATGGATCGCGCGGCTGGGACGATTCGGATTTCGACGGGCTTTTGTCGGCGGATCTCCTGACCCGCATGCCGTGTCAGCTCGACTATCACGCCAGCGAAATCCGCTATTACCTGTCGCGGCCCATGTCGCTGGAGGGGTTTACGGCGGTCGACGGCTATTTCCGCACCAATATTCAGGGCGGGGCCGATCAGGTGCATCTGCGTCTGAAACTGTCGGGCCGGTCGCTCGATTGCCTGCTCGATACCGGAGCGGGGCTGCCCCTCTATATTCGCGGCGATTTCGTCAAAAAGCACAAGCTCTGGGATCAGTATCCGGTGCTTGAGCCGATCCGCATGACCGGGGTGAACGGTAAGGTGCTCGAAGGGCGGATGGTTGAAATCAGCGACCTGCACATCGGCGGCGTGAAGGTGCCTAAGCTGGAGGTCGCGCTGGGCGATCCGAAGGATACGGCGGGCTATATCCGCGGTGACGATTCGCCTCCGGGTCTGGTGGGGGCAGGCTTCCTCAGCGATTTCGTTCTGGCGTTTGCCGCCGACCGCAGCCTGCATATCCGCGCCGCCTGACGCTTTTTTTGAAGAAAACATATGGGGGAATTCATGTTTACACGACGCATGGCCTGTGTCGGCGCGTTCAGCGCCGCACTGTTGCCGGGTTTGGGTCAGGCGCAGAATGGGGGACAGGATGGCGCACAGGACCGGGCGATCCGCGTCCCCTTCACCCGTTCGAAGTCGCTGATGCCGGTGGTGGAGGTGACGCTCAACGGCAAGGGGCCTTATCGCTTCGTCATCGATACCGGGGCCAGCGCGACCATCATCCGCAAGTCGCTGGCGAAAGAGCTGGGCCTGCGCCGCGACGGCGAGACGCGCGGCAGCAGCCTGAGCGGTACGGAGGTGCTGAGCCGTCATACCGCTTCGGATGTGGTGATCGGTGGCAAGCTGAGGATCGGAGAACTGACGGTCTATGCCTCTGAGGGGTTTGAAAAGCAGGGCTTTGACGGGCTTCTGACCGCCAATATCCTGACGCGCCTGCCGTGTCAGCTCGACTACCGCGCCGGAGAGGTGCGCTATTATCTCGACACCACCCAGCCCATGCCGCTGGACGGCTTCGGCGAAATCCACGCCAGTTATATCACCGATCGTGGTGTCGACGCCGATAAGGTCACGGTCAGCATCGGCTTTGCCGGGCATAGCGTCGATTGCCTGATGGACACGGGGGCAGGGGCGGCGCTGATGCTGCGCGGCGACTATGTGCGCGATCACAAGCTGTGGGACAAATACCCGCTTATCCGCGAAAGCCAGTTGCGGGGCGTCAATGGCAAGGCGCTGAAAACCCGCATCGTCGAAGTGAAGGATATTCAGGTGGCCGGCATATGGGTGCCGCGCATGGCCGTGGCGCTGGGCGATCCTGAGGACCGCGACGGTTATGGCGTCCGCGCTGCCTATCAGGGCATACTGGGCGCGCCGTTCCTCAGCGCCTTTCAACTGGCCTTCCAGCCCAAATCGTCGGTGCATATCAAGGCCAGCGGCAATTTCACCGCTCTGGCCCCGCCGGAACAGCACGTCTCCAACCTGCCGGAAACCACGCCCGACCGTCCGGTCATGCCGTTCCGTCTGGGCGAGGACCGCCGCTTCAATTTTGTCGCCGAGACGGGCGGCAAATCCGTCACCGGTCTGCTGAATCTGGGGGATGGCCTAAGCTCGATCGGTGCCGAGACGGCGGCGAAGCTGGGGCTGCCCAGGGTGACAGGCGGCTATGACGGGGCGCAACTCAGCTTTGGCGGCGTCAAACGGCCGGGGCTGATTATCCGGGCGGCAAAACAGGCGAAGCAGGGCCTGTTTCTGGGGGCGGACTTCGTGCGGCAGACCCCGTGCCGGCTCGACCTCGATGACAAGTACATGATGTGCTACCTCAAGGGGACGCCGGATACCGCAGGCTATGACCGCCTGCCTGCCGAATGGCGCGCCGACGGCATGCTGGTGATCGCCGGGTCGCTGATGGGCAAGGCCATGCGCTTCCGTCTGGATACGGCGTGGGGCTACGGCCTGATCCTGTCGCCTGAGGCAGTGAAGGCGCACGACCTGTGGGACGCCTTCCCGAAGGCCGAGAACCGCCTGAGCGGCGATGGCAAGGGCGGTATGAAGAAGATCCGCTACACCGGCGCGCCGCGTCTTGAGTTCGGCCCCTATCGCATCGACCCGGCCCCGCTGACGCTCAACGATCCGGCGGCGGCGACGGAAGAAGGCTATGAGGGCGTCGACGGGGTTATCGGCATCGGCGTCCTGTGGCGGTTCAACATGATCTTCGCCAATGGCGAGGTGTGGTTCAAACCCAATCAGCGCTTTGGCTACAGCGCCACCAGCCTGCCCGCCAAGCCCTAAAATGGAAAGCCTCCAAATACAAACCCCCGGCGCCTGAGCACCGGGGGTCATATTGTCTTAGGTCTGGCGTTTGGGTCTTAACCTTGAGCCGAGGCCATCATCGCCTTTTGCAGCTTTTCAAAGGCGCGCACCTCGATCTGACGCACGCGCTCGCGCGACACGCCGAAGCGCTCAGCCAGATCTTCGAGCGTCGTCGGGTTTTCCTGAAGGCGGCGCGCCGTCAGGATGGCGCGTTCGCGGTCGTTCAGTTCGCCCATGGCTTCTTCGAGCAGGCCCATGCGCATCTTATACTCTTCGGAATCGGCCAGAACCGTTTCCTGAGACGGGGTCGAGTCGTCTACCAGCCAGTCCTGCCATTCGGAATCGCCTTCCGACGCCCGCAGCGGCGCGTTGAGCGACGAATCGCCCGACGACATGCGGCGGTTCATGCTGATCACGTCATCTTCGGACACGCCCAGCTTGGTGGCGATCTGCTCGACCTGATCGTGGCGGAGGTCGCCGTCTTCGAGGGCGCTGATTTCCGACTTTACCTTGCGCAGGTTGAAGAACAGCTTCTTCTGGGCGGCGGTGGTGCCCATCTTGACCAGCGACCACGAACGCAGGACGTATTCCTGAATGGCGGCCTTGATCCACCACATGGCGTAGGTGGCCAGACGGAAGCCCTTGTCCGGGTCGAACTTCTTGACGGCCTGCATCAGGCCGACATTGCCTTCGGAGATGACTTCGCCGATCGGCAGGCCGTAGCCGCGATAACCCATGGCGATCTTGGCGACCAGACGCAGGTGCGAGGTGACCATCTTGTGAGCCGCCTGCGGGTCCTGATGCTCGGCCCAGCGTTTGGCGAGCATGAACTCCTCATCCTTGCTCAACATCGGAAACTTGCGGATTTCCGACAGATAGCGGTTCAGACCGCCATCGGGCGACAGGACCGAAGGATTCGGCATGGCCAAAGAATTCGTGCTCATCGTGACGTCCCCTTGAGACCTCATGGAGGCCCCTGAATAAGTGTCCGGCATCGGCATGTCTTCCCGGTCCGCGTCAGACAGACGGTTCGCGAGGGGCAGGCTTTTGTCTTCCACTTCCATGTAGGGGCTCCGGCGGGGAAAAAAAGACCTCGGGCGAAAATTATTTTATGCGACCCGGTTCAAAAATAAATCTACAGGCTTTTCAAAGCACTCAGCAGGGCGGACATATCGGCGGGCGGGGCGGCCTCAAAGCTCAGCTTTTCACCCGTTACGGGATGAACGAAGCCGAGATGGGCGGCGTGCAACGCCTGACGCGCGAAACCGTGCGCCTTGAGCGCGTCGGCCACAGGACGGGCGGGCGCGCCGGAACCATAGACCGGATCACCCAGACAAGGACAGCCCAGATGCGCCATGTGCACGCGAATTTGATGGGTCCGGCCGGTTTCCAGCGTGCAGCGCACCCGCGCGGCCAGCGGTTTGTCGCCGCCCCCAGGGGAACCAAAGCCTTCCAGCGTTTTGTAATGGGTGATGGCTTCGCGCCCGCCGCTCTTAAGAACGGCCATCTTTTTGCGGTCGTGGGCCGAACGCCCGATGCGGGTGGTCACGGTGCCTGCCGGGGCTTTCGGCGCGCCGCGCACCAGCGCTTCATAGGCGCGGTCGATATCGTGGCGGGAAAACAGCTCGCTTAGGCCCCGGTGGGCGGCGTCGGACTTGGCGGCGACCATGACGCCCGACGTGTCCTTGTCGAGGCGGTGCACGATGCCGGGGCGAAGCACCCCGCCTATGCCGGACAGGGACGCCCCGCAATGGAACAGCAGGGCATTGACCAGCGTGCCGTCCGGCGTGCCGGGGGCAGGATGCGCGGCCATACCGGCGGGCTTATTGACCACGATCAGGTGGGCGTCCTCATAGAGCACTTCCAGCGACAGGTCCTGAGGCTCAGGGATGGCCGAAACGGGGGCGGGGACGAACAGGGCGTAGGTCCCGGCCTTTGCCTTGTGCTTGCCATCGCTGACCGTCTGTCCGTCGAGGCTCAGATGCCCTTCGCTGATCAGGGCCTGAAGCCGCGCCCGCGACAGGTCGGGCATCAGGGGTAAAAGCGCCCGGTCGAGACGATCACCGGCCATATCTGCGGTCAGGACGAGGTCGTGCGTCTCGCCGTCAGAATCGGCAAGGGGCAGGTCGTCATCGATGTCGTCTGTATCGGTTGTCATAGGCTTACCACTCTCCCCGCAAACGGGGCGAGGGTGAAATAGAAAACACGCCGGAAGCGGGCTTCCGGCGTGTCATCGGATCGTTTCGACGTAATGTCTTACGAGATGTCTTCGTTGATCAGGCCGATCTTGAAGAAGCCGTTGTCCTGAAGCACGTTCAGAACCGACATGAAGTCGTTATATTCGATGTCGGCGTCGCCGCGGACCAGAACGCGCTCTTCGGTCGGGTTGGCAACCGCCAAAGCCACGGCCAGATCCTGCGGCAGGGTTTGCAGCGAGGTCTTGTTGGCACCGATATAGATGTCGTCCGGCCCCTGAATCGAGATGAACACCGGATCCTTCGGCTTGTCGAGCGGCACATCCGAAGGCACGGGAGGCGGGAGGTCGAGCTTGATCGACACGGTGGCCATCGGCGCGGACACCATGAAGATGATCAGCAGCACGAGCATGATGTCGACGAACGGCGTGACGTTGATTTCGGAATTCTGTTCGACGTTATAGCGAGAACCGCCGCCGCCACCGAGCTTAGCGCCCATGATGTAACTCCCTTAGAGCCCCTGATCCTGCCCGTTTCGGAAAGGCTGAGGCGTTAAACAACCGCCCGCCGGAAGCGGGCTTGGAAATGCAGAAGCCGATTTAGGACAAAGCCTGCGTAAATGTAAAGGGCTTCGTTCACGCCGAATTACAATTTCTTCATGACGATTTTACGAAGGTTCTCCACAGACGCGAACCGGTCTTAAATACAAACGCCCGGCCCCTTACGAAGGGAGCCGGGCGCGCGAAGCGTATTGCCTGTTGGGGCTTAGGCCTGACAGAAGCGCATGAAGCGGTCCTGAAGGGCCAGATCGGACTTGAAGACGCCGGTAAAGCGAGTGGTGACCGTGGTGACGTTCTTGTGGTGAACGCCACGGGTGGTCATGCACTGGTGTTCGGCATCGATCAGAACGGCCACGCCCAGCGGGGCCAGCGACTGCTCGATGGCGTCGGCGATCTGCTTGGTCAGGGTTTCCTGAGTCTGCAGGCGCTTGGAGAAGATTTCGACCACGCGGGCGATCTTGGAAATGCCCACCACCTTGGCGGTCGGCATATAGGCGACATAGGCCTTGCCCAGGAACGACGCCATATGGTGTTCACAGTGCGATTCGACGTCGATGTGGCGCAGCATGACCATGTCGTCATAGCCCTGCACGTCCTCGAAGGTGCGCGCCAGTTCCTTGGCCGGATCGGCCTGATAGCCGGCGAACCATTCCTCATAGGCTTCGACGACGCGCTTGGGCGTATCGATCAGGCCTTCGCGCGAGGGGTCGTCACCGGCCCACGCCAGAAGCGTGCGAACCGCCTCCATGGCCTGTTCCTTGGTCGGACGATCGACATTGAGGATTTCGGTAAAGCCCTTGGCGCGGGTCTGCGCCAGTGCGTTGACGAGCGGATCATCGCTGTTTGGGCGGTGGTTCGTGTCAAGACTATCCATAAATACATCTCTCCGGAGGGCCGAGTGGCGCCGGGACGATGGTCCCGGAAATGACGCGTGGCATCCCTCTAGTCGCCTGAAGAAAAACAGGGACGCTCAGGCAGGCGTCCGGGAGGCTTAACGGATACCGCAACAGGTATAAGTAATTAATGACTTATAATTCCGCTTGGATGTCCGTTATTGCAGCGTCTATATGGGGCAAAGTCCGCGGAGTTCAACCGAAATCGTCATGAAACTGAGAATCACCGACACGCTGAAACGCGAAAAAGTGGAATTCGTTCCGAAAAATCCTGAGCGCGTGACGATGTATGTGTGCGGACCGACGGTGTACAACTACGCCCATATCGGCAATGCGCGCCCGGTCGTGGTGTTTGACGTGCTGTTCCGTCTGCTGCGCGAACTCTATGGCGATCGGGCGGTGGTCTATGCCCGCAATATCACCGATGTCGATGACAAGATCAATCAGAAGGCCATGAACGAAGGCGTCGATATCGACGTTATTACCTCGAAATTCGCCGACATCTATAATGCCGACATGACGGCGCTTAATGCCCTGCCGCCGACGATCCAGCCGCGCGTCACCGGCAATATGAACGCCATCGTGGCGCAGATCGCTGCGCTGGTCCGCAATGGGCATGCCTACGCCGCCGAAGGCCATGTGCTGTTCGACGTCGAGTCGTATAAGGCCTATGGCTCGCTGTCGAACCGCTCACTGGACGACATGATCGCCGGTGCCCGCGTCGAGGTCGCGCCCTATAAGAAGAACCCTCAGGACTTCGTGCTGTGGAAACCGTCCAAGCCCGGTGAGCCGAAATGGCCGTCGCCGTGGGGTGAGGGGCGTCCCGGCTGGCACATCGAATGCTCGGCCATGATCGAGGCCAATCTGGGCCTGCCGATCGATATTCACGGCGGCGGACACGATCTGATCTTTCCGCACCATGAAAACGAGATCGCTCAGGGGGTGTGTGCGCAACATGGCCATGCCCATAAGGAAGAGAGCTACGCCCGTTACTGGATGCATAACGGCTTCCTGACCATGGACGCCGAAAAGATGTCCAAGTCGCTGGGCAATGTGCAACTGGTCCATGAGCTGATCAAACACTGGCCGGGTGAGGTACTGCGTCTGGCGCTTCTGTCGGCGCATTATCGCGCGCCGCTGGACTGGACCGAAGACCTGCTGACCCAGACGCGCAAGCGGCTGGACGGGTTCTATGAAGCCCTGCGCAAGGCCGCCGATGTCCCGGTGGTCGAGGCGTCCCTCCCTGAGGCCGTGCTTGAGGCCCTGTGCGACGACCTGTCGACGCCGCGGGTGCTGGCCGAGATGTCGGGGCTGAGCAGCGCACTGGAAAAGGCAGCGGCTGAGGATAAGCCGGTGGCGAAGGCACAATTGCTGGCCGCCGGAAACCTGATCGGGATTTTGCAAAGCGATCCCGAGGCGTGGTTCAAAGGCGGGGCCGATGACGACCTGTCGGCGAAGGTCGAGGCGCTGCTGGTGGCCCGCAAAGAGGCGCGTGCGGCAAAGAACTGGTCTGAGGCCGACCGTATCCGCGATGAACTGAACGCCCTGAATGTCGAGGTCATGGACGGCCCGACGGGGGCAAGCTGGAAACTGAAGGCGTAAGACATGGCTGTGAAAATCGAAAAGCGCATCGGCATCCAGACGCCGGTCGATACGGTCTACGAAATCCTTGAGAATATCGACGCCTGGCCACAGTGGTCGCCGATCCATAAGGCCGCCAGCGGCAAGATGGGCTTTGGGGCGCCGGTCAGCTTCATGGAGCACTATGAAGGACTGGGGGACTGGGAAATCAACGGCTTTGTCGCCGACTGGTCGCCCTTGTCGCACATCCATATCGGCGTGCCGAAGAAGTTCTACGAAGGTTCGCTGATCCGCTTTTATGAGATGAACATCCTCCCTGGCGATGCCTGCGACTTTACCATCGGCGCACAGTTTTCGGGCTTTCTGGCCGAACGCGAAGGGAAGAAGTACCGGTCTTACCTGCGCGAAGGCTTCGCCAGATTCGCCGAGGCCTTGAAGGCGAAGGCCGAAGGAACGATATGAAATCTAACATCCTCCCTTGCGAGCCTTTGGCGAAGCGGGGGAGGTGGCTGCAAGCGCAGCGCAGCAGACGGAGGGGGCTTGCCCGGATGCGCCCCCTCCACCCCTTCGGGGTTCCCCTCCCCCGCTACGCAGGGGAGGATGTATTTATGATCGACGAACTTTATTCCCGTGAAATTCTCCGCCGCACGACGCAGCTTGAGCACGTCGGGCGTCTGGATACGCCCGATGGGGCGGCCGATCGCGTCTCGAAACTGTGCGGTTCGACCATCCACGTCGAGGTGAAGGTCGCGGACGGCATCATCACCGACTTCGCTCAGGAGGTCGAAGCCTGCGCGCTGGGGCAGGCGTCGGCGGCCATCCTCAGCCAGAGCGTCATCGGCGCGCCCGTCGCCGAAGTGACCGCGGCGCGCGATGCCATGAAAGCCATGCTCAAAGGCGGCGATTTCACCTATCCGGAACGCTTTGCCGACTTCGCCATCCTCAAATCGGTGAAGGATTTTCCGGCGCGCCACACCTCGACCCTGCTGGCACTGGAAGCCACCGTCGAAGCTGCGGGTAAGGCGGGTTCCGGGGCGGACTGATCACTCCACGGTCACGGTCAGCGGTAGCCAGTCCGGCGTGGGTGCGCCTTCGAAATGTTTGATCTGATCGTAACGCCGAAGGATTTGCGGCGTCAGTCGATAGGCTTCGGCGAGGCTATTGAACTCACATGCTCCCGCCTCGGGTTTGAACTCAGGCAATTCCAGTGGGTCGATGTCTTCGCTGGCTGAGGAGCTGACCCCCTGCGCGCTATCGATCGGTTGTGGCTCGTAATAGCTGGCGGGGTGGCGGGCAACGTCGAGGTCACCGCAGCCGAGGCTGAGATAATCCACCTTCACGCTCTGTCCGGCGGTGAAGGTGGAGCCGTGGGGAAACCGGATAATCGAATAGACGGAGCGGTCGGGCGTGCGCGACAGGTTCAGGCCAACGAGCCAGTAATCTTTTCGCTCGGCATTGGTTTCGGCGATCACAGGTGTGAACGGGTGGTAGGTGACGCCCGCCAGATAGGATTTGCTGTCCGACAGCAGGTTATAAAGGGTGGCGACGTCTTCGCCTGATCCCTTTTGCAGTTCGATGCGCATAAGCTTGGAATCGGCAGGCGTGTCTTCGGCGCGCACGGCGGCAAAGGTGATACGCTGGAAAGTCTTGAAAGGGCCCGTTTTGTCCATGTCAGGCCCCACGACAGAGGTTTCCATAGCCGCTTCCTCAACGGGTTTACTGCAGGCGCTTAGTCCCATAGCAAGGCTCAGCGCCAGTAATGGCAGCACAATCTTCATTCCCGTGTCTCCTCTTCTGGTGGAGTGAGGATTGATCACAAATCCGTGATCGTCAAGTGATCGTTGCGTGATTTCGCCCGTCGCGGGATTGATCTCAGGCACGAAATATCGGAAACAGTTCAGGCTTTTCTTCCGAAAGGTATTGCGAGATGAGCCGCATCTATGCCAAGGCCGTGAAGGCGGGACTGAGGGCCTATAAGCTCTCTCTGTCGCCGCTGATCGGACAGGCCTGCCGCTTTGTGCCGACCTGCTCGGAATATACCGCTGAGGCTCTGATCGTGCATGGCCCTGTAAAAGGGTCATGGTTGGGGTTTAAGCGTATCTGCCGGTGCCGTCCCGGCGGAGGCCACGGATACGATCCGGTGCCTCCCAGAATGGTAAAATAATCCGATGCCTGTCGTAGGGGCGCGGCCACATAAACGTCCTAGTCTGTTGTAGGGACAGGACAAACCGAGAGAGTGACATAATGATTGACCTGACGTTTCCCGATGGCGCCGTTCGTTCCTATGAGCCGGGCGCAACCGGAAGAACCATAGCGGAGGGTCTGTCGAAGTCTCTCGCCAAGAAGGCGGCGATGATCCGCCTCGATGGAGAACTCTACGATTTCGATCGTCCGATCGAAGGCAATGCCCGCATCGAAATCCTGACGCGCGACGCGCCCGAAATGCTGGAAGTCATCCGCCACGACACCGCGCACCTTCTGGCGCAGGCGGTGCAGGAGCTGTTCCCCGGCACGCAGGTGACCATCGGGCCAGCCATTGAGGACGGCTTCTATTACGACTTCGCCCGCGATGAGCCGTTCAGCCTCGACGACCTGCCGAAGATCGAAAAGAAGATGAAGGAGCTGGTCGACCGCGACGAGAAGATCGTGCGCGAGGTCTGGGACCGTAACGACGCCATCAAACATTTCGAAGAAATCGGCGAGCACTATAAGGCCGAGATCATCCGTGACCTGCCCGGTACCGAGACGATCACCGTCTATCGCCATGGCGAAAACTGGAAGGACCTGTGCCGCGGGCCGCACTTCCCGTCATCGAAATTCGTCGGCAAGGCGTTCAAGCTGACCAAGCTGGCCGGGGCCTACTGGCGCGGCGACCACAATAATGCGCAGCTTCAGCGCATCTACGGCACAGCCTGGGCCTCCGAGGAGGATCTTCAGGCCTATGTGACGCGCCTCGAAGAGGCCGAAAAGCGCGATCACCGCAAGCTGGGCCGTCAGATGAACCTCTTCCACATGCAGGAAGAAGGGCGCGGCATGGTCTTCTGGCACCCGCACGGCTGGACGCTGTGGCGGACGCTGGAGGCCTATATGCGCCGTCGTCTCGATGCGGCGGGCTATGTCGAGGTCAAGACGCCTCAGGTGCTGGACCGTACCTTCTGGGAAAAGTCGGGTCACTGGGACAAGTATCGCCCGAACATGTTCGTCTGCGAGACGGTCGAGGGCGAGACGCTCAGCCTGAAGCCGATGAACTGCCCCGGACACGTGCAGATCTTCAAGGTCGGGCTGCGCTCGTATAAGGAACTGCCGATCCGCATGGCCGAGTTCGGTGCCTGTCACCGCTATGAGCCGTCGGGTTCGCTGCACGGCCTGATGCGCGTGCGTGGCTTCACGCAGGACGATGCCCACATCTTCTGCCGTGAGGATCAGATCGTCGAGGAGACGAAGAACTTCATCACCCTGTGCCGTCAGGTGCATGCCGATCTGGGGATGCAGGCCGAGCATATCGCGCTGGCCACCCGTCCGGATGTGCGCGCCGGCTCCGATGAGTTCTGGGACAAGGCCGAAGCTCAGATGGCCGAGGCCGCCCGCGCCGCCGGTGTCGAAGCGGTGATCGCCGAAGGCGATGGAGCCTTCTATGCGCCGAAGCTCGATTTTATCGTGCGTGACGCCATCGGCCGGACATGGACCTGCGGTACGATCCAGCTCGATTACGTGCTGCCGGAACGCCTTGGGGCCGAATACGTCGCCGAAGACGGCAGCCGTCAGCGTCCGGTCATGCTGCACCGGGCGATTCTGGGCTCGTTCGAACGCTTCATCGGCATCATGATCGAAAACTACGGTGGGAAGTTCCCGCTGTGGCTGGCTCCCATACAAGTGGTAGTGGCACCGATCACGTCCGATGCTAATGATTACGCGCAACAGGTTGCGTCAAAGTTGCGTCAGGCGGGTCTCAGGGTTGACACAGACCTGAGGAATGAGAAGATCAATTATAAGATCCGCGAACATTCTCTGGCCAAGGTGCCGGTCATCGCGGTCGTCGGTCGGAAAGAGGCCGAAACCGGTGAAGTGGCCCTGCGATATCTGGGTCAGGAAGGCCAGACCGTTCTTTCGGTCGATGCCGCCGCCGAACAGTTGCGTACCGAAGGGTTGCCGCCCGATTTGAAGTGATTTTTATTAAAGCCGCAGGCAATGCAATATACTCTTCCGCCGTCCATTCGTGATCTTCTAAACGCTCAGAAACTGGCGTCCACAGAAGCAGAATCTCTGGTGCCGGGTGCCGATATCACCGTTGCGCCGCGCGATACGCGCAGCGTGACGGTCGTCATCATCGCCTACCATTCCGGACGGGTGCTGTTCGATTCGATTTCGCGGGCTCTGGCCGAACCGTCGGTGAAGCAGCTTATCCTCGTCGATAACGGCTCACCGGAGCGCACGGCGGAGATGCTGCGCGCGCTGGATGAGGCCTATGAGCGCATCCTGCTGGTGCAGGGGCATGGCAATATCGGCTTTGCCCGCGCCGCCAATATCGGTGCGCAACTGGCCACCCAGCCCTGGCTGGTCTTCCTCAATCCCGACGCCATACTGTGCGACGGTGCGGTCGAAGCCATGGTCGAGGCAGGGCTTCAGCATCCGCGTCCCTGCCTTGTCGGCGCACGCGTGCTCAATCCGGACGGCAGCGAGCAGCGCGGCGCGCGGCGCGGCGAAGTCACACCGGTGACGACGCTGGTCTCGCTTCTGCGTCTGCCGCGTTTTCTGCCCTTCCTCAAGGCCTATGAAATCCACCGCGAGGATGAGCCTGTGCCTGCGGGGCCTGCGCCCGTGCCGACGGTATCGGGGGCCTGTTTCTGCATCGCGCGGGCGGATTTTATCTCGGTCGGTGGTTTCGATACCCGCTTCTTCCTGCACGTGGAGGATGTCGACCTGTGCTGGCGCATCCGCAACAAGGGCGGCGCGGTCCTGTTCCATCCGGGGGCCGAGGTCGTTCACGAGGGCCATACCTCGCGCGTCGATCCGATCTTTGTGGAAATGAACAAGGGGCTGGGCCTCGTCTACTACTTCAACAAGCGCGCCGATACCCTGTGGCGCAAGGCCTATGTCTGGGCGCTGGCTCCGCTGATCGTCGGGGTGTCGGTGTTGCGGGCATCGGTACGCCGCCGCCTCAAGGACGATGGCGATCTGAACTGAAGAGAGTTTAGAGTGTGATCATTCCGCTCAAGCTATTGCCCGGCGAAGAGCAAATCTAGTGCCGGCCGATAGAGATGTCGCCGGACCCCAGCACGCTCTTTTGCACTGTGCCGTTGGCGCGCGCCACGAAGATGTCGCCGGAACCGACGATGGCGGCTTCGACCATGTCGGCGTCGCCGCCGAAATGCACGTCGCCCGAACCGGCAATGGCGATCTTAAGGCGCGTGATGCTGCCCTTGGCCAGAGTCACATCGCCGGAGCCCGCGACGCTGATTTCCACCGGACCGTTGACCGTGCCGACGCTGATGTCGCCTGAGCCGGACGTCGCGGTCGACAGGGCGCCGCTGACCGAGCCGATGCCGACATCGCCGGAACCCGACTGCGACAGCTTGAGACCGCGGACATTGCCGATATGCACGTCACCTGAGCCGCCGCTGATGATTTCGGTGTCTCCGGCATTGGACGCATGAATATCGCCCGAACCGGTACTGAGGATCGAAAGCGGTCCGCGCACGCTGCCCAGTTGCCAGTCGCCGCAGCCATGGACATTGAGCTTGAGTTGCGCCGAAGAATTCACCGTACCGTAGACCGCGCCATTGCTGACGATCTGGAGGTTTTCGGGGGCGTAGATATAGACGACGGGCAGGTCGCCGAGGTTGACCTGTCCCTTACCGGCCACGCGTACCGTCGTCACGTTGCGGTCACCGAAGTTGAAGGCGAAGATATTGCTGCCGCTGCCGCAGGATTGCGAACTGCCCGATACATTGCCGCTGACGACCACCTTGCCGCCGGAGCGGCTGAGGGTCACCTGAGGCATGGCCTTGGGGCCGGATTTGACGCGCACGTCGATATCCGCCCGTGGCTGGGTCGTGACGACGACGCGCGCCGCTAGATTGCGCAATTCGATACGATTCTCTTCGGCCTGCGCGACGCCGGTCAGCGCAGGAGCAAGTCCCAAAGAGAGGTACAGGAGCGTACGCATAGGCAGACAAATCCGTAGAAACGGGAACTGGACAGGATCACAAATCCCGCAAACCCCGCTTCGGGTCAAATTAAACCTGAGTCATGAAGGGTATTTAATCTGGTTACACTTCATAAGGACAGAGTTTTTCTCAGGTAAAGAGCCCCTGAGCGCGGGCGAATCTCAGGAACAGCGGTCCCCACGGCACGTCCGGTGAGCGAAGACCGAAACCATGCCCGCCCTTGGGGTACAGATGCGTTTCCACCGTCACGCCGGCGGCTTTCAGGGCGGCGCGCAGCCTCAGGGCGTTTTCGACCGGTACGGTCTTGTCGTCTTCGGCGTGCAGGATGAAGGCAGGCGGCGTCTGGGCCGTGACCTGTTCGTCGGTGGAGTAGAGGGCGGTGGTCGCCTCATCGGGCGTCGTCCCGATCAGATTGTCGTGCGACCCCTGATGCGTGACGCCGGGGCGCATGGAAACGACCGGATAGATGGCGGCGAACAGGGCGGCGCGGGCGCTTAAGGCGTCGGCGGCATCGATCGCCTCATAGACTTTGGCCTCGGAACGCGTGGCCAGCGACGTGCACAGGTGGCCGCCCGCGCTGAAGCCCATGACGCCGACGCGGGCCGGATCGATGGCGTAGTCGGCGGCGTGCGCGCGGATCAGGCGCATGGCGCGTTGGGCGTCCATCAGCGGCACGTCCGACGCTTTGGCCCAGCCTTCGGCGGGCAGGCGATAGGTCAGGATGAAGGCCGTAATGCCCGCTTCGGCCAGAAAGCGCGCGATCATGTGGCCTTCGTTATCGATGGAGACGATACGGTAGCCGCCTCCGGGAATGATCAGCATGGCCGCGCCATTGGGCGTTTTGGGGCGATAGATGTCCAGACGCGGGCGGGTCACGCCTGAGGTGCGCCGCATCGGTGGCGTGCCGGTGGCGGGCGAGGATTCGGCAAGCGCTTTGTTTAGAAGGCCCGAAGGCGCGCCTGGCCACAGTTCCAGCGTCGAGACAGCGAAATCCGCCGCGTCCGCCGCCGCGGCCAGACGTGCCGGACCCGCCGTGCCGATCAGGCCTGCGCCGAGGGCACCGGCGGTCAACAGAAGGCGACGGTTGAAGGTGGCGTCTTTGAGCGGCGCGGTGGGGGGCATGGCGGGCGTCTCCGTTTTTGTTTTGTCGCGCCTCAACCGAAACAGCCGATGCGCGCTGAGGCGCTATCTATGCCTGTCGATCAGGGCTTTTCAACGACGATCTTGCCGACAGGAGCCAGCGCCAGCCAGGCCAGTTGTACATTCTTGATGGCGAAGGGGATGCCGATGATGGTGATGGCCTGCGCCACCGCCAGCGTCAGGTGACCCAGCGCGATGTACCAGCCGCCCAGCAGTATCCAGATGATGTTGAGCAGCGCGCCCGGTACGCCGGTGCCCATGTCTTCGCGGCCGGTATGGATGTCGCGGTCGGCAATGGCGCGGCCGAACGGGAAGAAGCTGAAACCGGCGATGCGGAAAGCCGCCCCCGCCCACGGAAGGCCAATAATAGTGATCGCCAGCAGGCATCCGCCCAGACACCAGACCAGCCCCATAATGAAGCCGCCAAAGACAAACCAAAGGATATTCAGGATCAGGGACATTTATACGCTCCGGCAAGCAGGTTGGATGAGGTAAAATAGTAATTTAAACATTCAGATGTAATTTATAGGACAGTGTCAAATTTTTGCAGATTAATTTTCTTTCATATGATACCGTACGGATATATATTGAACGGGGTGGGGACCACCGTTTAAAAAATGTACTTGGCGGATACTGTTGACGTATGGGAACTGTCGTTAATCTGAACAAGGCGCGTAAAGCGAAAAACCGTGAGCTCAGGCAAACGGAAGCCCAGAATAACCGCATTATTTTTGGTACGCCGGGTCAGTTGCGTACGCAGGCAAAGGAAAATGAGCACTTGCGCCTGAAGCGTCTGGAAGAACGACGTTTATCGGAAAAAGATAAAAACGAAAACAGTTGACGTTTGTGTTTAAAGTGCCAAGACTTCACACTGTATTTCCGAAAAGCGGTTTAATAGTACCACTATTTTAAGTTTGTGGATATTGCTTCGCTTTGCGTGAACTGAGCTTTTCATCTGGTGACGGCGCCGACAGGGGACAATCGGCGCGGTCATTTTTTACCTGGACAGGAGGGACACTATGCCGGGTTTACGAAAGAGGTCTGTCAATTTGGCAGGCCATGCAACATCTGTAGCGCTTGAGCCTGAGTTTTGGGCCGTACTTGAACTGATGGCGAAAGAACGCCGAATCAGTCTGGCCGCCCTGATCGGAGAACTGGATACCCGGCGCGGTGAAAGCCTGCTGGCCTCGTTCTGCCGTCTGTCGGCCTTGTCTTTTGTGCAGACCAAGGCGTCCGGCCTGAAACGCCGTCGCGCCGAAGTCGCCTGATTGCCCGGAGCATTTTTCGCTCAGGTGCCCAAACCTATCCTGGCGGTTGAGCGTTAAAAAATGCGACAAAACTAAAATTTAGAGCCGGTTTGCGCTTCAGTCTGAACGCAACCGGCTCTGGGTTTTTAGTCTGCGTTTCAACGCCTGAAAGTGTATCCGGCCGCCGCCCTGTGAATAACCGGGCGGCGGCGGTGTTTCCGTTTGGTTCTGTCTGCCGAAAGCGTTAGACTGAAGCCATGAACGAAAATACATTCCTGTCCATCAGCCAGCAGGCCTCGGTCAATGGCGTGTCATCGACCAGCGACTACTTCAAGGGATTGAACGCCGAGCAGGCGGATGCGGTGCGCACGACCGATGGCCCCGTTCTGGTTCTGGCCGGGGCCGGCACGGGCAAGACGCGCGTCCTGACCACGCGAATCGCTCACATTCTGGCGCAGGGTCTGGCCCGACCGTGGGAAATCCTGTGCGTCACCTTCACCAACAAGGCGGCGCGTGAAATGCGTGAGCGTACGGCGCGCCTTGTCGGATCGCAGGCCGAGGGCCTGTCGAACCTCGGCACCTTCCACTCGATTGCCGCCCAGATGCTGCGCCGTCACGCTGAGCTGGTCGGGCTGAAGTCGGGCTTCAACATTATCGACGACGACGATCAGACGCGCCTTCTGAAGCAGATCATGGAGGCGCGGCGTATCGACACCAAGCGCTTTCCGCCCAAGCTGATGGCTCACTTCCTCGATCAGTGGAAGAACAAGGGGCTGACCCCGGACAAGGTGGCCAAGCTGACCGCCGACGAAGGCGCGCAGTTCGCCTTCAACAAGGGCGTGGAGATTTACGCTGAGTATCAGGAGCGCCTGCGGGTGCTCAATGCCTGCGATTTCGGCGATCTTCTGCTGCATACGCTGAAAATTCTCAGCGAACACGCCGATATTCTCGAACACTATCACCGCCGGTTCAAATACGTGCTGGTGGACGAGTATCAGGACACCAATATCGCCCAGTATCTGTGGCTGCGTATCCTGACCAATGCCAATCGCAACCTGTGCTGCGTCGGCGATGACGATCAGTCGATCTATGGCTGGCGCGGGGCCGAGGTCGATAACATCCTGAAGTTCGAGCGCGACTATCCGGGGGCCAAGGTCATCCGGCTTGAGCGCAACTATCGGTCTACCCAGCACATCCTGTCGGCGGCGTCCGGCCTGATTCGCGCCAACAGCGCGCGTCTGGGCAAGACCCTGTTCACCGATCAGCAGGGCGGCGAAAAGGTCCGCGTGCAGGGCCTGTGGGACGGTGCCGCCGAGGCGCAGAGCATTGCCGAGGATATCGAACGGCTGAAAAAGCAGGGCCGCGCCTATTCGGATGTGGCGGTGCTGGTGCGCGCCTCCTTCCAGATGCGCGCCTTCGAAGAACGCTTCCTGATGCTGCAGATCCCCTATGTGGTGGTCGGCGGTCCGCGCTTTTTCGAACGCGCCGAAATCCGCGATGCCATCGCCTATCTGCGGCTGATCCAGTCTGAAGACGACGATCTGGCGTTTGAGCGCATCGTCAATGTGCCCAAGCGTGGTATAGGCGACGCTACGGTGCAAAAGCTTCTGATGCAGGCGCGTCTGGCCGGGCAAAGCGTCATGTCGGCCGTGCGCGATCTGGTGCAGACCGATGAGTTGCCCGCGCGGGCGAAGACGCCGCTGACCGGCTTCCTGCGCGACTATGATCGCTGGGTGGCGGCCGTGAAGACCGACGCCCACGATCAGGTGCTCGACAGGGTGATGACCGAGTCGGGCTATTACGACATGCAGCGCGCCGACAAGGCGTCGGGCGGCACACGCATCGACAACCTCAAGGAAATGATGAACGCCATGCAGGACTTCGAAAACCTCGAAGCCTATCTGGAGCATGTGTCGCTGGTCATGGACCTTGAGCGCGACAATGGTGAAAACAGCGTACGTATCTCGACCCTGCACGCCGCCAAGGGGCTGGAGTTTCCTGTGGTCTTCCTGCCGGGCTGGGAGGAGGGCATCTTCCCGTCGCAAAGGTCGATGGACGAGAACGGCCTGCGCGGTCTTGAGGAGGAGCGGCGGCTGGCCTATGTCGGTCTGACGCGGGCGCGCGAACTGGCGCGGGTGAGCTTTGTGGCCAACCGTCAGGTCTTCGGCCGCTGGACCAGCCAGATTCCTTCGCGTTTCGTCGACGAAATGCCGATCGAAAACGTCGAGGCGACGTCGCAGACCGGCTATAATCAGGCGGGCTGGCAGTCTCAGGAATCGAGATGGGACCGCGCCGGTTATCAGCCGAACCATAGCAAGAGCGAAAGCCGGTCAGAAAACCGGTCAAATACCGGGGGCGAGGCGCGCTTTAGCGACCGCCTGTCCGGCGTCGATATGAGCCGTCTGGAAAAGAAGCCGCAGCCGCACCGGCCCTCCGCGCCGAAACCGCAGGCGTCGAAAGGCTATACGGTCGGTACGCGCGTCTTCCACACCAAGTTCGGCTATGGGCAGGTGGTGTCGAGCGACGGCAATAAGCTGGTTGTCGATTTCGACGTGTCGGGTGAAAAGAAGGTCATCGACAGCTTCGTCGAAAAGGCGTGAGGAGAGGGTGATGAAGGCTTGGGGGGCGCTGATCGTCGCGGCGGGGGTACTGGCCGGTGGGGCACAGGCTCAGGTATCGGGGCCGTCTGACTGGCGCGCGCCGGACCCGGAAAACACCCTGCTGATCGACAGTGAAAAGGGCCGCATCGTCATCGAGCTATATCCGGAACTGGCGCCTAAGGCGGTAGAGCGCATCAGGCTTCTGACGCGGCGCGGCTTCTATGACGGGCTATTGTTCCACCGCGTCATTGCGGGTTTCGTGGCTCAGACCGGCAAT
>JASGGL010000006.1:0-30819 GCA_047605065.1 Asticcacaulis sp.
GGCGAAATATCTCGACGCGGCCCGCGCCAATCCGGTGCCGGTGCTGAAGGCGTAGAGTTGTGGCCTTCCCCCTCACCCCAGCCCTCTCCCTCACGGGAGAGGGAGCTTTTCGTTTTCCCTCTCCCTTGAGGGAGAGGATGGCCCGAAGGGCCGGGTGAGGGGGCAATGGTTTCAAGACGCTTACCGTCACAAATTTCTCGTGCGCGATCCCTTCGTCAGCAGGACAACACCGCCGAGGGGCGGCTGTGGCTCCGGCTTAAGAACCGCCAGTTTCATGACGTGAAATTTCGACGTCAGGAACCGGTAGGCCCGTATTTCGCCGATTTTGCCAGTTTTGAGCGGCGATTGATCGTTGAAATCGATGGCTCCCAGCATATCGACTCCTCGCACGATGCTATCCGCAACGCCTTCATGATCAATGAAGGCTGGTCCGTCGCGCGGTTTTCCTATGCCGACGTACTGAACGATCTGGACACGGTGCTTGAAACCCTGAGTGCCATTATCGACGGACGCATTACGGAGGCCGTGATGTCTCGTGAGTTTCAGTTCTATCTGGCGGTTTCCCCCTCACCCCAACCCTCTCCCTCAAGGGAGAGGGGGCAAATCTATTCCCCTCTCCCTGAGGGAGAGGGTGGCCCTATAGGCCGGGAGAGGGGGAAGTCACAAAACTCCGACCTTACCCACATGGCCCGCGCCATCGAACTGGCGCAGGGGCAGTTGGGGCGCACCGTCCCCAACCCCGCCGTCGGCTGCGTCATCGTCAGGGACGGCATGGTGCTGGCCGAAGCGGCGACCGGTGAGGGCGGGCGGCCTCATGCCGAAGAAGCGGCGCTGGCCCTGCTCGACAATCGCGCTGAAGGTGCCACTGCTTATGTCACGCTCGAACCCTGCGGCGAACGCTCGCACGGCGGCCTGTCCTGCTCGCAAAGGCTGGTGGAGGCCGGTGTGGCGCGCGTCATCTATGCCTGCGCCGATCCGTCGCCCTATGCTTCGCACATCGGTGTGGAGCGTATGCAGGCGGCGGGCCTTGCGGTCGAGGCGGGGTTAATGGCGCAGAAGGCATCGGCCCTGATCGAGGACTTCGTTAAAAATCTGCCGGTTAAGCCCTGATTTAGGGTTTTCCCCTACGGTTAACGCGTAACCTATGCGCAAAGGGTCCGCACCCGCAGATGAGTGCCACCTCAGGCCAGTCACGCTACACCCGCCTCACCCAGGCTCAGGTGGATGCGATTTGCCAGAAGCACGAACGCCTCAAGGCCATGAAGCCGGGAGGCGCGCGCGCCGTTTTTGCGTGGATGGACGTATCCGGACTGGACTTCCGCGGACGTAACCTGACCGATGCCGACTTCACCGCCGCCATCATGGTCGGGGCGGATTTATCGGGTGCGGTACTGGATCAGTCGAACCTCTATTGCGTCGATATGCAGATGGCCAATCTCAGCCGTGCCTCGCTGCGACGGACCGATCTTCGCGGGGCGTGCCTGCGCGGAGCCAATCTTTCGGATGTCGATCTGTTCGAAGCCGATCTGCGCGAAGGGGCGCTGGCCCTGCCGGATAAGGCGTCCGGGCTGGCCTATGTCGAGGTGTCGGCGCGCATTTCGGATGCCGGTTTCACCAATCTGCGCGGGGCCAATCTGGAGCGCTCCAAACTGTCGGGCATTCAGGCCATGAAGGCCGATTTCACCGACGCCATTCTCAAATCCTGCAAGCTGGTGCGCGCCAATCTCAAACAGGCGGTGATGGACAATTGCGACCTGAGCGGGGCGGACCTGTCGGGGGCCGATGTGTCCGGCGCGTCCCTTAAGGACGCGGTGATGATCGGCACCAAGACCGAAAGCTGGAACGCCACCAAAGCCAATCTCAGCGGCGTCCTGACCGAAAAGGCCGCCGGTGCCGATGTCAGTCAGATGCCCTATGGCGAAATGATCCGCGATCACGCCGCCTGGGTCGACAGTCTGGGGCGCGAAGGCAAGCCTTCGATTTTCGACAAGGCCGATCTCAGGGCGCTGAAGTCGGTCAAGGGGCTCAATCTGGCCGCTCTGTCGGCAAAGGGGGCGGTCTTCTACGGCCTCGATATGCGCGGCATCCAGCTTCAGGGGGCGCATCTCGAAGGTGCGGACCTGCGTAACTGCGACCTGAGCGGGGCAGACCTGCGCGGGGTGCAGATGGCCAGGGCGCGCCTTGACGGTGCCAATCTGGAAGGGGCGCGTCTGGGGCCGTTGAAACTGGACGGTGATCGCCTGTTCCCGGCGGATTTAAGGGAGGCGCGCGTACGTGGGGCGAACCTCAAACGCGCGGACATGCGTCAGGCGCGTCTCGACGGGGCGGACCTGTCGCGCTCCGATCTCGACGGGGCGCAAATGACGCTTGAAAGTCTGGTCAATGTCGTCTGCGTCGGGCTTAAGGGTAAGATCGCGGCCTGATACAGTGCGAGCGATTAAAACGCTTCCGAGACAATATCCCCGTCACCGCTGAAGTAAGCGCGCTTCATGCCTGCCGAACGGAAGGGGGCGTGGACCTCACCTGAGCGGGTGACGACGATCATGCCGCCTTCGCCACCCATATTGGCAATCTGCCCCAGCACCAGACCGGCGCTTTCAAAAGAGCCCTGACCCGCGCCGATGCGGAAGGCCGTTTGTGCGGCGGCCTGTACGCGCAGGAAGTATTCGCCCTGACCCGTGCAGGAGACGGCGGCATGGTCGTCGGCCCACGTCCCCGCACCGATCACCGGCGTATCGCCGACGCGACCGGGCAGCTTGCCGAACACACCCGCCGTCGAGGTCGCCGCCGCCAGATCGCCGTAGGAATCGAGGCAGACACAGCCGACCGTACCGTGCGCCAGCGTCCCCGGCGGATAGTTGGACTCGAAGGCCCCGGCGCGGGTGAAATAGTCGTCGGCGACGGTCTCAAAGCCCTGCGCCTGTGCGAACTGCCGCGCGCCGTCTCCGGCCAGCATGACGTGCGGCGTCTTTTCCATGACCGCGCGGGCGATATCGATCGGGTTCCTGAACCCTGCCAGCGCCGCTACGGCCCCGGCGCGACGGTCAGGGCCGCTCATCAGGCTGGCGTCCAGCTCGTATATGCCCTCGGCATTCGGCGACGCGCCCTTACCCGCCACGTAAAGACCGGAGTCTTCGAGCGACCGCACGGTCTCGGTAACGACATCCAGCGCTCGCGCCCCGTTCTTCAGGTTGTGGCGCGCGATCTTGGCCAGCCCCTTCATGTGGGTGATCTCAAGGCCGTAATCGCGGCCGGCCTTGGCGCCCGCGCCGCCGTGCAGGGCGAATGCGATCATGGGAGTGTCCTTTAGCTGACTTTGTCGCTTTCTAGGAGAAGTGAACCGGAAAAGATACCCTCGACGCTGAGGATTTGCGTACAGAGCCGCTGCGGTGCCTGACGATGGCTGATGAGGATCAGCCCTTGTCCCGTTGTGCTCAGATGGGCGTCGATGGCGGCGGTGATGGCAGCCTCGGTGGCGGCATCGAGCCCCTCGGTCGGTTCATCCAGCACCAGCACATCGGCGGTGCGCAGCAGGGCGCGCGCCAGACTGAGGCGTTTGCGCTCTCCGCCCGACAGGGTGATCCCGCCGTCGCCGACCCAACTATGCAGCCCCTTCGGCATGGCCTCTACACGGGCTTTAAGCTGCGCGGCCTCAAGGGCGGCCCAGACCTGTGTCGTGAGGGCTTCGGGTGTGGCGGCGGCGATCTCTTGCGGTGATAAGGCGATCAGCAGGTTGTCGCCGATGGTGCCGTTGAGCACGGGGGCGTCCTGTGGCGACAGGCTGAAACGCAGGTTGGGTAAACCAACGAGGCCGGGGGCGTCGGCAAGGGGGCGCAGTCCGCTCACGGCGTCGATCAGGCGCGTTTTGCCCGAACCCGATGCCCCTTCGATCCGCAGGCGTGTCTGAGCGCTCAGGGGGTAGTCGCGGTCGCCATAGCGAAGAACAGGGCCGGTGCGGAGGGAGGGCGGCGCTTCACTGATCTCGGCCATTTCGGCCACACGGTCTGTGGCTTCGTCGAACAGGACCTTTTGCGCCATGGCCCTAAGCAGGGGGCCGGTGGCTTCAAACGCGGCAGTGGTGACCAGCAGGCCCAGAGCCAGCATCGGCATGTCGGCGCGTGAGTGGGTCAGGACGATCAGGCTCAGCGTGAGGGACAGGACGATCAGGTTCAGGGCGACGGGGACCGCTTCGGTGCGGCCCTGTCCCTCACGCGCGGTGCGCAGTTGCGCCTCCTGCAAACCGAGGCGGTCGAGGAAGCGGGCCGACAGGCGGTAGGCGGCGATATCCGGCAGGAAGGGCAGGGTTTCGAAGACGCTCTGTTTCAACGCGCCAAGCTCGGCCTGACCCGCCCCGGTCGTCACGGGTTTGCGGCGTGACAGCCAGATCAGGCTGCCGATGCCCGCCGCAGAGATGAGGGCGGCCAGTGGCGACAGCAGCAGGGCCAGTACCAGCGCCGCCCCCAGCCCGCCAAGTGCTGAGGCCCAGTTGCTTTGGGCGACAAGGCGGCCTTCCAGTTGCCCGACATCCTGCACCAGCCGCGCGGAGGCATCCCCCCGGTTCAGGCTTAGGGAGGAGCGGCTCAGGCGCTCGAACAGCCACGGGCGCAGTTCCGCCAGCGCGCGCAGGGCCGCCGTATGGCCGCACAGGCGCTCGAAATAGCGCATGGCGGTGCGGGCGATGGCCAGACCGCGGATGGCGGCGGAGGGCAGCAGATAGTTGAAGGCCATCAGGACCGCGCCACCGGCGGCTCCGGCGATGGCGGCCCCGGACAGGAACCACCCGGACAGCCCCAGAAGTGTCGCCGCTGCGGCCGATACACCGGCGGCACACAAAGAGGCGGCGATCAGGGAGGTGCGGTTACGGCGTTGCAGGTCGCGGAAATAGGCGTGAAAATCGCTCATAGCCGGATCTCCTGCGTGGCGATGGCAGCCAGTGCGGCAGAATGGGTGGCCATGATGACGGTGCGCCCTGAAGCGGCGTTGCGGATGGCGTCGGCGATGGCGGCTTCGGAACCGGGGTCGAGGTCGGCGGTCGGCTCATCGAGCAGAAGCAGCGGCGCGGGCTTGAGCAGGGCGCGCGCCAGACCGATGCGCCGCCGCTCGCCGCCGGACAGGCCCGATCCGCGCTCATCCAGCACCGCTTCGAGGCCGCGCGCCGCCACCAGCGGCTCAAGGCCGGTTTGGACGATAATGCGGCGCAGATCGTCGTCGGTGGCCTGAGGGTGCGACAGGCGCAGATTGTCGGCCAGCGTGCCGGGCAGAAGCGGCGTGTGTTGCGACATCCACGATAAGGACGCCGACAGGTCGCTCTCGGGTGTCAGTACCTGATCGTCGACCGCGATTGTGCCTTGCTGTTGCAACAGGCCGTTCGGTGTGATGCCCAGCAGGAGGCGCAAAAGGGTCGACTTGCCCGACCCGGTTTCTCCGCGCAGGGCAACGATGGTGCCAGCGGGAATGGAGGCGGATACCGGGGCGAAGACGGGCGTGGAATCGTCGGCAAACATAGCGCTGAGCGCGGTCAGGCGTATCGCGGGGGCCTGCGCGCAGATCAGAGGGGTGCGATCCGGCGTCTCCAGTCGCTCACCCAGTTCGATCAGGGCTTCGGCGGCGACGCGCGCCTGCTGTTCTTCATGATAGGCGGCACTGAGGCGGCGCAGGGGGGCATAGACTTCGGGGGCGAGCGTCAGGGCGAAAAAGGCGGAGATAAAGGCTTCGCCGCGAAAACCGAGGAAGGCCGGGACCGGAAAGGGCAGAAGCCCCAGCAGGGAAAAGCCGCAATAGACGGCGATCAGCGCCACTGACAGGGCGGCGAAAAACTCCAGTACGGCGGACCCTGTAAAGGCCATCCGAAGAACCGAAAGGGTGCGTTCGGACACGTCACCGGCGGCGCGCCGCACCTTCTGAGTCTGGGCGTCGCTGTTATCGAAGGCGCGAATCAGAGGCAGGTGGCGCAGACGGTCGGCAAACAGGCCGGACAGACGCGTCAGGGCATCGAGCTGACGCCGGGCTTCGGCGGCGGTCGCCATGCCCGACAGGGCCATCATTGCGACAAACGGACACAGGGTAAAGAGGACGATAAGCCCTGAGGCGGGGGATGCCACGGCGATCAGCAGGGCGGCGATGAAGGGGGTGATCGTGCTGGCCATACGGGCGGGCACGAAGCGGGCATAGTAGCCTTCGAGAGCTTCGGTATGTTCGAAAAGTACGCCCATGCGGGCCATCTGACCGCCGTCAACGCCGCGTCCATTCAGCGCCTTCCTTAGCATATCAAGACGCAGGTTTTCGATAATCCGGCGTGCGAATGAAGTGCTAATAAGTTGATTTATATAGAGAACAAGAGCACGCACCAGAAGCCCGCCCATCATCAGCACAAGGCCGCCCCACACCGGACGGCCATCGCGCACTGCCGCAAGGACGAGGGCCAGCCCAAGGGCGAAAGCCGCCGCGCACAGAAGGCTTAAGGCCTCCATCTGCCACATAACCGTGACTTGTCTTTTTGCCGAACCTGCCCATAGTCGAAGTTGCGCGCGCACTCGCTTTGAGTGTGCTTTCGCATCGTCCGGCGGGGTTTGCGGGGGGATGTCCGAAGGCCTGGGGGAGGGGTGCGACATTTGGTGCGATAGGGCGTTTCAGGGGCTGAGCGTATAAGCGGGCTTAGCTTAGTTGCCAGTACAGTTTTATCTGCAAATAAGCCGGGATGGGTTCTCTCCTAACTCATTTCGGACACCAAGGGGCAAATTTCCATTCACCTGCTGCACCTTGCCGCAGTCGGATTGCGATTTAAAAACCCCAATAACCCGAGGGATATATCTCAATGGATATGATGACGGTCGATCTATCAAGGTGGCAGTTCGCCTTGACGGCGCTGTATCACTTTCTGTTCGTCCCGCTGACGCTTGGCCTTTCCTTTATGCTGGTCATTATGGAAAGCGTCTATGTGCTGACGCGGCGCGAAATATGGCGCACCATTACGCGGTTCTGGGGCACTCTGTTCGGCATCAATTTCGTGCTGGGCGTAGCCACAGGCCTGACCATGGAGTTCCAGTTCGGAACCAACTGGTCCTATTATTCACACTTTGTCGGTGACATCTTCGGTGCGCCGCTGGCGATCGAGGGGCTGATGGCCTTCTTCCTCGAAGCCACCTTTGTCGGCCTGATGTTCTTTGGCTGGGACCGCCTGTCGCGGGTCGGACACCTGATGGTGACCTTCCTCGTGGCGCTGGGGACCAACCTGTCGGCCCTGTGGATTCTGATTGCCAACGGCTGGATGCAGAACCCGGTGGGGGCCGATTTCAACCCGGCCACCATGCGCATGGAAGTCACTGACTTCATGGCGGTTCTGTTCAACCCGGTGGCTCAGGCCAAGTTCGTGCACACGGTTTCGGCGGGCTATGTCTGCGCCGCGGTCTTCGTGCTGGGCGTGTCGGCCATCTACCTGCTCAAGGGCAAGTGGGTGTCGGTCGCCAAGCGCTCGATGGCGGTGGCTGCCGCCTTCGGTCTGGCCTCGTCGCTGTCGGTGGTCGTTCTGGGTGACGAGTCGGGCTATGCCCTGACCGATAACCAGAAGATGAAGCTGGCCGCGCTGGAGGCCATGTGGGAAACCGAGCCGGCTCCGGCGGGTCTGACCCTGTTCGGTATTCCGAACCTGAAGACCCATCACACGGATATGGAAGTCAAGGTGCCTTATCTTCTGGGCCTGATCTCAACGCGTTCGCTGGACCGTCCGGTCATCGGCATTCTTGAACTGGTCGAAACCGCCGAGCACCGCATCCAGTCGGGTGTGGCCGCCTACGACGCGGTGGAACGGCTCAAGGTCGATCAGAACGACCTGGCTGCCCGTGCCCAGTTCGAAGCGCACAAGCGCGACATCGGCTATGGCTACCTGCTGAAGCGCTATGTCGCCGACCCGCGTACCGCCGACGCTGCTCTCATCCAGAAGGCCGCGCTCGACACCATCCCCAACGTCCCGGTGATGTTCTGGGTCTTCCGTCTGATGGCCGCGATCGGTTTCGCCATGATCGGCCTGTTTGCTCTGGCCTTCGTGCTGGTCAGCCTGCGCAAGGTCGAGCATACCCGCTGGTTCCTGTGTCTGTGCGTGCTGGCCCTTCCACTGCCGTGGATCGCCATCGAAGCGGGCTGGATACTGGCCGAAATCGGGCGTCAGCCCTGGGCCGTCGAAGGTGTGCTGCCGACCTTCATGGGGGCTTCCAGCCTGACCGTCGGTCAGATCTGGGTGACCATCATCGGCTTCACCCTGCTTTACGGCACGCTGGCGGTCATCGAGGTCGGTCTGCTGATCAAGACCATCAAGAAAGGCCCCGATGCGTCCAGAATGGGCCGCATGCACGATGCCGAAGAGGCCAGCCCGCTGCAAACCGGCGGCCTGACCGGCCCCGCTGAATAATTGGCAGAGTAAAGGAGTAGAGAATTATGGAATTACCTCTCGACTACATGACCCTGCGGGTGATCTGGTGGCTGCTTATGGGTGTGCTGCTCATCGGCTTCGCCATCATGGACGGCTACGCGCTGGGCACGCTTGCGACCCTGCCGTTCGTCGCCAAAACCGACGATGAGCGCCGGGCGGTGATCAACACCGTCTCGGCCACCTGGGAAGGCAATCAGGTGTGGCTGATCCTCGGCGGTGGCGCCATCTTCGCCGCCTGGCCCTTCGTCTACGCTGTCAGCTTCTCCGGCTTCTATCTGGCCATGTTCCTTGTCCTGTCGGCGCTGATCCTGCGTCCTGTCGGGTTCAAGTACCGGTCGAAGAAGCCGGGCAAGGCATGGCGCAACAATTGGGACTGGGCGCTGTTCGTCGGCGGTTTCGTCCCGGCGCTGGTCTTCGGCGTGGCGGTCGGCAATGTGCTTCAGGGCGCGCCGTTCAGCCTCGATACGGACCTTCGTATCACCTACCACGATCAGTTCCTCGGCGGGCTTCTGGGTCTGTTCAGCCCCTTCACCGTGCTGTGCGGCCTGACTTCGGTGGCCATGCTGCTCCTGCAGGGCACGACCTGGGTCTCGCTCAAGGTCGAAAAGGGTGAACTGCGCGACCGCGCCATCAAGTATGGTCTCTTTGCCGGTCTGGCGGTCATCGTGTTCTACGCTCTGGGCGGTGTCTTCCTCGCCTATGGCGGTCTGGGCTTCAAGGTGGTCGGCGATGTGGCGGCCAACGGCCCGTCCAATCCGCGCAATGCCGAGGTGGTGAAGGAGGCCGGTGCATGGCTTCTCAACTACGGCAAATATCCGTGGATGATCGCCGCCCCCGTCCTTGGGTTTGTCGGTACGGCGCTGGCCCTTCTGGGGCTTAAGACCAAGGCCGATCCGTGGGCCTTCCTCGGTTCGTCGATCGGGGTTCTGGGGATTATCGGCAGCGTGGGTGTGTCCATGTTCCCGATCATCCTGCCCTCGACGGTCGACGCCCACTCCAGCCTTCTGGTGTGGACGGCCTCCAGCTCGCACACGACGCTGTTCATCATGCTTCTGTGCACGCTGGTCTTCCTGCCGATCGTGCTCCTTTATACCGCCTGGGTGTATAAGGTGCTGTTCGGCCGGATCGAGGTGAAGGCGCTGAAGACCAACCCGGATCTCTACTAAGGGCATGAGGGAAACCTGGGTTTCCCTCATGTGCTCCCTTCCTCCGGATCGAAGACAGTTTTCTTGAGCCTGACCATGTCAGGCAAGGAGTTGCAAATGTGGTATTTTACCTGGGTGCTGGGCCTTGGCCTGGCGGTCACCTTCGGAATTCTGAACGGTATCTGGTTCGAATTCTTGACCACGGACGACCCTGATGCCGAAGATCCCTACAAGGACGAGGCATAAATACGGAAAACCCCGCTGGCGACAGCGGGGTTCTTCGTTTTGGATGGCGATGAGACTTATCAGTCCACGTTTTCCGGACTGGGGGCAGTGGCAGGCAGATCGCGCAGGGTCTTGACGAAGCCGAAGACCTGAGCCTTTACGACCTCATCCTCGCCGCGCTCGGCCTGAGTGAACAGCTCGCTCATCGCTTCCCGCGGCAGGTGCAGGTCCATGTGCTGATTGACCACCTTGAAAATGCCGGGGCGCAGGGGCTCACGGATTTCGTTGTCGTCCAGCAGGGCCTCGGTGATCTTTTCGCCGTCGCGCAGGCCGGTCAGGACGATTTTCACATCCTTATCGACCTTGAGGCCGTACATTTCGATCATGCGCCGCGCCAGATCATAGATACGGATCGGCGTACCCATTTCGAGGATATAGAGGCTCGATTTTTCCGACAGGTTGGTGGCGTTGTGCATCGCTGCCGTCATGACCAGTTGCACGGCTTCGAAAATGGTCATGAAGAAGCGCTCGACCTTGGGATCGGTCAGAGTAACGGGGCCGCCACGCTCGATCTGGGCGCGGAACAAAGGCACCACCGAGCCGGTCGAGCCCAGCACATTGCCGAAGCGCACGACGCAGGCCTGATTGAGGCGGCCCATCTGCGACGAAATCAGGTGTTCGGCAAGGCGCTTGGTCGCGCCCATCATCGACGCGGGGGCGACGGCCTTATCCGAGGAAATCAGGACCAGCTGCTGCACATTGGCGGCACGCGCCGCGTCGATGACGTACTGCGTCCCCATGACATTGGTCAGCACGCCCTCTGACGGGTTGATTTCGACCATAGGGACGTGCTTGAGCGCGGCAGCGTGGAAGATGACGTCGGGTTTTTGCGCGACGAAGATGGCTTCGAGGCGCGCCTTGCGGCGGATGGAACACAGGATAGGTGTGACCGGCGGTGTGCCGAACTCAAGATTGAGCGACTGCTCGACCTCATAAAGGGCCAGTTCCGAGTGGTCGATCAGCGTCACCTGCGCTGCGCCCAGACGCAGGGCCTGACGGGCGATCTCCGATCCGATGGAGCCGCCGCCGCCGGTGATCAGGACGCGCTTGCCGGTATAGAAGGCCTCAAGCGCCGCGTGGTCCAGATGGACCTGCGGGCGTTGCAGGAGGGACTTATACGAAATCTGGTCGTTGGGGTCCGCCAGGCTGAGCTTGACGTTTTTGCGTCCCAACAGGCCCGACTTGGCCATAAACCGCAGTATACGATAATTAAAAACAGACATCAGAACCTGAAACCGGTCTGGGAAGGAATACTGCTGAGCCGCATGAACGCCCCCCGCCGTGCGTGAAAAAGCCGTATGAAAAAAATCGTTTATGAAACCGGCTGTTGGCAACCGGAGACGTGAGGATAATTTACAGCTTTTTCTCAAAAAGAAATAAGGTAATTTTGCGTATGACCCGTCTTCCTCAACAGATTTCGTCTTACGCGCGATGAGTCTCGTTCTGCTCTTTTTCGGCAAGGTAGCCGACAAGGCTGGCGTCAGGCAGCGCCTGTACGCTTTTCCTGATACTGGTCCTGATACGGGCCTGAGTCTGTTCGACCTGCGCGACACCGTTCTGGCCGAGGCGTTTGCCGAGGGCCGTCTGTCGCGTGATGAGGTGCGCATGAGCGTCAATCAGGTGCTGTCACTTGAGGATTGTCCTCTGACCGAGGGGGATGAGGTGGCTTTTTTCTCTGCCTTTTCCGGGGGCTGATCAGATGGCGCAGGTCGAGGTGAAACTGTTGCCTGAGGCGCTGGACGGACAGGCGCTCTATGCGGACTTTGTCGCGGCGAATCGCGGCGCAGGTGCCATCGTCACCTTTTCCGGGCGGGTGCGGGGACAGAATGCCGGGGGGAAGGTGTCGCACCTTTATCTCGACTGGTATCCCGGTATGACCGAAAAAAGCCTGTCGGATATTGCCGAAGCCGGTGCGGCGCGCTTTGAGGTGCAGGCCCTGCTGGTGGCGCATCGGTGCGCAGAGGTGAAGGCGGAAGAAGAGATTGTCTTCGTGGCCGTTGCGGCCGCGCACCGGCGCGCCGCTTTTGAAGCCGCTGATTATCTGATGGACCGGCTCAAGTCCGAAGCCGCATTGTGGAAACGCGAAGCGGGCGAGGGGGGCGAACGCTGGATCGAACCGAGCGCCGCCGATGCGGGCGATCTGAAAAGGTGGAAGAGATGACGGACGAGACGCTTTCGCATATCGGGGCGGACGGCCGCGCGCGCATGGTCGATGTGGGCGATAAGGCCATAACGGCGCGTAAGGCGCAGGCCGTCGGGCGTCTTGTCTGTTTGCCCCAGACCCTTGCGCTGGTCCGCGAAGGGCGCACGCCCAAGGGGGCGGTTATGTCCACGGCGGAAATCGCCGGGATCATGGCGGCTAAGAAGACCTCAGATCTGATCCCGCTCTGCCACCCTCTGAGCCTGTCGAAGGTGGCGGTCGATATCACCCTGGATGACGCCCTGCCCGGGTTTCGGCTGGTGGCCGAGGTCCGCACAACCGGTCAGACCGGTGTGGAAATGGAGGCGCTTACGGGCGTGTCGGTGGCCGCGCTCACCCTCTATGACATGCTCAAGGCCGTCGATAAGACGATGCGCATAGAGGGGATCGAGGTGGTGGCCAAGGCCGGCGGCAAGGCCGACTTTGGCTATTGAGGTTTAGCCGCCGCGTTGCATCACTAATGTGCACCACGCATCGCGGTGGATGCGGCGCACGACGCGGAAGCCCTTCGACAGATAGGCCGCCTTCACGAAGCGCTCCTGTGTGCGCAGAAGGCCCGACAGGATGACCGTGCCGCCGGGCTTAAGCGCGGTCTTGATCGACTGCGACAGGCCGACCAGCGGGCGGGCCAGAATATTGGCGAAAACCAGATCGTAAGGGGCGTCCTTACGCACATCCTTGTGGTTCAGACCGTTGGCCCAGACGAAGCGGGCGGCGGCCGAGTTGAGCTTGGCGTTCTCGTTCGAGATGCGCACGCTGATGGCGTCGATATCGGTGCCGACGGCGTATTTCGTCCCGGTCTTGGCGGCGGCGATAGCCAGCACGCCGGTACCCGCGCCGACGTCGAGCACGCGCTCGAAACGGTGCTTTTTCAGCAGGTCGTTATAGGCCCACAGGCAGCCGACGGTGGTGCCGTGGTGGCCGGTACCGAAGGCTGCGCCCGCTTCGATACGCAGATTAACCGCGTTCAGGGGCTTTTTGCCGCGATCGTGAATACCGTACACGAAAAAGCGTCCGGCGCGCACCGGCGGCAAACCCGATAGGGCCATGGCCAGCCAGTCGGCGTCGGCAAGCTGATCTGCCGTCACGATAAGGTCGGGGTATTCACCCAAAAGCTCTTGTAAACGCTGATCTTCTTCCTCGGTTGTCGGGAAGGCGTCGATGCGCCAGATGTTGCGATCTTCGTCCTCTTCGAGGATCGAATAGGTCGCCCCTTCGAGCAAGGCGTCGTTATCGATGGCGTCCGCAGCGGTTTCCGCCACCAGACGAGGGCCTTTTGCGATGATTTGTTGTGGATTATAAGTCATTGTAGGGTTTGCGGATCGTCCGATTCGATGTGACGAAAAGAATTTAAAAGGTCTTTACGCGTAAGGGGCCCCTTACGCCAACGGGAAAGTGGATTATGGCGACGGAAAAAAAGACGAAAACGGTGAAGGCGGCTGAGATTCCGGCGGATGCCGGGGTGAAGAAGACGATCGCGCGCAAGGCGCCGGCGCCCAAGCCCGCTGTCGAGGCCGCCGTCAAAACTGCCGCTGCCAAGGTTGAAAAGGCCGTCAAGACGGCGGAAGCCAAGGGCAAGGCCGTGACCGAAAAGACCGTGAAGGCCGCCGATGCGACGGCCAAGAAGGCGGCCAAGACCGCTGCCGTGGTGACCAAGAAGGCCGAAGCCGCCACTAAGGTCGCCGCCACCAAGATCGAAAAGGCCACCAAGACCGCCAAGGCCAAGGTCGAAAAGGCCGAAAAGGTTGTTGAAACCGAGGTCAAGAAGGTCCGCCGCACCACGACCAAGGCCGTTCAGGCTCTGGCCGATGTCGAGCCCAAGGTCAGCAAGGCCAAGTCCGCCGCCGCCAAAGCCGTCGAAGCGGCTCAGGGCGAGATCGACAAGGCCGTGAAGAAGGCGAAGCCCGCCATCGACAAGGCCGCCAAGACCGCCAGCGCCGCTGCCGCCGTGGCCAAGGAAAAGCTGGAAGACGCCGCCGAGGCTGCCAAGCCGGTGGTCGAGCAGGCCAAGGCCAAGCTCGATGACGTGGTCGAAGCCGCCAAGCCGAAGCTGGAAGAAGTGGCGCACAAGGCCGAAGAGGTTGCCGCTGCCGCCAAGGAGCGCATCGAGGATGTGGTCGAGAAGGCCAAGCCGGTGCTGAACGAAGCCCGCGAAGCCGTCGAAGAGGCGGTGGAGAAGGCCCAGACTGAGGCGCATAAGGTTCAGGAAGAGGTCAAGAAGGCTCAGGCCGAGGTCAAGAAGCGCGGCTTCTTCGACTGGCTGTTTGGCCGTAAATAGGACGCGGAGGACCGGTGCGCGAAGCCCTGCCGGTCATCGGCATCAGTTGTTGCCACCGCGATTTCGGCGTGGAAATGGCGCAGGCGGTGATGGACCGTTATGTCCGCGCCGCCATGATGTACGGGCAGTGCTCGGCCGTTCTCATCCCCGCCATTACTGGTTTTTTTGACGCCCGTTCGGTCGCTTCGCGGCTGGACGGGCTTTTGCTTACCGGCTCTCCCTCCAATGTCGAGCCGCGCCGTTACGGACAGGCGGACGGCGATGGCCCTTATGATCCCGACCGGGACGAGGTGTCGTTCAGCCTGATCGAGTGTCTGACCCTGATGGGGCGTCCGGTCTTCGGTATCTGCCGGGGGTTTCAGGAAATCAATGTGGCTCTGGGCGGAACCTTGCGCCGGGATCTGGGGGCAGCGCCTGCCGGTTCGAACCGTCTCGATCATCACGCGCCCTCCGGTGTGAGTTTCGCGGCCATGTTCGATCATTGTCACGAGGTGAGCCTGACGCAGGGCGGTGTGCTGAGTCGCGCGGTCGGCCATGACGATCTGACGGTCAATTCCGTGCATTATCAGGGGGTCGACCGGCTGGCCGAAGGCTTGAGCGCCGAGGCGGTGGCTCCGGACGGCGTCGTCGAAGCCTTCAGTGCCAATATCGGCGGCGCTCAGGTGCTGGGGGTGCAGTGGCATCCCGAATGGCAGACCGAGCTTTACCCCGACCGGCAGGCCTTTTTTCAGCTGATGGGTGCGGCGATGCGCGGTCATGAAATTTAATTTTTAGCCACGAAAAGCACGAAAAGGCTGGGGTGCCGACTATACTCGAAGGGCGGATCGGCTTGGTGTGGTCGCAATGGCAAGCGTCTCGTGCTGGTATTTTTCGTGCTTTTCGTGGCTAAAATCTTTCTGATCTCCGGAAAGGTGATTTTGTGATCACAATTTTTTCAATGCTGTGATTTGGCCATTCCGCTTTCGTAAGCGTGAGGCTATAGTCCCCGAAACTGTCCCGTCACGGAGCGCCCGCCATGAACCTTCCGCTGAAAAACAACGACTCCGCCGAACTGAAGGCGCTCGATCTGGCGCACCATCTGCCCGCACAGGCCGATTACGCCCTGCTGGAAAAGCTGGGCGGCAGTCGTATTATCACCCATGCTGAAGGCTGTGTGATCACGGATATCGATGGGAATGCCCTGCTGGACGGCATGGCCGGGCTGTGGTGCGTCAATGTCGGGTACGGGCGCACCGAACTGGCCGAAGTCGCCTATCGTCAGATGCTGGAACTGCCGTATTACAACACCTTCTTCAAGACGGCGACCGAGCCGGCCATCCGTCTGGCGGCGAAGATCGCCGAGAAGATGTCGGTCGGCAATCCGGATCTGAAGCACGTCTTCTTCAACTCGTCGGGCTCTGAGGCCAATGACACGGTGCTGCGTCTGGTGCGCCATTACTGGGCGCTGAAGGGCGAGCCTGAGCGCAACATCATCATCAGCCGCCGCAACGCCTATCACGGCTCGACCGTGGCGGGCATGTCGCTGGGCGGGATGAGCTTTATGCACGCGCAGGGCGGGCCGCTGGTGCCGGGGATCGAGCACGTGCGTCAGCCCTACATGTTCGGGGAGGGTTTCGGGCAGGACCCGGAGGCCTTTGCCGAAGCCTGTGTCAAGGATATCGAGGACCGTATCCTGAGCGTCGGACCGGACAAGGTTGCGGCCTTTATCGGCGAGCCGGTGCAGGGGGCGGGCGGGGTGATCATTCCGCCGGAAGGGTACTGGCCGAAGGTCGAGGCCCTGTGCCGCAAGTACGGCATCCTGCTGATCTGCGATGAGGTGATCTGCGGTTTCGGTCGTCTGGGTCAGTGGTTCGGCCACCAGAATTATGGCGTCAAACCTGACATTATCGCCATGGCCAAGGGGCTGTCGTCCGGCTACCTGCCGATTTCGGCGGTCGGCGTGTCATCGAAGATCGTCGATGTGCTGAAGACCGGTGGCGACTTCGTGCATGGTTACACCTATTCGGGCCATCCCGCCGCCGCCGCCGTGGCGCTGGCCAATATCGGCATCATGGAACGCGAAGGCCTGATCGAGCGCACGCATGATGTGACCGGGCCTTATCTGGCCAAGGCTCTGAAACGCCTTGAGGCCCATCCGCTGGTCGGTGAGGCGCGGTCTATGGGTCTTCTGGGTGCGGTGGAAATCGTTGCGGAAAAGGGCACGAACACACGCTTCAAGGGCGAGGAGGGCCATGCCGGTCCGGTGGTGCGCGACATCTGCATTAAGAACGGCCTGATGGTGCGGGGCATCCGCGACACCATCGTCATGTGCCCGCCACTGGTCATCAGCGAGGCGGAAATCGACCGCATCGTCGACATTATCGAAGCCTCGCTGAACGAAGCCGAACCGGTGCTGCGCGCGCTCTGATCCAAGGGGTTGATGCTTTTTTTAGGTCAGTAGCGCGAAGACGAAGCGTATTTTGATCTGAAACCGCGTACTGTTTCCCTGTCACCAAGTGAACACCGAAACACACCCCCAAGAATACCCCCTAGTCGGTCCGGCCTGAGTCTTCCCCCCTCTCAGGCCGGGCCGCTTCGTATGTGCGCATACGTATTCATCTCCGGTCTGCCTTCCGCCGCGTTCGCCCCTGTGCTTCCCTGCGCGGATAAAAAAGACAGGGAGACAATTATGACTTTAAAAGCTGGCCTTCTGGCCGGGCTGACGCTGCTGGCCGCGTCCGTGGCGCAGGCCGCCCCCGCCATAGATGTATCCGCCGTGGCGCAGACCTCGGCCAAAAGCGCTCTGCCTGAAGGCTGGAACCGGCAGGCGGCTTTCATGGAAATCTTCGTTCGCTCGTATCAGGACTCCGACGGCGACGGCATTGGCGACTTCAACGGCCTGACCTCGCGGCTCGATTATCTGCAAGGGCTGGGAGTGACCGGGATATGGCTGATGCCCATCCATCCGTCGGCCGATAAGGATCACGGCTATGCGGTCAGTGACTATCGCGCCATCAATCCCGATTACGGCACCATGGCCGATTTCGAACGGTTTCTGGCCGAGGCGCATAAGCGCGGCATCGGCGTCATCATCGATTACGTCATCAACCACTCGGCCAATAACAATCCGATCTTCCTGAACGCGGCTAAGTCCAAAGCTTCGCCCTACCGCGACTGGTACATCTTCGCCGATAAGGACCCGCAATGGAAAGGCTTCTCATGGGGGCCCTGGCGTAAGAACACGCAGTCGAAAGGTTATTTCTATGGCCTGTTCGACGATCAGATGCCCGACTTCAACCTGCTCAATCCGAAGGTGGTCAAGTACCATCAGGACACGATGCGCTTCTGGATGAACAAGGGGGTCGACGGCTTCCGTATCGATGCGGTGACCATGCTGGTCGAACACGGGCCGACCGCCTTTATGGATCAGCCGGAAAACGTTGAGGTGCTGAAACAGATCAATGCCGTAGTGAAGTCCTACGACAATCGCTATCTGATCTGCGAGGCCTCCGAGCAGCCGGCCATGTATGCGGGCGATGCCTGTACCCACTCCTTTGCCTTCGGAACGCAAAAGGAGATCAAGGCCGGAGCGAAGGCCGGGCGTTTGCCGGAAAAGCTGGTGACGCAGTTGCGTTCGGACAAGCGCGCCCTGATGCCGCTGGTGCTGCAGAGCCATGATGCCTATGTCGGGGACCGTCTGATCAACGATCTGGATGCGGGGTCTTACCGCGTGGTGGTGGCGGTGTCGGTGCTGGCCTCGGATACGCCGTTTTCCTATTACGGCGAAGAGATCGGCATGGGAAACAACGGCAAGTACGACGATCCCGGCCTGCGCACGCCGATGAGTTGGGATGACACGTCAGGCCACGGGTTTACGGCAGCGGACAGGCCTTATCGCGCATATGCCCTGAATGCCGGGACGCAGACGGTTGCCGCCCAGGAGAGCGTGTCGGGCAGCCTGCTCGAATATTACCGGGCGCTGTATCAGGCGCGGCGCGCTCATCCGGTGCTGACCGACGGCACGTTTACGCTTCTGTCGGAGGCGGGGGACGCCACGCTGGTTTTCCGCCGCGAAAAGAAGGGTCAGCAGGCGCTGGTCTTCATCAACCTGTCGGCAGAGCCCCGGTCGATCGAGGCGGCGGGGCGGGGGGTGTGGTCCTCTGCGCTCGATCTCGGCGCGCCGTCGCAACTGACCGCGCATGAGGGCAGGGTGCGCCTGACCCTGCCGCCCAAGGGCGTCGCGGCCTATGTGCAGTAAAGATCAGGTGTTCTTGCCGCCTTCATAGGCGGCGGTGAGGATACCGAGGTCGATCTTACCCATGGCCAGCAGGGCCTGCATGGCAGGCCCTGACTTCTCCGGGACGGGATCGCTGAGATAGCGGCCCAGACAGTCGGGCACCACCTGCCAGTTCAGGCCGAAGCGGTCGCGCACCCACCCGCAAGCGAGCGGTTTGCCACCGTCGGCAGACAGGGCGTCCCAGAAATAGTCGATCTCTTCCTGAGTAGTGACGGTGATCATAAAGGAGACGCCTTCGCTGAAAGTGAAGCGTTCGCCGCCATTATAGGCATTGAATTTCTGGCCGCACAGTTCGAATGCCGCGCCGCCACCCGTGCCGTCGACGATGATTTTCGCATCGTTTCCGAACACGGTGGCGTAGTAGGCGACGACCTGCGTCATGGGGGCGTTGAACATCAGGAACGGTGTGACGGCGGGCATGGCGGTTTCCTCGGTTTATATGTGTCTCTGACTATAGCGCATGGCGCGCGACCGGCAAAATAACGGGCCAGACCTTCAGGACCTGACCTTGCGGTATTGTGTCGCGGCCCGCGTGTATTTTAACCTCCATTAACCTTGCCGGGGCATTGTGATCTCAAAACCCGCTTGAGAAGTTCCGTATCTATGTCCGATTTTGCTTTTGAGTCCGGTGAGCGTCTGGCCTTTGCCCAAATCACCGCCGCCGACCGCGTCATATTGAGTGCCTTGTGGCCGGTCGTATCCGAGCACCTTCCGGACATACTGACGCGTTTTTACAGCCACCTGTTCAGCTATCCGCACCTTCGGGCAATGGCCGGGGATAAGCAGGCAACGCTTGAGCGTGCCCAATATGCCCACTGGGAGCGGCTCTTTTCCGGTCGCTTCGATGCCGACTATTTTGCGCAGACCGAAAAGATCGGCCGCGCCCATGAGCGCATCGGGCTTGAACCGCGCTGGTATATAGGGGCGTATCGCTTCGCGCTGAACGAACTGGTGGCCGTTATCATGAAGCGTCGCCGCTTTTCGCCTGGCAAGGCCGTGGCTGAGGTGCAGGCGGTGAACAAGGCCGTACTTCTGGACCTCGATCTGGCCATTTCGACCTATCAGACCGTGCTGCTGGAGCAGCGCCGCAAGCAGGCCGATCAGACCGAAGCCGCTATTGCGACCTTCCAGACGGCGGCCTTTTCGATTCTGGATAAGGTGCAGAACTCCGGCCGGGGCCTGAAGGACGCGGCGGAAAATCTGGCGCAGGTGGTCACCGATGCTTCGGACAATGCCGGACGTGTGACCCATAGCTCGCGCGAAACCGCCGACAGCGTGTCTTCGGTGGCGGCGGCCACGGAAGAGCTGTCGAAGTCGATCAATGAGGTCACGTCGCAGATATCCGGAGCGGCACGTGCCATTTCGGATACGGTGCGCCTGATGGATGCGTCGCGCACCGATATCAACGACCTGCTCGAGTCCGCGCGTCAGGTCGGCGACGTGGTCAATCTGATCAACGATATCGCGTCCCAGACCAATCTTCTGGCGCTCAACGCCACCATCGAGGCGGCCCGCGCCGGTGAGGCCGGGCGCGGGTTTGCCGTCGTAGCGACCGAGGTGAAGCAACTGGCCACCCAGACCTCACGTGCCACGGGCGACATTTCGCGCCAGATCAGCGAAATTCAGACGGCGACCCGCAACGCCGTTACCGCCATCGAGCGCATTTCGGCTTCGATGGGCGAGGTGGAGCAGATCACCACCACTATCGCGGCAACGGCTGAGGAGCAGGGCGCGGCTACGCAGGAGATTTCGCGCAGCATCAGCCGGACCTCGGCGGGTGCTCAGACGCTTTCGGAGGGCATCGTCGGTGTGACTGAAGCGATCTCGCATACGGCGGGCACGTCTGATATGGTCGGCGGGGCGGCTGCGTCTCTGAACAGCAGCGCTTCGGAGCTGACCGAAGAGGTGCGGGCCTTTTTCGAGGTTTTGCGCCAGCAGCATTCCGAAGAGCGTCGTCGGGCTTAGGCTCATAAGGGCGGGGCAGGGTACGAATCCGGAATCCGGCTTGACCGGTGAGGGCCGCTCCTGTATAGCCCCGCCATCTTTTTTGAGGCTGGACTCTCAACCGTCCATTTTCAGACCGGGAAATTCAGGGCCTTTGTGCCCGCCGTAACCCCCAAAGCGCGGGTTGCGGCTTTTGTGTTTGTCGAATCCGAAGCTTCTGAAGGCAATACCCCAACCGAGGTCGCCCGGCCAAACGGCACAGGCCTCCCCATCTAAGGCAAGAGATTAAATGCCCACGATTAACCAGCTTATCCGTAAGCCCCGCAAGCCGAACCCGAAGCGCAACAAGGTGCCGGCCCTGAAGGGTTCGCCCCAGCGTCGCGGCGTTTGTACCCGCGTTTACACCACGACCCCGAAGAAGCCGAACTCGGCTCTGCGTAAGGTCGCCAAGGTCCGTCTGACCTCTGGCATCGAATCGGTGTGCTACATCCCCGGCGTCGGCCACAACCTTCAGGAACACTCCGTGGTTCTGATCCGCGGCGGCCGCGTGAAGGACCTTCCGGGTGTCCGTTACCACATCCTGCGCGGCGTGCTCGACACGCAAGGCGTCAAGAACCGTAAGCAGCGCCGTTCGCACTACGGTGCGAAGCGTCCGAAGTAAGGAGCATCACGTATGTCCCGTCGTCACCGCGCAGAGAAGCGTGAAGTTCTGCCCGATCCCAAGTTCGGTGATCTGGTTGTCACCAAGTTCATGAACTACGTCATGTACGAAGGTAAGAAGGCCGTCGCCGAAAACATCGTTTACGGCGCTTTCGACATCCTCGAAGCCAAGAAGAAGGACTCGACCGCTGTCGAGACCTTCCACGCGGCCCTCGACAATGTCGCTCCGTCGATCGAAGTCCGTTCGCGTCGCGTCGGCGGTGCCACCTATCAGGTGCCCGTCGAAGTCCGTCCGGACCGTCGCCGTGCGCTCGCCATCCGCTGGCTGGTCAACGCTGCGCGCAAGCGTGGTGAAAACACCATGACCGAAAAGCTGGCCGGCGAACTGCTCGACGCCTCCAACAACCGCGGCACCGCGGTCAAGAAGCGCGAAGACACGCACAAGATGGCCGAAGCCAACCGCGCGTTCGCGCACTACCGCTGGTAATAACCTGCGGGACAGGGCTGTCACGGTCCTGTCAAAAAAGGTCTATAAGGCGCGGGCGACTTATTGTAAGTCTCCCGCGCTTACGCATAGTTCCTTCTGAAACGTTTCTTTTTCCCCTTTTTGTCTGAGGCCCGTACATGCCCCGCAGTCACAAAATCGAGGACTACCGTAATTTTGGTATCATGGCGCACATCGACGCCGGCAAGACCACGACCACGGAACGCATCCTCTACTACACCGGCAAGAGCCACAAGATCGGCGAAGTCCACGATGGCGCCGCCACCATGGACTGGATGGAGCAGGAGCAGGAGCGCGGCATCACGATCACGTCCGCCGCGACGACCGCTTTCTGGGAAGGCAAGCGCCTGAACATCATCGACACGCCGGGCCACGTTGACTTCACCATCGAAGTCGAGCGTTCGCTCCGCGTTCTCGACGGCGCTGTCACCGTTCTCGACGGCAACGCCGGCGTTGAGCCCCAGACCGAAACCGTCTGGCGTCAGGCCGACAAGTACTCGGTGCCGCGTATCGTGTTCGTCAACAAGATGGACAAGATCGGTGCCGATTTCGACAAGTCGGTTCAGTCGATCCGCGATCGTCTCGGTGCCAAGGCTGTGCCGATTCAGTTCCCGATCGGTTCGGAATCCTCGCTGTCGGGTCTGGTCGACATCGTGCGTATGACCGGCGTGGTCTGGGACAATGACGGTCTGGGTGCATCCTACAAGGACGTGCCGATTCCGGCTGATCTGGTCGAAAAGGCCAACGAGGCCCGTCAGTACCTGATCGACAACGCCGTCGAACTCGACGACGAAGCCATGGAAGCTTATCTGGAAGGCAACGAGCCGGACGAAGCCACCATCAAGAAGTGCATCCGTAAGGCTGTTCTGACCGGTGCCTTCTATCCGATCCTCTGCGGCTCGGCGTTCAAGAACAAGGGCGTTCAGACGCTCCTCGACGCCGTCGTCGACTACCTGCCGTCGCCGGTGGATATCCCCGCGACCAAGGGCATCGACTACAAGACCGAAGAAGAAGTCACCCGTAAGGCTTCGGACGAAGAGCCCCTGTCGGTTCTGGCGTTCAAGATCATGGATGACCCCTTCGTGGGTTCGCTGACCTTCTGCCGTCTGTATTCGGGCAAGATGGAAGCTGGCATGGGCCTGCTGAACTCGACCCGCGACAAGCGCGAGCGCGTCGGCCGTATGCTGTTGATGCACTCGAACAACCGCGAAGACATCAAGGAAGCCTATGCAGGCGATATCGTCGCTCTGGCCGGTCTTAAGGACACCCGCACGGGTGACACCCTCTGCGATCCGATCAAGTCGCCGGTTATCCTCGAGCGCATGGAGTTCCCGGCACCGGTTATCGAAATCGCCGTCGAACCCAAGTCGAAGGCCGACCAGGAAAAGCTGGGCGTTGCTCTGGCCAAGCTGGCTTCGGAAGACCCCTCCTTCACCGTTTCGACCGACCACGAGTCGGGCCAGACGATCCTGAAGGGCATGGGCGAACTCCACCTCGACATCAAGATCGACATCCTGAAGCGCACCTATAAGGTCGAAGCCAATATCGGCGCGCCGCAGGTGGCCTATCGTGAGTCCATCACCCGCAAGGCGGAAATCGACTACACGCACAAGAAGCAAACCGGTGGTACGGGTCAGTTCGCCCGCATCAAGCTGGTCTTCGAACCGGGCGAGCCCGGTTCGGGCTTCGTGTTCGAATCGTCGATCGTCGGCGGTGCGGTTCCGAAGGAATATATCCCGGGCGTCACCAAGGGCCTCGAATCGGCCAAGGAAAACGGTCTTCTGGCCGGCTTCCCGCTGATCGACTTCAAGGCCACCCTGATCGACGGCGCTTACCATGACGTCGACTCCTCGGTTCTGGCCTTCGAAATCGCCTCGCGCGCAGCCTTTAAGGAACTGCGTGAAAAGGGCGGCCCGAAGCTGCTCGAGCCGATCATGAAGGTCGAAGTTGTGACGCCGGAAGAGTATCTGGGTTCGGTCATCGGCGACCTTAACGGTCGTCGTGGCATGATCCAGGGTCAGGACATGCGCGGTAACGCCATCGTCGTCGACGCCTTTGTGCCGCTGGCGAACATGTTCGGCTATGTGAACACGCTGCGCGGTATGTCTCAGGGCCGTGCACAGTTCTCGATGGTGTACGACCACTACGAGCCCGTGCCTCAGCACGTGGCCGACGAAGTGATCAAGAAGTACGCCTAAAAACCATTTGGCCCGTAGCTAAGACTATGCTACGGGCCATCCCCACTGCGCCCCAAACCGGAATCCACAAGGTATTCCGGGGCGGAGTGCCTCAAGTTTTAACCCCCTAACCGAGTGAAGGCCCGCCTAATGTGCGGGGATTTGAAATGGCCAAGGAAAAATTTAACCGTACTAAGCCGCACTGCAACATCGGCACCATCGGTCACGTCGACCACGGCAAGACCACCCTGACCGCCGCGATCACCATGACGCTGGCTAAGTCGGGCGGCGCGGTCGCCAAGAACTATGCTGACATCGACGCAGCGCCTGAAGAAAAGGCCCGCGGCATCACGATCAACACGGCGCACGTGGAATATGAGACGGCCAACCGTCACTACGCTCACGTTGACTGCCCGGGTCACGCCGACTACGTGAAGAACATGATCACCGGTGCCGCTCAGATGGACGGCGCTATCCTGGTTGTGTCGGCCGCTGACGGCCCGATGCCGCAAACCCGCGAGCACATCCTGCTGGCCCGTCAGGTCGGCGTGCCGGCTCTGGTCGTGTTCATGAACAAGGTCGACCTGGTCGACGACGAAGAGCTGCTTGAGCTGGTCGAAATGGAAGTTCGTGAACTTCTGTCGTCCTACCAGTTCCCGGGCGACGATATCCCCATCACCAAGGGTTCGGCCAAGGCCGCGACCGACGGTGTGAACCCGGAAATCGGCGAAACCCAGATCCTGGCTCTGATGCAAACCGTTGACGACTACATCCCGCAGCCGGCTCGCCCGGTTGACCAGCCCTTCCTGATGCCGGTCGAAGACGTGTTCTCGATCTCGGGTCGTGGTACGGTTGTGACCGGCCGCGTCGAGCGCGGTATCGTTAAGGTCGGTGAAGAAGTCGAAATCGTCGGCATCCGTCCGGTTCAGAAGACGACCTGCACGGGCGTTGAAATGTTCCGCAAGCTGCTCGACCAGGGTGAAGCTGGCGATAACGTCGGCGTTCTGCTGCGCGGCACGAAGCGTGAAGACGTTGAGCGCGGCCAGGTTCTGTGTAAGCCGGGTTCGATCACCCCGCACACCAAGTTCGTTGCCGAAGCCTACATCCTGACGAAGGAAGAAGGCGGCCGTCACACGCCGTTCTTCACCAACTATCGTCCGCAGTTCTACTTCCGCACGACCGACGTGACCGGCATCGTGACGCTGAAGGACGGCGTCGAGATGATCATGCCGGGCGACAACGCCGAGCTGAACGTCGAACTGATCACCCCGATCGCCATGGAAGAGAAGCTCCGCTTCGCTATCCGTGAAGGTGGCCGCACCGTCGGCGCCGGCGTCGTTGCGAAGATCATTGCTTAATTGAGCAACTGACCTTTGCTTATGATGCGACACTCTGTTGTCGCATCGGGGCAAAGATCATTGCCTAATTCGCTTCACGCGATTTAAGCAGACTTCTGATGAAACCCTCCTGAGTTCGCTCAGGAGGGTTTTGTTTTGTCCGCTTTCGCCCATGTGGTTCAGCAAGATCGGGAACGACGGACATCGGTTATGGCGTTAGGGTGGGACCCATCACTCTTTAGGAGGTTCCGTCATGACCGAAGATCGTGCCTCAGCGCAGCGTCAGTCCTATGCGGCCCGCATCGAGCGGGTTATCGCCCACCTTGAAGCCGCCGATCTCAATGACGCGCCGGGGCTTGAGGCCTTATCGGCTATTGCGGCCCTGTCGCCCTTTCATTTTCATCGCGTCTACCGGCTGATGACCGGTGAAACCCTCAATGAAACCCTTCAGCGCATAAGGCTGGCGCGGGCGGTTCCGGCATTGGAGCAGTCGATCGGTCGAGCGACCGAAGCCGCCGGATACGCCACCTCGCAAGGGCTTGCCCGGGCCTTGAAGGACGGCACGGGGCATACGGCCTCTGACATCCGCCGGGCACCGGACCTGCGCGCTCGTCTGAGCGATTCTCTCAGCCGCCCGGCGCAGGGCGACGCGCCGCTCAGTATCGAGATCGTCACCGCCGAACCGCTCAGTCTGACGGCGTTGCGCAATGTCGGGGCCTACCCCGAACTGAACGCGGTCTATGGGCGTCTGTTCGAGCTGGTATTCGCGGAACTACCGATGGAAAGCCTGCGAGGCCTTTACGGCTACAGGCATGATGATCCGCGCTTTGTGCCTGCGGCGGAGTGTCGCGCCGAAGCCGCCATCGATGTGGGCGGCGAGGGGGCATTGAGCGGCGATCTCTATCGTATCGACATACCGGGCGGAGTCTGCGCGCGTCATCGCCATTATGGGGATTACGACGCTATCGACCCGGCCATTGACGCGCTTTATGCCGCGGTCATAGAGGCCGGACATGAGCTGGCCGACCAGCCGCTTCTCTTTCACTATCTGGACGATCCGGAAGAGGTGGCCGAAGCCGATCTGCGTTGTGATCTGTGGCTGGCGCTCTCAGATGTTGCCGGGCGTTAACCGTCTTCCTTAGGCCGATTTCAACCTCGTTGCCCTATAGGTCAGGGACCACATATGGGGTTGAAAGAGCATGTCGAGACTGAAGCGGGTCGAAATCGTCGCACCCGAAGACCTCAATCCGGTCGATATCGCGGCCTGGGAAGGGTTCACGTCGCGCAGGCCTGACCTGATCGGCCCCTATTTCGATGTGCGCTACGTCATGGACATAGGTCAAAGCGTTCCCGATGCGCATATCGCGCGTCTGATCGATGAGGATGGGCGAATCGCCGGTTTTCTGCCCTACCAGAATCGCGGACGCATCATTCAGCCTCTGGGCGCACCGCTGACTGACTATCACGGTGTCATCGCCGATACCGGGTTCGAAGTCGATTATCAGCTTCTTCTGCGGTCGCTGAAGGCGGACCGGCTGGAGTTCATGGGCTGGGTAGGGGACATGACGGCGGGCGCTTCGGTGCGCAGCCGCACGATCGAAGCCATTACCCAGATCGCCGACCTGTCCGACGGGTACGATGCCTATTTTGCCCGTCAGAAGACGCAGCATCACAAGTTCTACAAGAATATCGGTCGCTGTCAGCGCAATGTCGAAAAGGATTTTGGCGGCTTTGCCTTCAGCTTCGAAATGGTCACGCCGCAACTGCTGGAGTGGGTGATCGAGCAGAAGCGCGAGCAATATGCGCGGTCGGGCATGCATGACGTGTTCGGCTGTGGCTGGACGCTGACCCTGTTGAGCCAGTTGGCCAAGCGTCAGGATGAAGGCTTCGGCCTACGCGTGGGTGTCCTGCGCGATATCAGCGGCGAAGCTCCGGTGCTGGTCGCGGCGGAAATCTGCCTGATGCGCGGCAATTACGTGCACTTCTGGTTCCCGGCCTATTCGGATGCCTATTATCGCTATAGCCCCGGTATCCTTCTGGCCCTGAGAATCATGGAGCATGTGGCGCAGCAGGGTGTCACTCAGGTCGATTTCGGCGCGGGCGGCGAGGGGTATAAGCACAACCTGACGGCTCCGGCGCGAATCTGTCTGGAAGGCGTGATCGAAACGCGTCCGCACCTGATGACCATCATGGCCGATGCCGTGGTGGCGATGTCGCCGGTGGCGCGCGGCAAGCTGAGGCGCATCCGGCTGAGCTTTGAACGACGTCTGCGCATCATTCGGGCCTGTGAAACCTGCCCCAAGGGCAAGCGCGACGCGCTCCACGCCATGTTCCGGCGTGGGCTGAGACGTCTGAGCGGCCCCGCTGCGGCCAGCGAAGGCATGGCGGCCTGAAAGCGCAAACTTTTATGTCAGAAGGGGTTGACGGAAGCCTTCTCCTTCGGCATATACGCGGCCTCTGTTGGATCGGCCGTGAAGTTTCGGCTTCAGATGCGATCCGCATACTACGAAATTAAGTCAGCGGCCTCATCTGATTTCAGGTGACGCTTCTAGTCTTTCCGAATGGCCACGCGGGTAACACCGCGCGGCTTTGTTTTTGCGGATTTCGCGTCGGTCTTACGTTTTAAGGTCGAAGCCGGTCTTTGAAATGGTTCAACGGACGCGGGATACGCAACCCCTTAACTTGGAATAAGAGCGATATGGATCGTCAGAATATCCGCATCAGGCTCAAGGCCTTCGATCACCGCGTGCTGGACCATTCCACGCGTGAAATCGTCAATACGGCCAAGCGCACCGGTGCCACCGTCCGCGGGCCGATTCCCCTGCCGACGCTGATCGAGCGTTTCACCGTGAACCGTTCGCCGCACGTGGACAAGAAGTCGCGTGAGCAGTTCGAAATCCGCACGCACAAGCGCGTGCTCGATATCGTCGATCCCACCCCGCAGACCGTTGACGCGCTCATGAAGCTCGACCTGTCCGCCGGTGTGGACGTCGAGATCAAGATTTAAGGGGTCCGGTCATGAGAACAGGTCTCCTCGCCAAGAAGCTGGGCATGACGCGTTATTTCGACGCGCAGGGCCAGCACACCCCCGTCACCGTTCTTTCGCTCGAAGGCTGCCAGGTTGTGGCCCAGCGTACGAAGGACAAGGACGGCTACACCGCGCTGCAACTGGGCGCCGGTACCCGCAAGGCCAAGAACGTTTCGAAGCCCGAGCGTGAGCGTTTCGCCAAGGCTCAGGTCGAGCCCAAGGCCATCCTCTCCGAGTTCCGCGTCTCTGAAGACGCCCTCGTCGAAGTCGGCGCCGAATTCTCGGCCGATCACTTCGTCGAAGGTCAGCGCGTCGACATTCAGGGCACGACCATCGGTAAGGGTTTTGCCGGTGCCATGAAGCGCTGGAACTTCGGCGGCATGCGCGCCACCCACGGTGTTTCGGTCTCGCACCGCGCCCACGGTTCGACGGGTAACCGTCAGGATCCGGGCCGCACCTTCCCCGGCAAGAAGATGGCCGGTCACTATGGTGTTGAAACCGTCACTACGCTCAACCTCGAAGTCGTTCGTATCGACGCCGAGCGCGGCCTGATCTTCATCCGTGGCGCTGTCCCGGGTGCGGAAGGTTCGTTCGTCAAGATCCGTGACGCCGTGAAGAAGTCGGCTCCGCAGGACCTGCCGTTCCCGGCCGGTCTGAAGAAGGCTGCTGCCGCTCCGGCTCAAGCTGAGGAAGCTCCCGCTCAAGAAGAGGGTGCTGAATAATCATGAAACTCGACGTTATCACTCTCGACAACGGCAAGGCCGGTTCGGTTGACGTCTCTGACGCCGTTTTCGGCCTCGAAGAGATCCGCAACGACATCCTCGCCCGCGTCGTCAACTGGCAGCTGGCCAAGCGCCGCGCCGGTACGCACAAGGTGCAGACCCGCAACGAGAATTCTCGTACGGGTAAGAAGATGTACAAGCAAAAGGGTTCGGGCGGCGCTCGTCACGGTTCGCGCCGTGCACCGCAGTTCGTCGGCGGTTCGCGCGCCTTCGGTCCGGTCGTTCGCTCGCACGCCTTCGATCTGCAGAAGAAGGTCCGCGCTCTCGGCCTGCGTCACGCCCTGTCCTCGAAGGCCAAGGCGGGTGCTCTGATCGTTCTCGATCAGGCCGCGCTTGATTCGGCTAAGACCGCTGCTCTTCGCGCCAAGTTCGAAACGCTGGGCCTGAAGAACGCTCTCATCATCGCGGGTCCGGAAGTTGACAGCAACTTCGCCCTCGCTTCGCGCAACATCCCGAACATCGACGTCCTGCCGTCGGCTGGTCTGAACGTTTATGACGTTCTGCGCCGCCAGACGCTGGTCCTGACGAAGTCGGCGGTCGAAGCGATCGAAGCCCGCTTCAAAGTGGAGGCCTAAGTCATGGCTGCTACTATCCGCAATTACGACGTCATCCTGGCGCCGCACATCACCGAAAAGGCGACCGTTCTGTCGGAACAGAACAAGGTGGTCTTCAAGGTGTCGCTGGACTCCTCGAAGGACGAGATTGCCTCGGCGGTTGAAGCGCTCTTCAACGTCAAGGTCGTAAAGGTCAACACGGTTGTCACGAAGGGCAAGACCAAGCGCTTCAAGGGCATCATGGGCCGTCGCAACGATGTCAAGAAGGCGATTGTCACCCTCGAAGAGGGCCAATCCATCGACATCACCACCGGTCTGTAAGGAGAGGATTGAACAATGGCTTTGAAGCAATTCAACCCGACCTCGCCCGGCCGTCGTGAACTGGTCCTCGTTGACCGTTCCGAGCTGCACAAGGGTCGCCCGGAAAAGTCGCTGGTCGAAGGTCTGACCAAGTCCGGCGGCCGTGGTGCCGGCGGTCGCGTGGCCGTCCGCTTCCGTGGCGGCGGCGCGAAGAAGCTCTATCGCATTATCGACTTCAAGCGTCGCAAGTTTGATGTCGCCGGTACGGTCGAGCGTCTGGAATATGACCCGAACCGCACCGCCTTCATCGCGCTGATCGCGTATGAAGACGGCGAAAAGGCTTACATCCTGGCTCCGCAACGCCTTAAGGCCGGTGACACTGTCATCGCGTCGGAAAAGGTCGACGTGAAGCCGGGCAACGCGGCTCCGCTGCGTTCGCTGCCGGTCGGTACGATCATCCACAATGTCGAGCTGAAGCCCCTTAAGGGCGGTCAGCTGGCCCGTTCGGCTGGTGCTTACGCTCAGCTGGTTGGTCGTGACGCTGGTTACGCCCAGATCCGTCTCGGCTCCGGTGAACTGCGCATGGTGCTCGACACCTGCATGGCCACGGTCGGTGCTGTGTCGAACCCGGACCACATGAACGAAAGCCTCGGTAAGGCTGGTCGCGCCCGTCACAAGGGCTGGCGTCCGCACGTCCGCGGCGTGGCCATGAACCCGATCGACCACCCGCACGGTGGTGGTGAAGGCCGGACCTCCGGTGGTCGTAACCCGGTCACCCCGTGGGGCAAGCCCACCAAGGGCCGCAAAACCCGTACCAACAAAGCGACGGATAAGTTCATCATCCGCTCGCGTCACCTTAAGAAGGCTCGCTAATCCATGGCTCGCTCCGTATGGAAAGGTCCCTTTGTCGATGGCCACCTTCT
>JASGGL010000007.1:0-30473 GCA_047605065.1 Asticcacaulis sp.
ATTCGATGAACGACACTGTCGTCGTGTTCGACCGTATCCGTGAAAACCTGCGTAAGTATAAGAAGCTGCCGCTGAAGGACATTATCGACATGTCGATCAATGAAACCCTGTCGCGTACCATCATCACCGGGGTTACCGCCGTCATGGCGCTCACCGGTCTGGCGGTTCTGGGCGGCGAGGCGCTGTTCTCCTTCTCGGTGGCGCTGATCTTCGGTATCGTTATCGGCACCTATTCGTCGATCTATGTTGCTGCGCCGGTCATCCTGCTGTGGGGCGTCAACCGCAATCAGGCGGAGGCCGAGGTGGTCGATGTCGGCGGCTTCAAGGGCAAGGCCAAGCCGCAGCCGTAAGGCCGCAGCCCGGACCAATAATCAACCGCTCCATCCTCAGGGTGGGGCGGTTTTTTGTTGCTTTTGATGAGGAGCGGGGTAAGGGCAGGGCATGTCAGACGCCGCCCCCTTGCCCGAAGACGAAACCGTGCCGCGCGACGAAGTCGTGCGTCTGTCCGCGCAGTTTATCGAGGACGTGCAAACGCGCGCCGATGTGCTGACGCTGGCGGCGTTTGCCGAGTTGTTGCGGGATATGCCCTCCCGCGTGTCCGAACCTCTGCTGGGCGACATTCGCTATACGTGGTGGGTCGAGGCGCTTGAGGAAATCCGCGACGGCCGTAAGGTCCGCTACCACCCTTTGAGCGCCGCGCTTGAGGCCGTCGCGCGCCATCACGCCATTGACGTTCAGGCGTTTATCGAGGCCATCGACGCGCATCGCGTCCTGCTGGACGGGCCGATGGGGCTGCGTGAGGCGCTGACGGTCGCAGACAAAGGGCAGGGGGCGATTATGGCTCAGGCGGCGCGCATACTGGCCCCGCAAGCCGACGCCGCCGTGTTGCTTGCGCCCGCCCGGTTTCAGGCGCTGGCGGCTCTGAAGGTGGCCGGACGTCTCAAGCCTGAGGAAACGGGAGACGCCGAAGGCGGTCATCTGCTGCGTGAAGCACGGGCAGGCATGAAGGCGGTGCCATCGCCCCTGTTGCCGCTGGTCCTGCCCGCTGTTGTGGCGGCGGATCTGTGGCAGGGGCGGGTGCGCGGCGCGCTGTCGCTACGCCTGCGTCTGCTGTGGACGTTTGTGACCGGTAGGCTCTAAACTTATCCGATCCCGAACAGAGGCTTGCGCTTCGGTTCAGTGACGACCGGTTGCGGCGCGACCGGATATTGCGGATAGGCCTTCCAGCCCCTGGCCACCATCTCCTCGAAGCCCTTGCACTGTGGCAGGGTCATCACGACGCCCGTTTTCGGCTTGGGGAAGGGGGCAGGGAAGCGGGCACCCGGCTCCGACGGATTGACGAACAGCCAGTCGGACGCCAGTCCGTAACCGCGTTCACCGCCCTGACGCACGGCATTATAGGCGATGCGGGCTTCGATTTCGCTAACACCCCATTTGCGCATGGCGCGGTAAAAGATGTCGTCGGCGTCCTGACGCTTGCCGGCTTCGCCGATGGCGTAGAGCCAGTCGTGGACGATGGCGGCCCGGATGGTCGGCCCGTTGGTGTTGACGGCGAACTGACCGAACCACGGCACGGACGCGAAGTCGGTACGGAACCATTTCGGCACCACGACCACCTTACCGGTCAGCTTGTCGCAGTAGGGAAACTCATCGCTGAGCGTATAGAGCTTACGCCCTTCCTTTTGCACGTCGAACAGCAGGATCGGTTGTGGCGACAGGGAGGACGGCACCACCACAGGCAGGGGCATGGGCGGCGGCGTCTCGGTCGTCGCACAGGCGCTCAGGAGCAGGATCGAAGCGGCAGAAAGAAGTTTAAGGGCTTTCATCACACACACAGTCAGACGGTCACCGGTTCTGTTTTTAACCAGGCTTCGATGTCGCGCAAGGCTCGGATGCTCATCAGGCGTTTTTTAGCCCGCCCACGCTCCTTGAGGGGAATTTTCTGACCATTCTCGTCGAATTTCGGCGCTTCCAGCGGCGGCAGAAGGCCGTAATTGATATTCATCGGCTGGAAGGAGGACTTCTCGTCAGCCAGATGCCCGCCGGTGATATGGCCGATCAGGGCCCCCAGCGCTGTGGTCGGCGGTGGCGGCGTAAGCGTTTCGCCTCTGGCTTCGGCGGCGGCGAAACGCCCGGCCAGAAGCCCCATGGCGGCGCTTTCGACATAGCCTTCGACGCCGGTGATCTGACCCGCGAAGCGCAGCGAACGGCCCTCGGCAATCAGGCGCTTCAGCCGCAGGTCCGCCCCCAGCACCTTCGGCGACTGGATGAAGGTATTGCGGTGCAAGCCGCCCAGACGCGCGAACTGCGCGTTCTGAAGGCCGGGGATCATCCGGAAGACATCGGCCTGTGCGCCATGCTTCAGCTTGGTCTGGAAGCCGACCAGATTATAGAGCGTTCCCAGCGCATTATCCTGACGCAGTTGAACAATCGCATGAGGTTTGACCGTCGGATTGTTCGGATCGGTCAGGCCGACGGGCTTCATCGGACCGAAGCGCAGGGTTTCGCGCCCGCGTTCGGCCATCACCTCGATGGGCAGGCAGCCGTCGAAATAGGGGACGTGCTCCCATTCCTTGAAATCCGCCTTGGGGCCGCTCAGCAGGGCATCGACAAAGGCCTCGTACTGATCCTTATTCATGGGGCAGTTGATATAGGCCGCCGCGTCGCCACCGGGGCCTTCCTTGTCGTAGCGCGATTGTCGCCACGCCACGGACATGTCGATGGAGTCGAAATGCACGATCGGCGCGATGGCGTCGAAGAAGCTTAAGTGCCCTTCGCCGGTCAGTTCAAGGATGACGTCCGACAGGCGTTCCGAAGTCAGAGGTCCGGTGGCGCAGATGACGTTCGACCAGTCGGTATCCTTCAGCGAGGTGACCTCCTCACGCACGAGGGTAACCAGCGGATGGGCCTCCAGCGCAGCGGTGACGGCGGCGGAAAAGCCTTCGCGGTCAACGGCCAGCGCGCCACCGGCGGGCACCTGATGCTTGTCGGCGCAGGCCATGATCAGCGAGTTGCCCCGGCGCATTTCGGCGTGGAGCAGGCCGACGGCGTTAAATTCCCAGTCGTCCGAGCGGAAGGAGTTGGAGCAGACCAGTTCCGCCAGTCCGTCGGTCTGGTGGGCGTCGGTCGTCTTGACGCTGGCGTTTCCGCCAGTGCTATCCAGCACGGGCTCACCGCGCATTTCGTGGATGATGACGGGGACGCCGGCCTGAGCCAGCTGCCAGGCGGCTTCGGAACCGGCGAGACCGCCGCCGATGATGTGTACGGGTTTCAATGTCATGCGGCTCATATAAATAAACTGTATGGCGATGTCACGGCGGATGGTGGCTCATGGCCACATCGCGCCTAAAAATGCGCCAGACATTGCCTTTGCCCTTTTAAAGGGAAAGGATTTGTTTAACAGTGCGTCAGGCTTAAGCCTTATCAGGTAAGCCTTTGGGGACTATTGGGGACTATCGGTTATGAGTTTCGGCAAGGCCTTCCACCTTATTGGTGCGCTTAAGACGGCGGTACAAATCCTGCCGTTGCTGTGGCGCAAGGCCTGGCCGGTGCTGGTGCTTCTGTTCGCCGTCGTCGCCCTCAGCCAGATGCCGTTTGTGGGGATGTGGGGCAAGCGTCTGCTGATCCTGCTGGCCGTTCTGGTCGAAATCGCGGCGGCAGGCGCGCTATACCGGCTGGCCCTGTTCGGCGACCGGTACGCCAAATCCGAAGGGCTTGGTATCGGCGGACTTCAGTTCGGTAAGCCGGAAGGGCGTCTTCTGGCGGCGGGGCTGCTGGTTGCGCTGTTCTGGCTGATGGTGTTCGTCACGGCGGCGGTGGTGCTGGCTCTGTTCATGGGGGCGGCGGGGCTTGGCGACGCGGAGTTTTCCAATTCGCATGGCCTGTTTGCCGCTCTGGTCGAAGGGCCTCAGCCTCAGGGCGTGGTGCTTATCGTGGCTCTGGCCGCCATCCTGCTGACCCTTGGCATACTGGCGGTCAAGCTGTGGCTGCACCGTGCTGCGACCATAGCCGAACATCGCGTGGTGTCGCTCAATGCCCTGACCCTGTCTTCGGGGCAGACCGTGAAGCTGTTTCTCGGCTATGCCTATATACTGTTGCCGCTGGTGGTGGTGACGGCGGTCGTGCCGGACATCGGTATCGCTGGCGTCCTGATCGAGCTGGCCTTGGGGATCGGTCTGTTCCTGCCGCTCAGCATTGCTTTTTTGGCGACGGCCTATAGGCAAATCAGCGCACTTCGCGCTAAGGGATAATCCTTTCGCCGGGCCTGTCGCCATAGGCTGCGGGTATATTGTTTCGGGTTCCTGAATGGCCTTGTCCGTTGATTTCGCTTTTGAAGGCTTTCGCCTTATCCGTGAGCGGCCATCGCTCATCGGCTGGTGGGGAGCCGTGCTTCTGATCGCGCTGGTTTTATCGACGGCGCTTCTGATGTCGGTGGCCGGGCCGGAGTGGAATGCCTTTATTCAGGGGCAGTTACCCAAGGAACCTGAGAAAACGGCCGAGCTTCTGATGCGGCTGGGACCGGCCTATCTGCTGGCCCTGATGATCACCCTGATGTTTTCGGCCATCATCACCTGCGCCATCTATCGCGCGGTGCTGGGCGGTCATTCGGATCGCTTCGGTTTTCTGCGTCTGGGGGGCGACGAACTGCGTCAGGTAGCCCTGTCCTTCGTTCTGGCACTGATCATCATTGTGGTCACCGTCGTCAGCGCCATCGTACTCAGCCTGTTCGGCGGGCTGTTGTCGCTGCTGGTCGGGGCGGTGTCTAAGGCGATCGTGCCGGTGATCGGCACCCTGACCATGGCCGTGGCGATGATCTTCAACATCTGGCTCATGGTGCGCCTGTCGATGGTCAGCGTCCAGAGCTTCGACGAGGGGCACTTCAACCTGACCGGCTCTATTCGCCTGACCCATGGCCGCTTCTGGTCGCTGCTGGGTGGTTTCGGCGTGGCCTTCCTGATGGCCATGGTCGTGAGCATACTGGCGCAGGTCGTCTATATGGCGATGGCCGCACTGATTACCGGAAAAGACGTGGTCACGGTCGATGAGGTACCGCTGCCGGACGTGTCGCAACTGGCCAATATTCTTGAGCCGCTGACCGGGGTTTATCTGCTGGTCAATGGCGTGATCGCACCCCTGACCACGGCGATCCTGATCGGTGCCGTGGCCTCTGCCTATCAGATGCTCAAAAAAGAGCAGCCCAAGTAGCTAAGATTTAACCGCCGATGATGTGCAGGACGTCGCGGTCCTGCGCCACCTGAATCGGGCGGGCATTCGGTCCCGTCAGGCGCTGATAGGCGTCGATCTGTTCGGCGCTGATCGACAGGGGCGAGGCATAGACCAGCCATGTCACGTTTTCCGAGCACGGCGGCGTCGTCAGCGAGCCGGAATAGGCATAGAATTCCTCAGTCGCCGGCATCAGGTCACGGGCATTGATCAACAGGTCCGGGATCAGCGACGACGGGCCGGGATCGGTCGGCAGCCATGTCCAGATCGGGGCCAGCATGGGGTCGGCCACGCCAATGTCGGAAAGCACGCCGATGACCAGAAGATCGCCCTTATCATTCTTGTGCACGAAGTGGGTTTCGATGGCCGCGCGGTGGCCGTCGATCGTGTGCTCGGACGGGGTGTGGAAGTGGAACTGCACCAGTTTATAGCGCACGCCGTCCATGACCACGCCGCCGCCATCGGTGGGCGACACCTGAATGACGTGGCCCATATTCTGGATCTTGGCCGGTGAGGACGTATAGTCGAGCGTCATATTGATGCTCTTGGGGGCCGCGACACCGCTCAGATTGATCGGCGACTGACGATGGCCGGCTTTACAGGCCTTGTTGTCGCCCGACAGGTCGCCCCAGTGCGCGGGACCGTCATCGCCTTCGTAGCTCCAGTGCGCCACATCGGCCTTTACCGCGCCGTGATCGCCGCCGCCATGGTCATCACCATGGCCGTCAGCGGCCTCTTCGGCATGGGCGTCGCCATGTTCGGGCTTGGGCTTGCCGCCGCAGCCGGACAGGCCCGCGCTCATCAGGGCGAAGGCAGCGACCGTAATCAGAAGGGAATGACAGCGCATGGCAAGGGCTCGAATCGAAGGAATACCGTCAGATTCAATGCCCTGAACAAGGTTAACGCCGGGTTCATAAACCGCCGAAGCGGTTATTTCTTCCGCTCTTTGTGGCGCGCCAGAATGTCCTTCAGATACTTGCCCGTCCACGATTTCGGATTGTCCGCGACCTTTTCCGGCGTACCGAAGGCCACGATTTCACCGCCACCGTCACCGCCTTCGGGGCCGAAATCGAGCAGCCAGTCGGCGGTTTTGATGACATCGAGATTGTGCTCGATCACCACCGTGGTGTTGCCGTGGTCGGTCAGTTCGTGCAGCACCTCAAGAAGCTTACGCGTGTCTTCAAAGTGCAGACCGGTGGTCGGTTCGTCGAGGATATAAAGCGTCTTACCGGTGGCACGCTTCGACAATTCCTTGGACAGTTTGACGCGCTGCGCCTCGCCGCCGGACAGGGTCGTCGCCTGCTGGCCGATCTTGATATAGCCCAGTCCCACGCGCTTGAGCGTTTCCAGCTTGTCGCGGATGGTCGGCACGGCCTTGAACACCTCCGCGCCTTCTTCGACGGTCATGTCGAGCACGTCGGCGATGGAATAGCCCTTGAAGACGATTTCCAGCGTCTCGCGATTATAGCGGCGGCCCTTGCACACATCGCAGGTGACGTAGACGTCCGGCAGGAAGTGCATTTCGATCTTGATGACGCCGTCGCCCTGACAGGCCTCGCAGCGCCCGCCCTTGACGTTGAAGGAGAAGCGCCCGGGGCCATAGCCGCGGGCCTTGGCTTCGGGCAGACCCGCGTACCAGTCGCGGATCGGGCCGAAGGCGCCGGTATAGGTGGCGGGGTTGGACCGCGGGGTGCGCCCGATAGGCGACTGATCGATCTCGACCACCTTGTCGAAGAACTCCAGCCCTTCGATCTTGTCGTGCGGAGCGGGGTTGGCCGAGGCGTTGTTCAGTCGTCGCGCCGCTGCCTTATGCAGGGTTTCAAGGGTAAAGGTCGACTTGCCGCCACCGGACACGCCGGTGATGCAGGTCATGACGCCGACCGGGATTTCTCCCGTGACGTTTTTCAGATTGTTCCCGCGCGCGCCGATGACCTTGAGCATCTTCTTTTTGTTGATCGGACGGCGTTCCTCATCGGTGTCCTTGGAAAAGAACAGCGGGATTTCGCGCTTGCCGGTCAGGTATTGCCCCGTCAGTGACTTGGGGTTGACCTTGACCTCATCGGGCGTGCCTTCGGCCACGACCTCGCCGCCGTGGACGCCCGCCGCCGGTCCCATGTCGATGACATAGTCAGCGGTGAGAATGGCGTCTTCGTCGTGTTCGACCACAAGGACGGAATTGCCGAGATCGCGCAGGCCTTTAAGGCTTTCCAGCAGGCGGTCATTGTCGCGCTGATGCAGGCCGATAGACGGTTCATCCAGCACATAGAGCACGCCGGTCAGGCCCGAACCGATCTGCGAGGCCAGACGAATGCGCTGCGATTCCCCGCCCGACAGCGTACCGGAATTGCGCGACAGGTTGAGGTAGTCGAGCCCCACCGCATTGAGGAAGTTCAGGCGATCGAGGATTTCCTTGAGGATGCGGCGCGCGATATCCATCTGCTTTTCGCTAAGACGGGCGGGCAGGGCGTCGAACCACTCATGGGCCTTTTTGATCGACATGCCTGAAATTTCGGCGATGTCTCTGGCGTCTATCTTGACCGCCAGGGCTTCGGCCTTGAGGCGCTTGCCGCCGCAGGCCTCGCACGGGGTTTCGGCCTGATAGCGGCTGAGGTCTTCGCGCACCCATGAGGAGTCGGTTTCGCGGTAGCGGCGCTCCATGTTCGGGATGACGCCTTCGAACGGCTTGGTCACGTCATAGCGGCGCGACCCGTCCTGATAGGTGAATTTGATCTTCTCCGAACCGGACCCGTTGAGGATCACCTCCTGCGCCTCCGGCATCAGGGCGCGCCATTTGGTGTCCATCGCGAAGCCGTAATGCAGCGACAGGGCCTCGAGCGTCTGGCTGTAGAGCGGCGACGGCCCCTTGGACCATGGGGCAATCGCGCCGTCTTTGAGTGTCGCGGATTCGTCGGGGATGATCAGATTGCGATCGAAGGTCAGCTTGACGCCAAGTCCGTCGCAGGTCGGGCAGGCCCCGAACGGATTGTTGAACGAAAACAGGCGCGGTTCGATCTCGGCAATGGTGAAGCCGGACACGGGGCAGGCGAACTTTTCCGAGAAAATAATGCGCTTCGGCTCGGTTTCCCCTTCGGCGATGTCGGCGAATTCGGCGATGGCCAGCCCGTCGGCGAGACGAAGGGCGGTTTCCAGCGAGTCCGCCAGCCGCTGCATCAGGCCGCCCTTTACGACCACGCGGTCGACCACGACGTCGATATCGTGCTTGTACTTCTTATCAAGCTTGGGGGCGTCTTCGATGGCGTAATATTCGCCGTTGACCTTAAGTCGCTGAAAGCCCTGACGCTGAAGGTCGGCGATTTCCTTCTTATATTCGCCCTTGCGACCGCGCACAAAGGGGGCCAGCAGCAGGATGCGCGTGCCTTCGGGCAGGGCCATGATCTTGTCGACCATCTGCGAAATGGTCTGGCTCTCGATCGGCAGACCGGTGGCGGGCGAATAGGGGATGCCGACGCGCGCCCACAGAAGACGCATATAGTCGTGGATTTCGGTCACCGTACCCACGGTCGAACGCGGGTTTTTCGAGGTCGTCTTCTGTTCGATGGAGATGGCGGGCGACAGGCCTTCGATCAGGTCGACATCGGGCTTGGACATCAGCTCAAGGAACTGCCGTGCATAGGCCGACAGCGATTCCACGTAGCGGCGCTGCCCCTCGGCATAGATGGTGTCGAAGGCCAGGGACGACTTGCCGGACCCGGACAGGCCGGTAAGGACCACAAGCTTGCCGCGCGGGATGTCGATATCGACGCCCTTGAGATTGTGTTCGCGCGCACCGCGCACCTTGATGAAGCCCTGCATGAGGTTAGAGCTGGTCATCAATGCATCCTTATCGTGTCGGGTATCAGCCATTACGCGCACATCCATCAGGCAGGGAACACAGAGCATTTTTCGCTTAAGCGCCAAATGCTGCCCTGGCGGTTGAGCGTTGAAAATGCGGCAAAACAAAAATTCAGAGTAGGTCTGCGGTTCAATTTGAACGAAACCTGCTCTGGGGCCATATAGGTACGCCGGCCGCGTCGAAAAAGTGTCAGCAGGCGTTTCGGGATTACCTGCCCCATTTGCCGGAGTTGCGCAAGAACGTTTTGCGAACGCTTCCGGAAATATTGTGTCTGTCGGACACCATATAAAGGTCTGAATCGCACCGGTATCCTGAGCGAAGCTTTTGGGGGCTGAATGTCGCGGACACGGACGGATATCGAACGGGCAGGCGCGGTGATCCTGTGTGTCACCGGAGGGCATATGCTGCTCGGTGCACTGTTTCTGGTGTCGCGGCCGCCCGTTATCCGCACCGCCCCGGTTTCAACGACCCGGCCTGAGATATGGATATTGCCGCTGCCTGCGCACCCTGCGAGGAACAGCGGCGATGCGCGCTTCCTCAGGCATATGCCGCCTGTTCATGAGATGCCCGGAGATCGCTACGGGCCACAGGCCGCGTCGGAGGGGACACAGAACAGGACGGAGATGCCGCCGGACACGGTAAGTCTTGAGGGGCAGGAGCGGTTGGGCCGGGCGTTACGGCACGGGCAGGATTGTCGCAAAGCGCTGATGGACGGGACGACCTTGCCGCCGGATTGCCCGTCGCGGGGCTATGTCGACGCGAAGCCTCTGCCTGTCAAACCGGGTAAGCAGACCTACTGGGACGCTCAGGTGTCTGCCAACGAAGCCGCCCGCCGCTATAAGTCTGACCCCGGTAATGTCGACTACTGGAAGCGTGTCAACGGCCCGGATTCACCGCGTTACACACCGCCCGACCTGCCTGCACCCGGTGTCTATTCAACGGAAAAGCAGCAGATGATGCACGATGTCGATGCGCGCAATGACGACTATTACCGGCTGAAGCGCGACGGCGGGCCGACGCCTTAGAACCCCATCTTATTTCAGCAGGCGGATATTGCTCAGGCTGGCACCTGAGGATGCGGGGGCGGACATCGGTTCGACCTTCCAGTCGGTATTGTTGACGATCAGGCGGTTCATGACCATCGACAGGCGGTCGCTGGTCATCTTCGACTGCGCATTGAAGGTGACATTGCGGCTGGGCAGCCAGATCAGGCCGTCCATATGGTTGGCCACAGCGTTGTTGAAGATGAAGTCCGATTTCGACAGGCCGGGTTTTTCGAAGAACAGAATGTCCTTATATGTCCCCGAAGTCGGCGCGCTCAATTCGGCTGAAATGCCGGAATTGAACTGTATTTTCGAGGTGTCCTCGAAATAGAAGGTCACGCCTGCGCCGCTCCAGACGCCGCCATTGACATTCCAGCCGCCGCCCCGGATCACATAGAGGCCGGGGGCAAAGCTCACCTTGGCCGATGAATTGTTGAAATTGAACCAGCCACAGTAAACGCCGGGCGTCAGGCTTACGGTTGCGGTGTTGAAATTGCCGTTGGACTGGGTGCAGGCGCTGCTCGACACCTTGGGTAACTGTGCGGCCCATGTGTCATCGGCGGTAGTGCACGATAAGGACAGGTTGGGCACGGTCGTCGAGTTGCGGATGACGTTCGATCCTTCGACACAGATATTATCGAAGGCGAGGCTTGAGCCGGAATTGAAAATAGCGGCGGGCGAAGCCTTTGACTTCACGTGCAGGCTGCATCCGGCCGCACTGATTTTTGCGCCGGAATTGACCAGAAGCGCCTGCGAACCGGAGGGATCGAGCACAAGAATGCACGGACCGCTTTTCGATTTCGTACCGATGGCAGTGGCGTTGACGCCGACCTTCAGGGTGTTGATGCCGACCAGCCCCAGAAACCGCGTCGGCATGTCGTATTCAACGTGCCCGCTGAGGGTGGTGTCGTCGGTGGTGTAGGCGGGCTCGCTTTCTACCTCGGTCAGATTGAGGTGAAAGGTGTGCGTTGCCGTGGGGATGCGGTCGGTTGAGTCCTGCAGAAGCCCGGCCAGAACCGAAGCGTCCATGGCGTCCTGAAAGCGTGCGCGCAGGGATTGCGCCGTAAAGACGTCCAGCGCGCCGCCTGAGGCACTCAGAAGCGCCGCAAGCGAGAGGGTAAAGACAATCGTCGTATTGCCGCCCTTGCTCGATAACAGTTGTTTGAGGTTCAACCTCTTCCGTTCAGCCATAACCATCTGCCCCATTCGCCGTATTGTGCAAGTGCTAACGGCGGGGAAGACAACATCCTGTTAAGACTTAAGGTTAAGAGGTCAGGCTCTGAAACCGTAGTTGAGCGACTGGGCCGAACGGTCGTTGACGCTGGCGCCGGGGCCGTAGGTCAGGCTGGGCTTGCGCATTTCGGCCAGAGAGTCGGCCACGGCTTTGAGCAGCCCTTCCGACACGCTGCGGGCGGCGTCTACGGCGCGGGCATGGCGTTCAGAGATGTCGACAAAGGCCTGAGTGGCGGCGCGCAATCTTTGTTTGGAAAGGGCGCTGATGCCGTTCAGAAGCGACGGATCGGCTTTGAGACGAGCGCTTTCCTGACGGTAGATGACCGACAGTTTGCGCGTCTCTTCGACGCTGTCGCGGATATCGAGCGGCCTCTGGGCCTCAAGGGCAGTAACCTCGGTGCTCAGGCACTCGGTCAGGCGCTCGGTCAGTATGACCAGCTGAGCGGCGCGGTCGTCGGCGTCACGGGCGGAAACAGTCATGCGGAAACCTCCTGAAGCGACAGCAGTTGTTTCTGAACCATGTCGGAAACGCCCAGCCCGCCGGCCTTGACCATCTGGGCGGCTATGGCGTCGACGTAAAAGGATTTGAAAGCGTCTTCGCCTTCACCGCCACCGAACATACCGTCAGTCGACAGGCTGTCGAACATGGGGCGCAGCATTTCGGACACGACCATCGATTCAAAGGCGGTCCCGATCTTTTTGGGTTCGCGATGGGTGGCGGACGACAGCGAGGCGGCGTCCAGCGTGAGGGGGGTAACCGATGCCATGATTACATGACCTCCAGATCGGCCTGTAAGGCACCGGCGGCCTTGATGGTCTGAAGGATCGAGATCATGTCGCGCGGGCTGACGCCGAGCACATTCAGGCCATTGACCACATCGCTCAGCGAAGCGGTGTCTTTGAGATCATAAAGCTTCTTACCCTTTTCCTCTTCGACGCTGACGTCACTGCTGGGGACGACGGCGGTTTGCCCTTGCGAGAAGGGGGCTGGCTGGCTGGCATAGGGTTGCTCATCCACACGAATGGTCAGGTTGCCCTGAGCGATGGCGACGCGGGAGATGCGCACATTCTCCCCGATAACGATGACGCCGTTGACTTCATCGACCACGACCTTGGCCGGGGTATCGACCGTGATCGGCAACTGCTCAATGGCGGCGATGAAGTTCATCATATTGGTTTCGGGGCGGTTGCGGACGCTGACCACGGTGGGGTTGTCGGCGAAGGCCGTGCCGGGATAGGCGGCGTTGATCGTGTCGGCCACGCGCTTTGAGGTGGTGAAATCCGGATTGCGCAGGGTCAGGCGCACGATGGGCATCTTGTTGAAGTCGAAGCCGGTCTCACGTTCGATAATGGCGCCCGAAGCGACGCGGCCCGCGGTGGGGACCCCCTTTGTCACCGACGAGCCCGAAGCCCCGCCCGCCGACACCGATCCTGTTTGCACAGACCCTTGCGCGACGGCATAGACTTCGCCGTCTGCGGCCTGAAGCGCGGTGACCGCCAGCGTGCCGCCGAGCAGGCTTTTCGCATCGCCCATAGCCGATACGGTGATGTCCAGACGTGAACCCGGCGCGGCAAAAGGCGGCAGTTCCGCCGTTACCATGACGATAGCGGAGTTTTTCGGGTTCAGGTTGGAGTCACGGATATTGATATCCAGCCGCCCCAGCATGCCCTCCATGCTTTGTTTGAGCATAGGGGAGTTGCGCACCGTGTCGCCGGTGCCGTTCAGGCCGGTGACGATACCGATGCCGACCAGCTGGTTTTTACGTACACCTTCGATATCGACGATATCTTTGATGCGCGAAGCCGCCATCGCCTCAGGGGCGCACAGGCAGATAAGGGCAAGACAGGCGGTAATCAGACGGCGCATACGCAATTCCATGGGGTTGGCGTTAACCATGTTTGTATCGGAATTGAGGGTTGCGAAATTCGTGCCAGATATAAAGTTGTTTTGAATCAGGTTTTTATTTTTTCGCCTGACATTCCGGGGTAAAATTTGCCGGGGCGTTAAGGGCTTGGAAACCCTGGGCGGCAAATAATCACCACCTGACCTGCGCCACAGAAGAGCGCGCGGATAGTTTGCCAGAATGGCCCCGCCATGACCATACCACCTCTGACTGGTTCTTCATTACCTGGGGCAAGCATGACCTTCAAGATCAACGGACCGGCCGGGCCGTCGGGCGTGGGAACGCCGTCGGCGTCACGGCGTACCTCCGCAGGCGGGTTTGCGCTGGGCGGTACAGGCGAGGCGCGTTCCAGCGCGTCGGCGGCCTCGGTGTCTCAGGCCATGTCGCTGGGCGGGATCGACGCATTGCTGGCGCTACAGGCCGAAGACGATGTGCTGCAGGGCCGTCGCCGCCGTCAGATCAAACGCTCCAACGATATCCTCAAGGCACTCGAAGACCTGAAGATCGCGCTGCTCAGCGGCGATATCGATGACGGGGCTCTCCTGTCCTTGCAGAAGATGATCGAGCTTCAGCGCGAAGAGGTCGAGGATCAGGGTTTGCAGGGCGTTCTGAACGAGATCGAAACGCGCGCCTATGTCGAGCTTGCGAAGCGCAAGCTAATGTGATTTCGCCTTTTGCGCGCAAGCCTGCGGTTTTGCTTGTGTGCAATGCGGAATCGAAACGCCTGTCTCATCGGGAAATGATGATTGTCCCGCGGCGATTCCGCGGGTATAAGCCGCGCCAATGGCCGGTTCCGGCCGTGTCTGAGTCTCTTGTGGGGCCTTGTTTTTGCAAGGAAGGAAGAGCCAGCGCGATTACGTCCCAAAACGTTTCACAACGGAGTGGGCGGAACGGGTTATCAACGTCATGGGGTGTGGTGCAAAGATGAGTGCTGTCGAGCTTTCCAAAACCGATACCGATGCCTATCGTCCCTCGGACGACGAAGAGTATATGAATGAGCGCCAGCTCTCGTATTTCCGCAAGAAGCTGATTTCGTGGAAGAATGAAATCCTTGCCGGGTCCAAGGAAACCGTTTCCATCATGCAGAAGGAAACGGAAAATCATCCCGATCTGGTCGACCGGGCCTCTTCGGAATCCGATCGCGCGCTGGAACTGCGCACCCGCGATCGTCAGCGCAAGCTGATCTCCAAGATCGATGAAGCCATCGCCCGTATCGATGACGGCTCCTACGGCTTTTGCGAAGAAACCGGTGAGCCCATCGGCCTCGGTCGCCTTGAGGCCCGCCCGACGGCGACGCTCTCGATCGAAGCGCAGGAACGCCACGAACGGTCCGAGCGCGTTCACCGCGACGACTAAACGGATTTGGAGGGCGCTGGCGACAGCGCCCTTTTTGCTGTTTGGGGGGATAAAATGTCCGATACGATCCTGATGCTGGTACCACGCGACCCGCACTGGCAGCCTCAGCCTGAGGTCGCGCATACGGTTGTGATGCGTCTTCGTGAGATGTTGCCGCAGGCAGAGACGATCAAAGCGATCTTTGAGGATGCGGTTCGTTTTTTCGATCCGGGTAGTAACTGGTCGGGCGTGACCTGCAATCTCTGCGGTCAGGACGCTGAGCCTTGGCTGTTTGACGCCGTGGAGGCCGCCAGCGAATCCGACTTTTGCGACCTGACGACGACCGCGCCTTGTTGCGGGGGGAAGGTCGATCTGAACCGCCTGAGCTATGTCTGGCCCGCAGCGTTCGGACGCTTTGCCATTGAGGTGTTGAACCCCGGTGTGCCGTCGTTGTCTGCTCAACAGATTGAGGCGGTAAACCTGACCCTGCAATCAGATGCAACCGAAGTCTGGGCCTATATCTGAGCGCGCAACCTGTGGAGATCGATTTCGCGCGTATGGCTGCAACCTTTTAAATCCGGACTTTAAAAACCGCACGGCAAGGCGTAAGAGACGCCTCCTGATTTGGTTTCACGCTCTGGATATCTCATGACCGTCAAGGTTCGCTTTGCCCCTTCGCCCACCGGCCGCATCCACGCCGGCAATGTGCGCGCCGCGCTGATCAACTGGCTGTTCGCGCGCAAGAATCAGGGCGTCTTCGTGCTGCGCATCGACGATACCGACCTTGAGCGCTCGACCAAGGAAAACGAAGACCTGATCGAGACCGATCTGAAATGGTTGGGTCTCGAATGGCAGGAGCGCTATAATCAGTCGAAGCGCTTCGACATCTATCAGAAGGCCGCCGACGCGCTGAAAGCCGATGGGCGTCTTTATGCCTGTTATGAAACCGCCGAAGAGCTGGATCGCCGCCGTAAGGTACAACAATCGCGTGGTTTGCCGCCGATCTATGACCGCGCGGCCCTGAACCTGAGCGATGCCGAGAAGGCCGCGCTGGAGGCCGAGGGCCGCCGTCCGCACTGGCGTTTCAAGCTGGAAGGCAAGCGCGTGGCCTGGGAAGATCTGGTGCGCGGGCACTGCGAAGTCGACACGACCTCGATGTCCGATCCGGTGCTGATCCGTGAAGATGGGGCGTTCCTCTACACCCTGCCGTCGGTGGTCGACGATATCGACATGAAGATCACCCATGTCATCCGCGGCGAGGATCACGTCGCCAATACGGGGACGCAGATCGAGATTTTTGAAGCTCTGTCGGCGTTTTTCGGGGGCTCACCGCTACCGACCTTTGCGCACATGACCCTGCTGGTCGGTTCGGATGGCGAGGGCCTGTCCAAGCGTATCGGCTCCCTGTCCATTTCCGAAATGCGGGCGCAGGGCCTTGAGCCGATCGCCATTACTTCGCATCTGGCCAAGATCGGCACGTCGGACCCGCTGGAGGTCGCGCCGTCTCTGGATGCGCTGGCCGAGCTTCAGGACTTCGACAAGATGGGCCGTGCTCCGGCGCGCTACGACTTCGATGACCTGATGCGCCTGAATGCTGGCGTTTTGCAAGTGATGGATTATGCCGAGGCACAGCCGCGTCTGGCTGCACTCGATGCCGATCTGGGTGAACTGTTCTGGGAAACGGTCAGGCCGAACCTGCACAAGTTCGCGGATGTGACCCTGTGGGCGCAGGTGGTCCGGGGCGACATGACGCCCGTGATCGAGGACGCGACATTCGCTGCCAAAGCCTTGGAACTGCTGCCTGTCGACTATGGCCGCGAGAGCTGGAGCGCGTGGACGGCGGCGATCAAGGAGGCCACTGGCGCCAAGGGCAAGGCCCTGTTCATGCCCCTGCGTCTGGCCCTGACCGGTCAGCCGCATGGTCCGGACATGGGGGCCCTGAGCTTCCTTATCGGCCGCGACGCCATCGTACAGCGTCTGCAGGGCTGAGGCTGGCGGGCTGGCGCGAAATGACCTAAAACCTCCGTGACGGGTTCACGGAGGCGGGCATGAAGTATCTATGGATGGCGGGTCTGCTGGTTTCCGGCAGTGCGCAGGCGGCTACGGTAAGCGATATGGCCTGGCTGACGGGCTGCTGGACGCAGGCGCGTGGGACGCGCACGGTGACCGAACACTGGACCCCCGCCGACGGTGGGATGCTGTTCGGTATTGGGCGGACCTTTTCCGCCGAAAAAGTCTTCACTTACGAGTTCACAACGCTGGAGATGCGTGACGGCGTGCTGACCTTTGTGGCGCGTCCGTCCGGGCAGGCGGAGACAGCCTTTCCGTTGAAAAGCCTGACGAATGGCGAGGCGGTGTTTGAAAACACCGGACACGATTTCCCGCAGCGTGTTATCTACGCACAGACCAAGGACGGACGGCTCAGGGCGGCCATAGAGGGGACGCTCAAGGGGCAGACGCGGCGTATAGAGTTCGATTACGAACGTTGCCGTCCGTAGATTTTCAGGGGATTGGGGGATGAAGCGTATATTCGGGCGGGTGATCGGCCAAGGCTTACTGGGGCTATGTTTGCTGGGCGGAACGGTGTCGGCACAGACAGCGTCGGGGCAGGCCGTCTCAGGGCAGGCTGGACGCGACGCCTATATTACCGATCTGACGCGGCTGGCCGAAGCCGGACAGACCGAAGCGCAGTTCAAACTGGCGCAGGCCTACCATCTAGGCAATTTCGCCACCGCCAATCGGGAGACGGCGCGTCTGTGGTACGAACGCGCGGCGGCGCAGGGCGACCGGCGGGCCAGACGCATCCTGCGTGAATTCGACCCTGCCGAAGCGGTGAAGCAGTTCCGTGAAGACGCCGAGCGGGAATATCAGGCGGCGTATCTGGGGCTGTGCGAGGCCTATATGACCGGAACAGGTGTCGCCAGAGATCCGGCGCAGGGCCTGACCTATTGCCGCAAATCGGTCGATCCGGACGCGATCTACTGGCAGGGGCTGGCCTATGAGACGGGGCAGGGCGTCGAACCGGACAAGGTCCGCGCGGCTCAGCTTTACACACAGGCCGCCACCGCGGGCAGCGGGCGGGCGATGACGGTGCTGGGCGTATGGGCGCTTGAGGGGCGGGAAGATGCGCCGGATGCGGCGAAGGCCCTGAAATGGTTCCAGAAGGGGGCATCTTTCGGTGATGCCGAGGCGATCTGGCGTCTGGCGGTGATGTACGAAAAGGGACTGGGGACGCCCGCCGATCCTGATGAGGCCATGCGGCTTTATGTGGCAGCGGCCGAACGTGGAGTGGAGGCCGCAAAAACGTGGACAGCGGCCCATCCCGATCCGGCCTTCATGACAAAAGAGCAGAAGGCCGACGCCTCCAAAAAGATGGCACCGACCGAACTGACCCTCATCACGAAGGCAGAGGATGGCAGCGAGGTGCGCAGTTCCTTCTTTGAATATGCTCAGTCGCAGGTTCTCTGGGGCTATCCGTCTCTGGCCCAGGCGAGCAGTGTCGGCGGCGCGGCAGTGATCGAATGCCGCATCAATGCCGTTCGCCGCCTCGATAACTGCGTGCTGATTTCCGAAGCGCCGCTCTATTACGAGTTCGCCAGAGCGACGTTGAGGGTGTACCGCCGCGAGATCGAAATGTCGGAAGCGAGCGTCAAATCACGTGAAGAGGTGGGCTTTGGCCGCCGCTTCCGGACACGGCTGGTCTGGTTGTTACAGTAGGCCGCCATTGAGGCCCGCCCGGCGAGGACTAAAGGATGCGGCGCGTATCGATTTCCTCATCGTGAGCCGCCATTTCTGCGATAGCCGCAAGCACTTCGCCGATGGTGTCGACGCTTTTGTAGGTGTGGCGGAAGGCGTCGGGCGTGAAGTTTTTCGACACGGTGAAATCGACCAGATCGAAGAAGGGCTGCCAGAAGCCGCCGGAATTGAGGAAGATGATCGGCTTCTTGTGCAGATCCAGACGCCGCCACGACAGAAGCTCGATAACCTCCTCCAGCGTGCCGACCCCACCGGGCAGGACGACGAAGGCGTCGGATTCCTCGAACATCATCATCTTGCGTTCGTGCATGGACTGAACGACGATGGTTTCGACCTCATCCAGCAGACGCTCACGCGTGCGCAGGAATTGCGGCATGATCCCCAGAACCTTTCCCCCGGCTTCATAGGCACCGCGCGCGGCCTCGCCCATAAGGCCGACCCCGCCGCCGCCATAGACCAGACGCAGACCGTTTTCAGCCAGTATCTGCCCCAGTTCGCGTGCCTCGGTCTTGTAGCTGGCATCGACATTGTCCGAAGACCCGCAATAGATGCAAACGGAAGCAATGGAGCGGGCGGCGGATGTAGCGGGGGCGGCGTCGGGCATAATGGTAAGGCTCTGTCTTAAGTCTTAGGGGGAGGGCGGTGTAATGGCTTGATTGCGATATGATCCGAACGGTATGGTCGAAACCGTAAATGAAATGGGTGCGGGCGTTGAAAACCGGCCCTAAATACAGGTTAGAGCGCATTCCGAAAAGTGTGCAACGGTTTTCGGAATCAAATGCGCGATAAAACAAAACTTAGAGTACAGTTCCGATTCAATCAGATCGGAACGTGCTCTAAGGCCGCTCAGGCCCGTTTAACAAGGCCTTATTCACAGGAGCCGCGGTCGTATATGCGTCTATTCTCCGTCAGGACCGCTCGTATCATGGCCATTGCGGCGCTGATGGCCGCTCTGGGGGCCTGTGGGGCATCGACACCCGAAAACGCGGAAGCCGACAATTACGACGCCGCCAATTTCGGTTATATGCGCGCGCCTGAGGTCACCTCGGTCGCGGTGACAGCCACCGGAGAGCTTCTGGTGACCGGCATGGCCCGCCCGCAGGTGCGTGTGCGGCTGACCGGCCTGAACGGACAGGCCTATGGCGTCACCTCGGGTGCGGATGGCCGTTTTCAGGCCAGCCTGCCTCAGGCTTCCGGCGGCAGCATCTATGATCTGGCTATGGAGAGCGAAGGACGACTGCTCAAGGCTGAAGGGCGTCTGTTCGTGCCGCCTTCGACCGATATCGGTGCACCGCCGCGTTCGGTTTTGTTGAGGGCCGGTGCCGCCAGTCTGCCGATCTGGCCGCAGGCGGGGCTTTTGTCGGTGGTCGATTTCGACGCCGGTGGGGCCATTGCCGTGGCGGGACGTACGCAACCGGGAGCTACGGTCGATGTCGAGATCGACGGACAATCCGCGGCCGAAGCCCGCGCCGGAGAAGATGGGGTCTATGTTGCCATTGTGCCGCTTCCCGGAGGGTTCGTATCGCGCGGTGTGACCATTGGGGTGCATTCGCGCGACCGTTTCGAAACCCGTCAGATCGCCTTGCGCAGGCCTGAAGGGGAACGGATTCAGCAGGTAGGCAACGGCTGGTATGTAGCCTGGCAGGCTCCCGGCAATGCGGCTCAGACAACCGTTGTTTTTTAAGGCGTCGGAACCGTTATTCCTGCTTGCAGCCGCGAGAAACGCGACAGATTTGTAACGCACATGCGTAAACTGTGATCGTAAAAACGCAATTATGTCGCGGGCCACCTCTTAACAGGATTAAAGTTTGCACTATCTTGAACTCAGGCGAAAACTGTCGGAGCATCGGACTCAGGCAGAAAAGCCGGTATGAGTCTTTCGATGAGACCAAGCGGTGCGCACCGCTTCTCACAGTGCTTAAGAGGACAGGTTTGGCGTCGTCTTTGAACCTATCGCAGCGTTTGGCAACCCCGGCCGTTTTGCCGGTCGAGGCGGCGCGTGCGCCTAAGGCTCCCGTCACGGACGTGGATAAGCCCGCGGGTGCGCCCTTCGCCATTATCGATGCGAAGCCGAAACCGCAGAAGCCGTCCCTTTATCGCGTGTTAATCCTCAACGATGACTATACCCCCATGGAATTCGTCGTGTACGTGCTGGAGAGGTTCTTCAACAAGTCGCGCGAGGACGCCACCCGCATCATGCTGCACGTCCATCAGACTGGCGTAGGGGTGTGTGGTGTCTATACTTACGAAGTCGCCGAGACCAAGGTCGCCCAGGTGGTCGACATGGCCCGTCGTCATCAGCATCCTCTCCAGTGCACTATGGAGAAAGATTGATATGCTGATGTCGACGAATCCAGAATCTTTGCGTCATCAACACCCTCTCCAGTGCACTATGGAGAAAGACTAAGGATCATCGTTTCCCCGGAGTTTTTACCGGGAGCTTTGATCCCGCCTTTCAGCCCAGGTTCACAAAGGAGAGCCCAGACTAACCTGTACCCGCTTTTTGCTCCAAGGAGAGGCCGACATGCCATCGTTTTCCAGCGCTCTCGAAGAAACCCTGCATCGCGCGGTGGGTCATGCGAACACCCATCACCATGAGTACGCGACCCTGGAGCACCTGTTGCTGGCCCTTGTGGATGACGCCGACGCTGCCGGCGTGATGACGGCCTGCAATGTGGACCTGACCAAGCTCAGGACCGCGCTCACAGCCTATATTGAAACCGACCTGAAATCGCTGGTCGTACCGCAATCCGAAGAAGCCAAGCCGACCGCCGGTTTCCAGCGCGTCATTCAGCGCGCGGTCATCCATGTGCAGTCGTCGGGCCGCGATGAAGTGACCGGGGCCAATGTGCTGGTCGCTATCTTCAGCGAGCGTGAATCCCACGCCGCCTTCTTCCTGCAGGAGCAGGAAATGACGCGCTATGATGCGGTCAACTATATCGCTCATGGCATCGCCAAGAAGCCCGGCGCGTCCGAGCCGCGCACCGTGCGCGGTTCTTCGGAAGACGGTACCCCGTCCTCCGAAGAAAAGTCGGGCAAGGCCGCGTCTACCGACGCTTTGGCGGCCTATTGCGTCGACCTGAACGAAAAGTCGCGTCACGGTAAGGTCGATCCGCTGATCGGTCGTTCGGCTGAGGTCGAGCGCGCCATTCAGATTCTGTGCCGTCGCACCAAGAACAACCCGCTGCTGGTCGGTGATCCGGGCGTGGGCAAGACCGCGATTGCCGAAGGTCTGGCCAAGAAGATCGTCGAAGGCGAGGTGCCTGAGGTTCTGGCCGGTGCGACCATCTATTCGCTGGATATGGGCACGCTGCTGGCCGGCACCCGCTATCGCGGCGATTTCGAAGAGCGCGTCAAGCAGGTCGTCAAGGAACTCGAAGCCCATCCGAACGCCATTCTGTTCATCGATGAAATCCACACGGTCATCGGTGCGGGTGCAACGTCGGGCGGCGCGATGGATGCGTCGAACCTGCTGAAGCCGGCTCTGGCTTCGGGCGCACTGCGTTGCATGGGTTCGACCACCTACAAGGAATATCGTCAGCACTTCGAGAAGGACCGGGCGCTGGTCCGTCGCTTCCAGAAGATCGACGTGACCGAACCGTCGCTGGATGACACCGTGAAGATCCTCAAGGGCCTCAAGCCCTATTATGAGACCTTCCATAACCTGAAATACACCGACGCCGCCATCAAGACGGCGGTGGAGCTGTCGGCGCGCTATATCACCGACCGCAAGCTGCCGGACAAGGCGATCGATGTGATCGACGAGGCCGGTGCGCTTCAGGTGATCCTGCCGGAAAGCAAGCGTAAGAAGGTCATCGGCCCGAAGGAGATCGAAACGGTCATCGCCAAGATCGCCCGCATCCCGTCGAAGTCGGTATCCAAGTCCGACACCGAGGCGCTGCGCGATCTGACCAAGGACCTGCAACGCGTGGTCTTCGGTCAGGACGAAGCCATCGAACAGCTTTCGGCGGCGATGAAGCTGGCCCGTGCGGGCCTGCGCGATCCGCAAAAGCCCATCGGTTGTTATCTGTTCTCCGGCCCGACCGGCGTGGGTAAGACCGAAGTGGCCAAGCAGTTGTCCATGACGCTGGGGATCGAGCTTCTGCGTTTCGACATGTCGGAATATATGGAGCGTCACACCGTTTCGCGTCTGATCGGCGCCCCTCCGGGCTATGTCGGTCACGATCAGGGTGGTCTGCTGACCGATGCGGTCGATCAGAACCCGCACGCCATCGTCCTGCTCGACGAAATCGAAAAGGCGCATCCGGATATCTACAACATCCTGTTGCAGGTGATGGATAACGGTACCCTGACCGATGCCGTGGGCAAGAAGGTCGATTTCCGCAACGTGGTCCTGATCATGACCACCAATGCCGGTGCGTCGGACAACCAGAAGAACTCGATCGGCTTTGGCCGTGAGAAGGTCTCGGGTGAGGACGAGGCGGCCATCAAGCGCCTGTTCACGCCGGAATTCCGTAACCGTCTGGACGCCATCGTCAACTTCCGTCAACTCAAGCCGGAGGTCATCAGTCAGGTCGTTCAGAAGTTCATCCTTCAGCTCGAAATGCAACTGGCCGACCGCAACATCACCATCGAGCTCACCGAAGAGGCGGGCAAGTGGCTGGCCGAAAACGGCTACGACGAACTCTATGGCGCGCGCCCGCTGGCCCGTGTCATTCAGGAGAACATCAAGAAGCCGCTGGCGGACGAAATCCTGTTCGGCAAGCTGGTGCGTGGCGGGCATATTCTGGTCAAGCTGGCCGAGGGCAAGATCGCCTTCGACATCACGCCGGCCAAGGACAAGAATGCCTCCAAGGCCGAGGCCGTGGACTAAGCATATCGATCGGGCCGCGTTGCGATCCTGAGAAGACGAAAGCCTCCGGAGACATCCGGAGGCTTTTCATTTGGGGCGTTCGGGTTAGATTGCGGTGGGAGGTGGGGAATGTGCAAAACGATTATAATGGCGTCTGTGCTGGCTTTGACCGGCATGACGCCTTCGACGGCGCAGGCGCTGGAAAAATGGGATTTCGGGAAAGCCGCTTATGGGAGCCGGGTGTCGGCTAAGCCTGCCTGGGCGAAAGTTTTTACCTGTCATCAGGAGGGATGTGACGTAACCGATGCCGATGGCGTCGACTACTTCGCCTGGACGGGCTGGGACAACGAGATCGTCATCAAGAGGCTGTTTTTAGTGAAATTCACCGGAACCCGGCTGCCGTACGGTTTGGTAAGATCGGACACGGAAACGGCGGTTGTGTCCCGCGTCAAAACCAACACAGGCAAGGTTCTGAGCTGTAGCGCATTGAGCCATAAGTCCGAAACAGTCCCAGAGGCGTCACGGATGTGCGCGGCAGAGGTAGGACCAAAGGATTCCAACCTTTGGCTGCAGATATATTTTGCGCCTGACGGGCGCATGCGGCTTATCGAACTCTGGACGCATTATGTCTGAATGAAAAAAACCTCCGGAGCGATCCGGAGGTTTTTTACTTTGAGGGCTGTTACCGGCCTCAGTTGGCCGGATAGGCTTCCGGAGCCAGCACGGTTGCGCCTTCGTCACGCAGGCGTGCATCGCGCGCCTGCTTCATGACCATTTGCGCACGTGGGTCGGTCGAGGCCCAGCCGAGGAAGGACAGAGCTTCGACACCGCGGGCGCTGGCTTCGACGCCCTGACCGAACATGGCGAAGGGCGAGCGGGTGTTGGGGTAGTTCACCAGCTTGACCTTTACGTCGTCGCCGATCTTGGCCAGTTGCTTGGCCTTGGCGACAGCGGCGTAGAAACCGCCCAGTTCGTCGACGAGGCCCAGTTCCTTGGCCTGAGCGCCGGTCCACACTCGGCCCTTGGCGATTTCACGCACGCGTTCCGGGGTCAGCTTGCGGCCTTCGGCGACGTGGCCGATGAAGGCGTTATAGATGCCGTCGATCCACGAAGACATGGCGGCGCGCTGGCTCTCGGTGAACGGCTTGCCGGAAGCATAGGCCCCGGCATAGTCCGAGCCCACGCCGATCTGGCGGAAATCGACGCCAAAGCGCGAGGCGGCATCACCGATGGCCAGCTTGCCGCCGAACACGCCGATAGAGCCGGTGAGCGTCGTCGGGTTGGCGACGATGGCATTGGCGCCCGCCGACACCCAATAGCCGCCCGAAGCCGCGTAATCGCCCATCGACACCACGACCGGCTTACCGGACTTCTTGGCGTAGAGCATGGCGCGCGAAATCTGATCCGAGGCCGTGTCCGAACCGCCGGGCGAGGAGACGCGGAAGACGATGGCCTTGACCTTATCGTTGTCCACGGCGTCGTAGAAGGCCTTGGCGATGTCGTCAGACAGCATCTGAGCGTCGTTGTTGAAGCCGCCCTGACCCTTGCCGGTCATGATCGGGCCTTCGCCATTGATGACGGCGATGGTCTGGCTGCCCGAAGGCATGACGGTGGCGGCATAGGACTGAATGTCCATCAGCTCGGTGTTTTCACCGCCCTTGGCCTTGGCGGCCTCTTCGATTTCCTCGACCTGCCCCAGATGGGTGATCAGGCCCAGTTCCTTGGCCCGTTCGGCACCGTAGGGACCGGCTTCGAGAATGGCCTTGAGCTTGGCGGCGTCCAGCTTGGCATCCTTGCGGTCGGCAGCGGCGTCCTTGATCAGCGAGTCGTAGATCGACCCCATCCACGACAGGGTCGCTTCGCGGTGTGCCGGGGTGAAGTCGCTTTGCAGGTAGGGGTTGACGGCGTTCTTGTACTCGTAACGCTGCTCGAACTGAGGGGTGATGCCGTATTTGTCGAAGGCGCGCTTGAGGAACATTTCCTCGGTGGCGATGCCCGTCACCTGAAACGACGAACGCGGCTGCATCCAGAATTCGGTCGCCGAGGCCCCCACGGCGTAGGAGGCCAGGACCATGGTCGTGGGGTAAAGGCCCTGCGAATGGGCGTAGACGACCTTGTTCTTGCTGCGGATATAACGCACGGCGGTGCGGATTTCTTCGGCGGCGGCGGGCGCGATGCCGCCTTCCGGCAGGCGGATCAGCACCGACTTCACCTTGCCATCGTCTGCCGCATGATAAAGCGAGGTCACGATGTCCATCGTGGACAACTGGCGGCCGGTGATAAAGGAGAAGGGATCGGGACGGGTCTGGTCCGTCAGACCGCTGCGCAGGTCAACCACCAGAGTGATGGCGGAGGGCGTGGTGGGCTTCGAGGCCGCGGAAATCATGGTGATAAGCAGCAGCGGCAGGCCGATGAAGAACAGCACAAAGGCTGCGAACACGGCGCCGACCGTAATAAAGAACTGTTTCATGTGACGAACGTCATCCCCCAATAGTGGGTGCGGCAAGGAAAAGCGCCATGTCCATTCATGTTTATGGCGCACGCGCACTCAGAGGCGCACAATAGCGGCTTGTGCGCCAAGGTCAAATGAAGAGCGTGTAATGCGCGATCGGGGAAGGCGCGCAAGGCGGATCAGAATTTTGTACGTCCGGCGGCAGGTTCGCGGTCGTGCTGATATCTGTCGTCGCCGTGGCAATGCGGGCAGGACAGGCCTTCGGCATACATAGGGCTCTGCTGGTCCGCTTCGGTCAGGGCGTGGTCGCAATAGAGGCAGAGCATGGCTGTCTGAGACGGTTGAAGCCGGTGGTCGACGGCGATCCGCTCATCGAAGACGAAGCATTCGCCGTCCCACAGGGAGTCTTCGGCGGGCACGTCCTCGAAATACTGAAGGATGCCACCCTTGAGGTGATACACATCCTCGAAGCCATTATCGAGCATCCAGGCGGTGTATTTTTCGCAGCGGATGCCGCCGGTGCAGAAGGTGGCGATCTTCTTGCCCTTAAGGCTTTCGGCGTTTTGCCGCGTCCATTCCGGCAGAAATTTGAAGGTCGGTATGTTCGGATCGATCGCGCCTTTGAACGTGCCGAGATTGACCTCGTAATCGTTGCGCGTGTCGAGGATGACGACATCGTTGCGGCGGATCAGCTCGTTCCAGTCCTTAGGCTCGACATAGTGCCCGCGCAGGCTCATATCGACGGGCTCGCCCAGCGAGATGGTTTCCTTTTTCAGCCGCACGCGCATTTTCCCGAACGGCTGATAATCGGCGTAGGACTCTTTCCACACCACGGACGCACCGATCAGCTCGGTTTGGAGGTAGGTCAGGAAGGCGTCGATGGCCTCACGTGTGCCGGCCATGGTCGAGTTCACACCTTCGGAGGTGATCAGCAGCGATCCCTTGATGCCCAATCCATTCAGCCGTTCAAGCAGTTGCGCCTGCTGGGCTTCGAAATCGGGGAAATCGAAGAAGTGATAAAAGGCGGCGATGACAAAGGGGGCAGGGGCGGATTCCGACATGGGCGGGAGCTATCACAAAGCGTCCGGACGCGAAAGGGGCGTCACTGTCGCACCGGGGGCACAAGGCAATTAGATGAGAACTTGGGGAAAATTTCAAACGGGGGATTGCATGTCACAAAAGCTTGGGTTAGTGAAGCGCCCTCTCGCGAACACAAGCGGGACCGGCGAAGTCTTTGTCGACTTTAGCGAAGATTTGCTGGGGAATGGTGTAATGGTAACACTCCGGTTTTTGGTACCGTCATTCTAGGTTCGAGTCCTAGTTCCCCAGCCAATTTTCTTTTCCTGCATCATCATACCCATCGCCCTTTTCGGGCCGATTTTGCGGCGCAAGCCTTTCCTTCAATAGTTCAAATGGTTGTCTGAAATCGGCGATTAATTCGCCATGCGCCCATTTGCAGTTCGATAGTACGAAATTCAGCAGCTTTTTTCTCGCAATTCCCGTCTGCGTTTCGAAGATTGTGTGGGCCTCACGAGCTAAAATCAGCAGATTGACGCCCTCGTCCATGTAAGCTTCGCTGGCCTGCTCATACCGTTTGAGATCGTCATGGCAACGGCGTAGCTCCTCTTGCCACTGCGCCATCGCCCGTTTGTAATAGTCGGCGCTAACCTTTCCATCCAGTTTGTCGACGTAAGCGGCTTCAATGCGAAGACGAAGTCTGGACGCTTCGCCATTCAAGCGGGTGATGGCTTGTTCATGATCCAGACGCTCCGTAGCAAAGCTACTTTTCAAGGCACGTACAGTCAGGTCGTAGATTTCATCGTCGAACCGAAGCTGCTTGAGAAGGCCCGCGAATTGCTCAGTGAGCTTCTCCTCACGGACATATTTCTCCGGGCATTTCCCCCGGTATGCCGTGCAGTGATAATAGATGTATTTCTGCTTCTTTATCTCCGGCGTGAGGGTGCACCCGCAATGGCCGCAGGTAATGAGTCCCGTGAATGCGAAGTCTTTCGTGCTGCCGACAGACGTGGGCACTTTGGTCGTATGTCGTCCATCCAATACGTCCTGCGCGATGAGCCAAAGGTCTTTAGATATCAGTGGCTCATGCCGGCCGACGTAAACGGTGCCTAACCACTCGAATTCACCAGCATAGAGTCTGTTGCGAAGAATCCGGTGGATTGTGCTGTTGGGAACCGGGTGTGCACTTTTCGGGTATTTCAGCCCTGCGCGCCTAGCCAGGTTGCCGATTTCGCGGATGCTGTAGCTACCGGACGCATACCACTGAAAAATCTGAGGAATAATGTGTGCATTCAGCGGATCTATTTCTATGATGCGCTTGCCGTCGACGGTGACATTATTCTTGTAGCCGAATGGGGCGGCGCTCGGCCACAGACCCTGTTCAGCCTTTTCCAGCATGCCTTTCCGAACCTCTTCAGACAGGTTGTCGATATAGTTCTTCGCCATCAGAACTTTGATGCCGTGCATGAATTTCTCGGACGAGCGGGAGTCGCGCGACAACGACACGCCCTCTTTTACCAGGTCGATCTCGATGTCGAGTTCGTCAATCGTGACCCAGTCTTTGAGATTGCGGTAGAGCCGATCCGTCTTTTCGACCAGCACTGTACGAATGGATGGATGCTTCCGCAGGTATGTTACCATGGCATTGAAATGCGTGCGGCCGTCCGACTTGGCGGTTTCGACATCTACGAACTCTTTGGCTACCTTTAACTCATGGGCTTCGGCATGTTCATTTAGAAGCTTGAGCTGAGCCGGAATAGAAAAGCCTTCGCGCTCCTGCTCCTTTGACGAGACGCGCGCGTAGATGACGGCTTTGGTTGGCTGGGGGAGGGCGTTCACCCCAGCCCTGGAATGGCTGACACGGGACATGATGGCTCCGAAAATTGAAGAGGGGCGTGTGACAGCCGGGATAAGGCTGCGCCCACGACGGATGGTGCTGCGAGCAAACGCAGCCTATTGAATTTTCGGGGAGTTACGGGAAAGAACAAGTCGGTTTCAGGTGTATGAGGTCGACTATTATCCCTAGTGATTGGCAGCAACACCGCGACTTTTTTTGACTTAAGTTTTGGCATTTTGAAAATACCATTTTGTTTAAACGCGCGTACTTAACCGGCGTCGCTGCAGTCGACTTTGCGATCGAACGAGTGGCGGTTCAGTCATTTCGACCTCAGGGGCGTCAAGCGGCAGGTTGCGGGTTTTTTCCAGGACATGGTTCCACTCATGCAATGTCCCAAAGAAGCCGACCAGGCCGTCGAGCAGGACGCGCGCTTCGTCCGCCGACACGGCGCGATTGAAGCGGCGGCTGAAGATGGACCGTGCGTCGTTGACTATATCCAAGGTGTAGCGCGGAGGACGCGTCCTACTCCGTTCCCTGCCCATGTCGGTTCCAGTACGGGTCCACGGTGCCCGGTGGAGCTATTTCCGCATAACGCTTCAATCCAGACCGTTGCGTGGACCATTGAAATGTTGAGCGACACGAATGGCCGCAACCTTCCGATTCTGTGCGAGGTTTTATAATTCGGGTATAGCCGTTGTGCCGCCCGGCCTACCCCTATCTACGCATCAGAACAGGCCTGCCTGCGCAGGCGGGGCAACGGGCTTCTGACTGGCCTGATCAAGATGTGGTCCGTCTTTTCGACGGCCAGTGGCGACTACGGTCAAGCTTCCATCCGGAAGGGGACGTTGGGCGCGCTGACAGGCGTCGTTGTGTTCGGTTGCCGGTCTTATCGATTATGGCCTTCGCTGCGGCTCGAATGCCTTCAGCGGCCTTGGTCTGGCTATATAAATTGCACACGTGCGTCTCCCTGTCGGGCGATCATCTCCGAAGAGCAATGTGTGCGCAAGCCGAGCATTAAGGGGGCGAAAACCGGTCGCTTAGGGATGTGGAAAATGGGCTTGTCGGTTTGGATCGCAATCAGACAGTAGGTTGCACTTTGGCGCGGCTCCCTGCGTTTTTCCCATGAAAACGAAAAATGGTGGGTTTGCTAGGGTTGGAGACGCTCAACGACTCGGTCTAATCAAGCATTGGGCTAGGTGGGGGCTGGAAATGGCATTGGATTATCGCCCTTAGAGCGTTTCAAGCTGGCCTTGGGGCCTTTTTGGCAGCCGTAAACGACCTGCCGCAGCCGCTGGTGCAGGGGCGAGCCTGTGCCGCCGGGATCCTCGCTTAAGTCCATAAGCGAGTAGCCTTGCTTTTGGAAATTTTTGATGCGCGAAAACCGAAAGAAAGCGACCGAGCTGAAATTGTCCGCAATGTGGCGTCCGCCATCAGCATGCGGGACTCGGACTGGGTTTGGAAGGACTACGAAGGGGTAGTGTTCAAGGTTCCCGACAATGAAAATTCTGTCGAGTATCGAATGGCCATCAACATTTTATGCTCTCAGCTTGATCGGTCTTTAGCATCGTAGCAAAATGACTACCGCGCATGGGGGAGAATACAATTGAGCGTCGAAGCATCAGGGAGTGCGTCCGAGCCTATACGCAAGTATGATAAGGGCGAAGGGCGGAAAAAACACGTTGGAAACAAATCTGTCCCAACCTTCAAGCGCATTGATCATAGCCCGAAGCATTTTATCGGCTTGTGTCCAAAAGGCGTACCGGACGATGTGCGCTCTAAATTACTGAACAGCGCAGTCGAAGACAGAAATGGTGACCGCGAACTAGAGGTTCCAAAGCGTTTATACGCCGTCTATCAAGGAGCTATCTACGAGGCGCAAACATCCGACGACGGCACAACTTATCACGCATATCCGTATCGGGGGAAGTTACGCACGCGTTTGGTTAAGGAGTTGTATAATAAGGCTGTTGAGGAGAAAACTGAGACAGAGTTTGCCAACTGGTGTAA
>JASGGL010000008.1:0-30157 GCA_047605065.1 Asticcacaulis sp.
TGTAGGACAGGAGCCAGGCGCTGCCGATATAGAACAGCACAAAGGTGACCAGAGCGACGAAGGTGCCCAGCAGCAAGGAGCGCTTATAGCGGGCGAAAATCTCCACCAGCGGCACCTTCACGCGCTCTTCGCGGTCGACGGCCTTCTGGAATTCCGGCGTTTCGCTGATCGACAAACGCACCCAAAGGCCGACCATGATCAGCAGCAGCGAGGCGATGAACGGGATGCGCCAGCCCCAGCTCAGCAGGTCTTCCTGAGACATGAAATGCAGCAGTATCCAGAAGGCGCCTGAGGAGAGCAGCAGACCGATGGGTGCGCCCAGTTGGGGGAACATGCCGTACCACGACCGCTTGCCTTCCGGAGCATTTTCGGTGGCCAGCAGGACCGCACCGCCCCATTCGCCGCCAAGGCCGAAGCCCTGACCGAAGCGGCACAGCGACAGGAGCAGCGGGGCGGCCACACCGATCTGCGCGTAACCGGGCAGGCAGCCGATCAGGACGGTCGATATCCCCATGGTCAGAAGCGCCGCCACCAGCGTCGCCTTGCGCCCGATGCGATCGCCGAAATGGCCGAAGACCATGGCACCTATGGGGCGGGCGAAAAAGGCGATGGAGAAGGTGGCGAAGGATTGCAGAAGCGCCGAGGTCGGGTCGCTGGTCGGGAAGAACAGCGAAGGAAAGATCAGGACCGCCGCCGTGGTATAGACGTAGAAGTCGAAAAATTCGATGGTGGTGCCGATAAGGCTGGCAATCAGTACCTGCGCCGGGGAATTGACCGGACGGGCAGGGGATGCGCTGGCGCTCTGGGACATGGTCCTGAAGAATCCGTATAGATGGGGCTGCGTCTCGCTACTCCATTTTTACGGGGAACGGAACCCTGTTCGCCGGTTATAGGCCGCGGCGACGGCGCATATGGCGTCTTTATGGTCCGCAGGGCTATAGAGTGGCAAAAATCAGGAGATTTGCACGATGAAACGTCTGATTCTTGTGGCGGCTGTCTGTGGCCTTGCTGCCTGTTCCCCGAAGACGCAGGAGCCGGCTCCGGTCGAAGCCCCTGCCGCCAGCAGCGATGCTTCGGTGCCCGCCGCGTCCGAGGCCGCATCTCCGGCTCTGCAAACCAGCAGCTTCACGGGCCGCTGGACCGGCGTCGAAGGCACCTATCTCAACATCACGCCCAAAAGCGGAGCCGATTACGAGGTGGTCATCGCCGACCTCGACGGTCCCAAAACCTATGCGGGCGTGCTGAAAGCCGACGGCCTGCACGTTGATCGCAACGGGCAGGCGCTGATTATCGTGCCGGGCAGCGGCGACGATACGGGCATGAAGTGGCTGGCCGGAAAGACCGACTGTCTGGTCGTGGCGGCCAATGAAGGCTATTGCCGCGACTGATCGGGAGCCTTAGGCCGCCATCAGGGTGAGGGCGGCGTTGATCAGCTCAACCGCCTTGAACGGCTTCTGGATTTCAGCGTCGGCTCCGGCGGCCATGGCAGCCGAGGTGGCGCGGTCAGACGAGACGCGCCCCCCAAGACCGGCGGACATGGCCAGAATGCGGACATTGTGCCAGGTCGATTTGATGACGCGGATGCCCTGAAGGCCGCCCATGCCCGGCATGAAGATGTCAGACACGATCAGATCGACGTGGGCGATGTCGGCGTTGTCGAGCGCCTCTTCCATGCTGTGTGCCACCGATACGCGGTATCCGTTATCGGTCAAAATCTGCGCGGTGATAGTGGCGACCGTCGAGCTGTCGTCGATGACCAGTGCGTGCTTGCGCTTGCCGCCTTCGCAGGCGTCGGCCTGAGCCGATTCGACGATGGCGCGCAGTTGCGGACGCGAGAAGGGCTTGCGTAGGACGAAGTCGACATTGGTGCGACGCGCCAGACGCAGGGTTTCCTCGATGGCTTCGTCGCGCGACCCGGCGGTCATAACGGCCAGAGTCGCATCCAGCGCGCGGTCGCGGATCTGCGAGATGTGCTCAAGGCCGTTTTCCTGCCCCAGAAAGACGTCGACAAAGATCAGGTTCGGACGTTGGTGCAGCAGAACCTCATGGCATTCGGCCAGAGAGCGGGCAATCACATAGTCCCAGTCTTCGTCCCGCAGCATGCGCCCCACGATATTCGCCTGAGTAAGGCTGTCCTCGATGATCAGCGCCAGTCCTTCGGCCATTCTGCCTGCCTCTAATGTAAATAAGCCCGGCCGCCCCTCGCACCGGTTCCGTGCGTAACTCTACACAGTTAGTCTTAATTATTCATGATATGGTGAAATATAACCGCGCTTTACATGGCTGCTGTTTTGCGCGGCGGGGCAAAGCCATGGGCATAGACGGCTTCGATCAGGGCGCGATGATCAGGCAGGTCGCGGATCGCACCGTCGGTAAAGGCCCGGATACGGGCAAAGGTCGCTTCGGCTGCCTGGGTACGGCTATGGACGTGGCGCTGGGCGCTGAGGTCGGTGGCGTAGTTCATGCCATAGAGGATGTACTGATATGAAGAGGCTGGAAAAATATCGATGTCGCTCAGCGTATCGAAGCGTGAGGGCGGGCGATGTTTCCACATATCAAGCATATGCCGCAGGTTTTCAGGCAGGCTGCCCGGATCGGCATTGTCGCGCCAGAAGGGTTCCGGGCGCTTCGACAAACAGTAGTGCAGTTTTAGAAATTCGGATGTCTTTTCATAGCGTTGCTGCATTCGGCTATTAAACAGTGCTGACGGCGCATTCAACGGCCCGTCGTGCGGGAACAGGTCGGTCAGCAGGCCGATGGCCACCTCGATCATCATAATGCCCGTGGCTTCCAGCGGTTCGTAGAAACCCGCCGACAGGCCTATGGCGCAGCAATTGCCGATCCATTGCGCTTGCCGATAGCCGGTGTCGAAGCGGATAAGCCGCGCCTGCGGCGGTTCGGCGGTATAGCGGCGCAGATAGGCGTTGAGCACGTCGCGTGCCCGCTCTTCACTGCTGTGAGCGCTGGAGAAGACGTAGCCAACGCCGCGGCGGCTATCGAGGCCGATATCCCACGTCCACCCGGCTTCGTGAGCGGTGGAGATTGTATAGCTGGGGATGGCTTCCTTCGGGTCGGTATAGGGCAGTTGCACGGCCAACGCGCTGTCGGTCAGCAGAATATCCTTTACCGACCGGAAGGGCGATTTCAGCGCCTTACCGATCAGCAGCGCCGGAAAACCGGTGCAGTCGATATAGAAGTCGGCGCTCAACGGCCCGTGAACGTCGCTGGTCAGGCCCTCTATGCCATCCGGGCCGGTCCGCACCTCGGTGACGCGGCCTTCGAGATGGGTAACACCATTTGCTTTTGCATGCCGCGCCAGCAGGCGGCCGAACTTACCGGCATCGAAATGGTAGGCATAGTTCATGCGCCCGCCGAAATAGCCCCCCTCGAACAGGCGCTTGGGCGCGCGGCCAGCATTGGCCAGCCCGGTTTGCAGCGTGACGGCTTCGGCGAAAGGCCGGCGCGTTTGGGGTTCCTGCAGCAGCCAGTAGGGCGTCAGGCCCGCGCCATCGGTAAAGTAGGGCGCTTCGAAGGGGTGGCTGTAGGCGGTGCCTTCGGCCTCCCAGTCGACAAAGCGGATGCCCTGCTTGAAGGTGGCGGAACACTCGCGCAGGAACTCCGCCTCGTCTATGCCCAGCGTTTGCAGGGTGGCGCGGATCGTCGGGATGCTGCCTTCGCCGACGCCGACCGTGCCGATGTCGGGGCTTTCGATCAGGCGGATTGAGGGCGCTTGCGGGTGTTGCCCGAACACTTTTGCAAGGTAGCAGGCGGTCATCCATCCCGCCGTGCCGCCGCCGACAATCAGAATGCTGCGCGCGTTCGACACGGCCCGATGTCCCCTGAATGTACCCCTGTTCCGTCGACGCTAACACGAGAGCCGTCGCCCGGACAAGTATAGGTCTCAGGCATAGGTCTACTGAGGAGGCGGCACGTCTTCCCAGATCAGAACCGTTCCGTTGCGACGATCGGGATCGGCCCCTTCGCGGTCGGCGGCATAGGGCTCACCCGTTCCCGGCTGAAGGCCGACATAGCGGTGGGTGCGCAGCGACATCAGCATGAACTGATGGCGCAGCATGTCCTGCCACTGGAACAGGCTGTCGGGCGTTTCGGTCTTCATCAGGCGGACGTCGGCGGAAAGCCCGCGTCCGACCACCGTGACGAACCCGCTGCCGTCCATGGCCTCGAGCGCCACGCGGCCCAGACCGCGATCATGTACCTTAAAGCGCGCGCCAGCCCCTAGGGCCTCCTTCGATCCGGCTTTTGCCGTATGCAAAAGACCGTGCGGGTCGGCCCACAGCGGCAGGTCGGTGGCCAGATTGCGCAGGACGACGATCTTGCCCGCCGGTATGTTGTGCGAACGGTCAGCCAGAGGTTCGTCTACGCGGAAATCGTCGAAATCGGCATGACCGCCGGTGACACCCGTCTGATTAAAGGCGAACAGGGCGTAACGCACCCCCTGAAAGGTCTTGAGCTGATAGGCGGTACGCAGGTCGCCTCCAATCGGCGTAAAGGTGCGTCCATCGGTGGAATAGCTGAACTGTGCGATTTCGGTGTCGTAATTCCCCGTCACCCTCAGGTACACGCGCGGTCCCGACAATGGCGCTTCCAGCGTCCGGTTTGCGAGCTGGTCATAGAAACGCAGGCGATAGCCCTTTTCGTCACGCACGACGCCCAGCCAGTAGTAGGGTATGTTGAGCAGGGCCAGTCCCGCCACGTCGCCGCCTTTGAGGCCGCGCGCATCGAGGACGATCGTAGCGGTCGATTCGGGGCCAGACGCGCGTTGGGTCAGGCTGTTGCGGGCCAGAAGGAAGTGTGGGGCTGGCTGAGTGCTCAGGCGCAGGAAACCCCGCCGTGCACTCAGTGACCAGTGCTGATCGTCGGGGACGTGATTCCATTGCCAGACAGGTCGCAGTTTCGGCCCTGAGAAGTCGTCGTTACGCGTCCATGTGGGCTCAGGGCGGGCCTCGATGCCCGTGGCGGGTTTCAGCCATGTGCGCGGGCTGCGCCCCAGATTGCCGGGCAGGCCGAAATAGGGCCAGCCATCCTCCCACGTCACCGGCGACAGGAAGGTGGTCCGGCCCATCGAGCGGACGTCCATCATCGAAAAGCCCCACCAGTCGCCATTGGGCAGTTCGACTATGCCGCCCTGATGCAGGGGGTTGGCTCCGAAGCTGTTGCGATCGTCGGCGGGCTGCACCGCAATCGGGTCGCCGGGCGCGGGCAGCCCCTTGATGCCGGTCGTACGCCACCCGAAGGTCGTACCCATGGTTTCACGCGCGCTGATCGTCACCGTCTCATAGGGGCCGTAAGGGGTGTCGGCTCTGGCGGCCTGCATATAGCCGACGGGGGCGTAGTTGGCGCTGATGATATAGTATTTGCCCTTGATCTTATAAAAGTGGTGACCTTCGCCCATGGCGTTTCCGCGCGGGATGATCACGCGGTCGCTGCCTTCGACATAGCCGCTAAGGTCGGGCTTGAGTTCGATCAGGCGCACCTCGTCATAGCCATGCACGGCGTAGACCTTCCCGTCATCGTCGAACAGCACCGACAGATCGTAGATCTTTCCGCCCAGCGCCTTATGCGTCCACGGACCGGCGGGGTTCGTCGCCGTGAAGACCTGCATCCCGTACCCATTGATATTCGAGAATATATAGAAGGTACCGTTATGATACCGCAGGGACGGTGCCCAGATGCCCGCGCCATATGCCGATTTGCCGCCTTCGAGGCGGTATTCCGGCCCCATCTCCAGCCGGTCGAAGGCATAGCCGAGCAGTTTCCAGTTCACCAGATCCTTCGAATGCAGAACGGGCAGGCCCGGCATGGCGTGCATGGTGGTGCCGGTCATATAATAGTCGTCGCCCACACGGATCAGGTCGGGGTCGGAAAACTCATCGTAAAAGAGCGGATTGGTGAAGGTGCCATTGCCGTTGTCGGCGGCCCATCCCACGGCCTGAGGCGCAGACTTGTCCGCCGCCAGAGACGGCGCGGACGCAAAGGCGATAAGGGCGCAGATGCCCAGAAGATGCAGCAGGCGCGATATCATGGAAGCCTCCCCGGAGGTCAGTCTGTGTCGCCGCGTTTCGGGCGTTGGTGTCATTTCACACCTATAATAGTCTGAGTATTTAGGTCAAGCGCGTCCGTGCGGCGGCACACCATAGCGTCAGTGCCTTATGGGAAAGGGGCTGGCGCGCTTTTTTGGCGGTATCCGTACCCTGCAACTCAGCGATTCATGCCTGTGTCGTCTGACGTCGCGGATTTGCGTGCTAAAAACGGTATCATGAAACCACATATATGTGTTTGTTTATGAGGAGGTTTAGACGACCGATTCAATCAATCCATACGTGCAATCGGTTGATAATAACGTTACGGAAAATGTGTCGAAAATGCGATAAATGAGGTTGCCGGTTACGGGTGGAAAAAATTCATAAATCGATGCAAACGATATCATTTGGCAACAATGTTGCAGTCGCGCGCACAATTTCGCCTTGATTTCGCCCCGATGGTTGAAATTTTTATACATTGCGTCAAAATAATTTTTAAAATTAAATAAAACAATTATTTAAAAAATAATGATCTTCGATTTATCGCGTTTTCCGGAATGAAATATCCCAAAATATGCAAAAATTCAGGGTTAAAATTTCGCGCTTTGGGGGAGGGCGCAAGACATATCCACAAGCACTGCGGCATATGAAATGCATTAAAATATTATTGACACCTCCGTCAATTGGTGTCGATATCCCGTCACTTTTGCGAAACATAACCGGGGATCAAGGGGGTTACAGTGTTCATCGTACGGCTCAAAACCAAGCGATACGGCAACCTGAGATTGAGGTATTATTATGCCGCTTTGACCGTTTTCGGCGCTGTGTGCGCCCTTCCGGTCGCAGCGGGTGCGCAGGATCTGACCTATCAGCCCGTCAACCCGACTTTTGGCGGAAATCCGTTCAATTCTTCGCACCTGCTGGGTATTGCCAATGCCCAGAATGACTACAAGGACCCAAAGGCGAGTACCACCACCAGTCAGGGCGACCTGTTCGCGCGTCAGCTGGAATCGCGCCTTTTGTCGGCGTTTTCGGCACAGTTGACCGAGGCCATTTTCGGGGCAAACGCTCAGGAAAGCGGCACCTTCACTCTGGGCAGTCAGACCGTGAGCTTTTACCGCGATCTGGAGAACGTCAACATAACCATTGTCAATAACGAGACGGGTGAGATCACCAAGATCACGGTCCCGCTTTTCATCCAAGTCAACTGATGTCCCGCACACTCATCCCCGCCATCGCGTCAGCCGCCCTGCTGCTGGGGGCGTGTTCCACCACGCCGCCTATCGCGCAGGCCAAACACGGCCCGATGTACAATCTGCCGACCTATCAGAAGGCCACGGCCAGCCAGCAGGCGCTGTTCGACCTGCCGCCGCCGTCGCGCCCCATCGCCGTCGCCGTCTACGGTTTCACCGATCAGACGGGACAGTTCCGCCCTTCGGATAGCGGTCAGACCCTGTCGCGCGCCGTCAGTCAGGGCGGCTCATCCATCCTGATGAAGGCGCTTCAGGACTCCGGCCGCCGCAAATGGTTCACCGTCATCGAGCGCGAACAGGTGGCCCACCTGATGAGCGAGCGTCAGATCATCCGTGAAATGCGCGAACGCTACCTCGGAGAAAAGAACGTAAATACAGAGGCTTTGCCGTCTCTGCTGTTTGCGGGCGTTATCCTTGAAGGCGGGGTGATCGGCTACGATTCCAACACACGCACCGGCGGGGTAGGGGCGGGCTTTCTGGGCATCAGCGCCCGCACCGAATATCGTCAGGACGTGGTGACGGTCTATCTGCGAGCGGTGTCGGTGCGTACCGGCGAAGTTCTGGCCTCGGTGACGTCGAGCAAGACCATTGCCTCCTACGCGCTGGGCGGCGGCGCCTTCCGCTATGTCGGCTATAAGGAACTGCTTGAGGCCGAAACCGGTATGACGACCAATGAACCGGATCACCTTGCCCTGCAGCAGGCGATCGAAAAGGCGCTTTATGCGCTGGTCATGGAAGGCGTCGAGCTCAAACTGTGGAATTTCAACGATCCCGATGCGGGCTGGCCGTATCTGTGGCGGTATCAGAGCGAGCGCGATGGCGTGTTCACCGCCGAGGAAGTGGCTCAGGCCAATGCCTGGCAGCGTCAGCAGCAGGCGGCCAAGGTGGTCGATAAGGACCGCCGTCGCCCGGATGCCGACATGCCGCCGTCCGCCGGCAAGGCACCGGTGACGGGATCGAGATAGACTTCGTCGCTGGATCGCGGGGCAATTCCCCGGAGGCAGCGACGCAGGTAAGCGCAGAGTATGCGTTGCGTATGCGTGTTACGGCTCAGGCATTCGTCCGAACGGACCTGAGCCGCCTAAGAACAACAGAAAACGAAATAACTTGAGGAAATGTCCGGATCTTCATGATTCCGGAAACGGGCAGTCTTTGCCTGAGTAGGCGTTAGGTTGAATTCGCGGCGAAGACCATAAGACGTGCGGGTCTTCTCCGTTCACACATCACAGGCGTTACTTGGAGACACATCCGGGACACTAGTCCGGAAGCGGTTGCTTCCGGAGACGGGCCGTCTTTGCCTGAACACAAGGAGTCATGTTATGAAGCGCACAATTCTGGCCTCGGTATCCGCCGCGGCGCTCATCCTCGCCGCGGGCAGTGCCCTGGCGCAAAACCAGTCTACCGTCACCCAGACCGGCGCGGCCAATACCGCCACGGTCAATCAGGCTGGCACCGATAACGAGTCCGACATCCTGCAATCGGGCGCGAGCAGCATGGCCGATGTCCGTCAGCGGGCTTCGGACAACACCTCGAAAGTCATTCAGGGGGCTCTCGGCGGGCATCAGGCCGCCGTCAATCAGACCGGTTCGGGCAATAATTCCGAAATCGATCAGGCCGGTCTGGCCAACAATGCCGGTTCGGTGACACCTGCGGTCGTTCGCGGCGTGATCCAGAGTGGCGACGACAACGACTCGAAAATCCTGCAACGCGGCGGCGATCAGAGCGCCGAAGTGCGTCAGGGCGGCAACAGCAACACCTCCGATATCAATCAGGGCGGTGCGCTGGGGGCCAGCAATGAAGCCTCGGTCAATCAGAGCGGCAACGACAACGCCTCCAATATCGATCAGAGCAACACTCTGGTCGGTGGCCATTCGGCCACGGTCGCCCAAAGCGGCAATGACAACACCTCCGATGTCGGTCAGACCGGCATCAATCAGGAAGTCCTCGTCCGTCAGACCGGCGACATGGGTATTTCCAACGTGCTGCAAAGCGGCCTCGATCAGACGGCAACGGTCATTCAGGGTCTGGGCGACGGCAACGAGTCGCAACTCGTTCAGGCCGGTACCAACCAGAACGCCGAAATCACCCAGCGCGGCGCGAACAACCTGTCGACCGTCGATCAGGGTAACCGCCGCAATCACGAAACCTTCGTGACTCAGCGGGGCGACGACAACACCGCCACCGTCACCCAACGCGGCGACAGCGCGCTGGCCACCGTCATCCAGAACGGCAACGGCAACGCCGGTACGATCGATCAGGGGTCCTATCAGAACCTGCTGAACGAAGGCGACGATCAGAGCGCCTTCATTTCGCAGGGCGGTAACGACAACGCCTCGACCATCACCCAGCGTGGCGACCGTCAGGTGGCCGAAACCTATCAGTCGGGCAATGACAACACCTCGACCGTCGAGCAGAAGAACGGCGCAAGCAACACCAGCAACGCCACCCACGACAACTACGCCATCGTCAGCCAGTCGGGTAACGACAACACGTCGAGCGTCAAGCAATACGGCAACGACGCCGTGGCGGATGTGACCCAGTCCGGCGACGACAGCAAGTCGGAAATCGAGCAGTCGGGCACCAGCGCCGGTGCCACCAACGCCAGCGCCACGGTCATCCAGCGCGGCACCTATCAGACGTCGAAGGTCACCCAGACCGCGGACGCCACGGCGCGGGTTGTGCAGAAGGGGACCAATGTCTACGGCAGCTGGTCGCCGGATACCTATCTCAACAACTTCTCCGAGGTGACACAAACCGCAAACGGCGCAGGCGCTGATGTCACGCAGGACGGTTCGCTCAACCGCTCGACGGTTCTGCAGACGGCCGCCGCCAATGCCGATGTGACGCAACTGGGGGTCTATAACCACTCCAACGTCAATCAGTCGGGGGCCGGTGCCAGCGCCGTTGTCCGTCAGAACGGCGATTACGGCGACAACCGCTCGAACATCGTCCAGAGCGGTGCGAATAGCTGGGCCAATGTGCACCAGACCAATATCGACCCGGCGCCTCTGGCTCTGGCCTATCCGGGCAACGAGTCGGACATCCTGCAAACGGGCGCTGACGCCGATGCCGACGTGCGTCAGATCGGCGATGACAACCTGTCGACCATCACGCAGTCGGCGGATGCCGGTGCCTGGGTGCGTCAGGAAGGCACGCTGAACAACTCGGTCGTGGGCCAGACCGCCACGGGGGCCTATGCCAATGTTGATCAGCGCGGTGACGACAACCTGTCGACCGTGACCCAGTCGGGAACCTACGCCAATACCGAAGTCGATCAGCGCGGCGATGGCAACACCTCGACCGTCCTGCAAAACGGCAACGGTACGGCGCTGAACCACGCCATGGCGACGGTGAAGTCGGTCGGTGACAACAACACCTCCTATGTTCTGCAAAACGCGGTGGCCACGGCTTCGGTCGATCAGGACGGTGACAACAACCGCTCCAAGATCGAACAAAGCTCGTCGCCCGGCCTCGTGACCGTCGAACAGGACGGCACCAACAACGAAGTGCAGTCCAAGCAGGAAACCGCCGTCGGCGGCTCCGAGCAGCACTTCACGCAAAACGGCACCGGCAACTACGCCTTCTTCCAGCAAGCGCCGTCGGCGGCTTCGTCCATGGCCAATATCGACCAGATCGGCGACAGCAACAAGGTTGAGGGCTTCCAGAAGGGCGCGCTCGGCTCGACCGCCGATATCGCTCAGATCGGTGACAACGCTCAGGCCTATACCTGGCAGGCAGGTGGTGGGGCTCAGACCCTGACCCTGACGCAGGGCGGCAACAACAATCAGGCGGAAATCACCCAGGGCGGCGTGCCGAACCCGGTCCAGTTCCCGCCGAAGGGCCACGACTCGGCGACGGAAACCACCGGAACGGCTAACGTCGTCACGGCGTCGCAAACCGGTAATGACGGTATCATGCAGCTGATCCAGAGCGGCTCGAACAACGAAGCCCTGCTGGCCGACAGCGGTGACACCAACACCCAGCGCACGACCCAGAGCGGCAATGGCAACCTCGCCAGTGTCTCTCAGAGCGGCGCGGACGCCCTGTCGACCCTGCTGCAATCGGGCAGCAACAACGATGCCTACGTCTCGCAAGGCGGTACGGGCAACGTGTCGACCATCACGCAGTCGGGTTCCGGCAACCTGGCCAGCGTGACTCAGAACTAAGGGGGAGCGCGAAGCCTGACCGGTGGGGAAACTCATCGGTCAGGCGGTCGCGCGACCAAAACTGTTGTGAACGGGCGAACAGGGCCTAAGGCCTTTTCCGCCCGTCTTTTCCCATCCGGACCGGCCCGTTTTCGGCGCTGTCCGTAGCGAATTTACATGAGGTTCCCTATGCGAAACGGGTTGATCATGGCCGCCTTCGTTGCCCTTGCGCCGTCCGGTGCTCTGGCGGCGGGAGGCGACACCAATGTCTACATCGCCCAGATCGGCGACACCTCGACCACCAGCGACAAGGGCGCCACCGTCCATCAGACCGGCGACCGCAACCGCGGGGAAATCGTTCAGGCGACACCGGAGCAGATCGGCGTCATCACCCAGAACGGCGCAGACAATGTCGCCGGACTGATCCAGCAAGGCCCTGCGGCCAATGTCGCCGCTATTTTTCAGGACGGGCAGGCCAATCAGGCACGCGTCGAACAAACGGCTTTTGCCGCTCAGAATACCGCCAGCATCACTCAATCCGGCGACGGAAACCGGGTGCAACTGGATCAGTCGGGCGACCGCAATACGGCGGTCCTTACGCAGTCGGGCAATGACAATCTGATGGCGGCGGCTCAAACGGGAGATAATAACGTCCTCGTCTGGACTCAGGTCGGCTCCAATCTGGCCAAACCGACGGTGGAAATGGTGGGCAATCAGTCCCTTGTGATCAGTCAGACAGGTCTGAAATGACAATACCGGTTTGGGTCGCGGTGCTGGGCCTCGCTGCCGCACCGCAGGACACGAGCATCGTCATCGAACAGGTAGGGGAGGCGAAGGCCGTCTCTCCGGAGGCCGCCCGTGCGCCCCAGATTGTCAAACCGGCCACGGGTGACGCCGCCGCACCGCCTCAGATCGCCCCCCCATCGGTGCGCCGGGAGGTTCAGGGCGCGCCGAAAACGGCCCATGGCGATACGCCGCAACTGACGCGCGGCAAGCAAACCGCCGACGCACCGGAGTCCGGCTCGACGCGGGCACAGGGGCGAAATGTCGCCACCGAAGCGGTGAGCGGCAATGACCGCTGCGACGCGGAAAGCCCCGACAAGGACAAGGGGTGCGACGACGTTATCGAAACGCGTTCGGCGGAATTTACCGCCCCCGATGTGCAGCCTTTGTCGCCCGAACAAAAATTGCTGGCCAGTCAAAAGGCCCTCGAAGACAGCGCGCGGGATGTCAACTCGGCCACGCGCCGGCTGGCCAACGGGGAGGTGGATGCGTCGAATATCGGGCTGGCCGCCTCGGCGATCGGAGCGCTCAAACCCGAAGATAAGGCCGAGCAGAAGACCGATCCGGCGGCGGCCCAGCAAAGCGCGATCATCTCCACCGTCATCAATATCGTCCAGCCGCAACAGTGAGGCCGCCTATGATTGACACGGTTCCGCCTGCGCCCAATGCCCATGTCGAGGTCCGCCGCGAAGCGCAGGGGCTGGCGGTGCGGGCATTCGTTCCCGCCGATCGGCAGCGCCCGCTGAAATGGTCATTGAAGGTTATGTCGCATACGTCGGGGGGCCGCAGCCAGATAACGCAGGGCGGTGTATCGGACGGATCGCATCAGCCTGTAGCCTCGGTCATGCTGTCGAGCATCAGCTCAGGCGAAATCACCTTGAGCATATTCGACGGAGACGCGGAGATTGCGCGCGAAACGTTCAGCTTCGACGGTAAGTCGGACAATCCTGCGCACTGAGCTACACACATATATATAATGAGTGAAAAAAACGGCGGCCGCAGGGACCGCCGTTTTCCTTTTTAAGGACGCTGAAAGTTTACTTCGGGGCGTCGACCACTTCCACCGGCAGACCGAGGCCTTCCAGTTGCGGCAGGACCTTTTCCTTATCGCCGACCACGACCCAGACCAGCTTATCGGGTTGAATCAGGTCGCGGGCCGAGGTGTCGAGCGCCTTGGCGTCAAGACCTTCCAGCTTACCGGCCACGGTTTCGATATAGTCGAACGAACGCTTGTAAAGCGCATCACCACGCATCTGCCCCAGAACCGCGCCGGAGGTTTCAAAGCTTCCGGCCAGTTCGCGGACGCTGCCGTTGATGGTCAGCTTAAGCTCTTCCGGCGTCACACCCTTCGCCCCGAGGAAGTCGGTGATCTGGGTACGCAGGGCGGTGATCGAGTCGCCGGTACGGTCGGCCTGAACCGGGGCAACGACCATGAACGGCACCTGATTTTCGTAGCGGCTGATCATCGAACGCACGCCATAGGACCAGCCCTTGGTTTCGCGCAGATCCATATTGATGCGCGACAGGAAGCTGCCACCCAGAACGTCATTGGCCTGAGTGAAGGTCAAAAGGTCATCCGTACCGCGCACCTTGAGGACTTCACCGGCATAGATCACCGACTGCGGCGACTGAGGACGATTGACCAGAATGATGCGCGGCGTGGCCGTGGGGATGGCGGCTCCGAAGCTTTTCTGACCGGCGGCGATCGCGGGGGCCTTCCACTGGCCGAAGCGGGTTTCCAGCTTGGCCTTGATGTCAGCCAGCGTCGTATCGCCGACGACGAAGATTTCCAATTTGTCCGGACGGATCCACGCGTCATGGAAGGCCGAAAGCTCCGCCGGGGTGAGGGCGGAAACGACATCCGCCGTGCCATTACCGGAAGACGGACGGCCATAGGGGTGGTCGGCCCCGAACATCGCCGCCGCCAGAGTGCGCGACGCGATGGCCTGAGGCTGGGTCAGTTCCTGCGCGATGGCGGCCAGACGCTGGTTGCGCACGCGGGTCACGGCCTTTTCGTCGAAGGCCGGGTTCTTGACGATATCGGCCAGCAGATCGAGCGACGGATCGAGATTGGCGGTCAGGGCCGACAGGCCGACCACCGTGCGATCCATGGTGCCGCTCAGGCTGATCGACGCCCCCAGACGCTCCTGCGCCTCGGCGATCTGCACGTCCGAAAGCGTCTTGGTGCCTTCGTCCATAGCCGCCAGCATCAGCGAATGCACACCCAGACGGCCCTTGCTGTCCGAGGCATGACCGGCATTGAACGACAGCGACAGGCGAACGACCGGCACGGCGGTGCGGCGGGCGAAGTAGACCTTCACGCCGTTCGACAGGGTGGTGGTTTCCACCGCCGGGAAGTCGATATTCTTGATGTCGCCGACCGGGGGCAGGTGGCTGCGGTCAACGGCGGTGAGCGGGGCGCCCCCGGCTACGGCCTCAGCTTCGGCGGCATCGAGATACAGCGCCGGACCAGAGGTGACGCCATCGCGCTTGCCATCCTTGCCACCGGCTTCCTTATAGGCATCGCGCGCGCCCGGCACGACCGACAGGGCGAAGACCGGACGCGTCAGCCATTTGCCCATAACCTTGGTGACCTGAGCCGGCGTGGCGGTGGCGAATGCGTTCAGCTCTTTCTTGTAAGCATCGGGATCATTGAGATAAAGCGCGCCTTCGGCCAGTTGCGTCGCCTTGCCGCCGAAACCGCCGACCGATTCCAGTCCATTGATCGTGCTGGAAATATGACGGGTGGCCACGCGCGCCACTTCGTCGGCCGTCGGCCCTTTGGCAATATAGTCGGCGACGATAGCGTCGAGACGCTTGGCCACCACATCGGCATCGACGCCGGGCTTCACATCGACGCTGATTTCGAAGAAGGACAGTTGCGCGAAGGTCTGAAGCTCGGCGCTGACGCGCACGGCCAGTTGCTCATCGCGGACCAGAATATTGTCGAGGCGCGAGCTGGACAGGCCGCCCAGAACCCCCGCAGCGATATCGAGCGGGATGCGGTCGGCACTGTCGAGGCCGGGCACGGCCCAGTAGCGGTAAAGACGCGTCTGAGCGACGCGATCCTTCATCACCATATCCTTGCGGGCGCTGAGGGTAGGGATGTCGACCTTGACCGGCGCGACCGTCGCGCCCGTGGGGATATCGCCGAACCACTTTTCGACCTTGGCCCTGGCGGTGGCTTCGTCGATATCACCGGCGAGAACCAGAACGGCGTTGTTCGGGCCATAGCTGGCGCGGAACCAGTTCTTCACGTCCTCAAGGCTGGCGCTGTCCAGATCGGCCATCGAACCGATGGTGGAGTGATGATAGGGGTGGCCTTCGGGCAGCAGGCCCTCAAGCTGAGCATATTCGACCAGACCGTAGGGCTGGTTGTCGCCCTGACGCTTTTCGTTCTGAACGACGCCGCGCTGGTTATCGAGCTTTTCCTGCGTTACCGCGCCCAGAAGGTGCCCCATGCGGTCACTTTCGAGGAACAGGGCCACATCGAGCGCCGGGGTCGGGACGGTTTCAAAGTAGTTGGTACGGTCGAACCAGGTCGTACCGTTGTAGTCCGTTGCGCCAACCTGTTGGAGCGGTTCAAAAAAATCGCCGGATGCGTTTTCAGAGCCGTTGAACATCAGGTGTTCGAACAGGTGCGCGAAACCGGTCTTGCCCTTCGGCTCATGCTTCGAACCGACATTATACCATACCGACACCGCCACGACCGGGGCCTTACGATCGGTATGTACGATAACGCGCAGGCCGTTTTTCAACGTGAAGGTCGAGTAGGGGATGTTCACCGCCTTGACCAGTTCGCTCACCGGAGCCGCTTTCACGGCCACAGGCGCGGCCATGGCATGGACCGGCGCAAGCGCCGTCGTCATCGCCAGGGTGGACACAAAAGCCGTAAGGCACAAGGAACGAAGGGAACGACGTGACATGCGGGGATCTCTTGGAATTATGGTGACGGCGCGGAATCCAAACGGGTTTCTGGCCGATCCGGTCCCGAATGGGACGGTCGCGGCGAGCATGCCACGCAAAGTCATTTTTGCAACGACTTTCCGTCAGAAGACGTGGGTAATCCGAATGCAAATAATTATCGCATAATAAAGATTATGGGAAATTTAAAACGCTACGCTTCAGGTTCAAAGTCAAAAGCATATTATGCCCACCGTAAAACACGTTACGAAATTCAGGCAATATTAACCGGCCACGGCCTCTGCTTACGGCATCTGAGGTGAATCGTCATGTCTTATGCCCTGCCCGCACCGCCCTGTCGTCTTGGTGAGGTCGATTTTTCTACGCCGGAAATGGTGGCCTGGCTCAAAACGCTTGAGGCGCATCAGCAAGCTCTGGATATAACCGCGACACCTCTGATCCTGCTGGGGGCCGGATCGTTGCTGGCACAAGGCTTTGTGAACCGGCTTATTGAGCGCGGCCGGGTGATCGCTCTGGTGGATAATGCCCGCAAAGGCGGTTTTGCAGGTGGCGTCCCGATTGTCGGCGATGACGGTCTGGATGAAGTTCTGGCGAAAGCGCCGCTGGCCACAGGTGTCCTGTGTTGCAGCTCACTGGAAGCGATTAACCACTTTGCCGGCGTGTGGGCTGAGCGCGGACCGTTGACCTCATGGTTCGAAGTCATCAGCCAATCTCCACAAGATGATGAAATTGCAGGTAATTTTGCATTTTTGCGCGATTTCGGCATTAAGGAGCATATCCTTGCTATCCATGCCGCGACCAAAGATGCCTTCGACGACTCCTTAAGCCGTCAGACGTGCGACGCCCTTATGCTCTATCGGTTGACGTGGGATGCGCGGTTTCTCGGGCCGGTCAAGCGACCCGAAAAGGCCATCTATTTCGAGCCGGATGTGATGCCGTTGGGCGATGGCGAGGTCATGGTCGACGGTGGCGGTTATGACGGCGATACGGTGCGCGACTTCATCAGCAAGTGCGGCGGGCGTTACGATCACATCCATTCGTTCGAGATCGATCCCGTCAATATTGATGCGTTTCAGACCCGGATGGCCGACACCCCTCGCCTGAGCCTGCATCGTCTAGGGTTGTGGAACGCGCCCGGCCTGATGGGGCTTGAACATCGCGGCGACAATTGCAGCCGCCTCGATGAGAACGCAACGGCCAATGTCCGGCTTGAAGCGCTCGACGACCTGAATCTGGGGCGGATCAGCCTTTTGAAACTCGACATCGAAGGTGCCGAGGTCGAGGCCTTACAGGGCGCGCGGCAGACCATAACTCTGCACAAGCCCAAACTGGCCCTCAGCCTCTATCACAAACACGATGATTTTACCGTCATTTTAGCGATGATCAAAGAGATGCGGCCTGATTACCGCTTCCGCCTCAGGCACTATTCGTCGCTCATCTTCGATACGGTTCTGTACGCGACCTGACAGGCCTTAACCGAAGACCAGTCCGCCATCGACAATCAGGTTTTGCCCCGTCACCGACCGCGCCCAAGGACTGGCGAAAAACAGAACAGCGTCAGCGGCTTCTTCGGGCGTCGTCACGCTGCGCAAAGGCGTACTGGCGGCGATCAGATCGAAAATGGCATCCGGTGTGCCGGCGCTGGCGTCGGTCGTACGCAACAGACCACCCGACACCATGTTGACCGTGATGCCGTCCGGCCCCAGTTCAGCCGCGGCCGTGCGCGTAAAGGCCAGCAGAGCCGCCTTGGCCGCCGTATAGTCGTGATACGGCACAACCGGGTTCTGCACCAGATTGGTGCCGATGGTGACGATCCGCCCGAATCCTTTGGCCTTCATGGCCGGACGCACGGCGCGGATAACATTCAGCGCGCCGCCGACCGAGGTCTGCGTCTGGGCCTGCACATGCGCCCAGTCCAGCGTCTCCAGCGTATCGCGGGCGTCGCCATTGAAGCTGTAATCGGCCAGCGCGTTGTGCACCACAGTCGTTACCGCCCCGAAGCGCGCCTCGATGGCCTCGACCATGGCGCGGACCTCTTCCGGATTACGGATATCGGCCTGAAATGCCTGAGCCTTGGGGCCGAGGGTCGCCGCCAGTTGTTCGGCGGCTTCGCGGCTGCTGCGGTAATTGATGGCGACGTTCGCGCCTTCGCGGGCAAAGGCCGTGGCGATGGCGGCCCCAAGCCCCCGGCCCGCGCCGGTGACAAGAACGGTTTGCTGGTTCAGCGGCAGGCTCATAGCGGTATCCTTGTCCTTAACCGATGTGGGTCAGGCCGCCCATATAGGGCTGAAGCACGGCGGGAATAGCGATGCGGCCACCCTCGTCCTGATAGTTTTCCATGATCGCCACCAGAGTCCGGCCAACCGCCAGACCCGAACCGTTGAGCGTATGGACGAAGCGCGTCCCCTTCTCACCGGTCTTGCGCGTACGGGCATCCATGCGGCGGGCCTGAAAATCCCCGCAGTTCGAGCACGACGAGATTTCACGATAGGTGTTCTGCGACGGCAGCCACACCTCAAGGTCATAGGTCTTGCGCGCGCCAAAGCCCATATCGCCGGTACACAAAAGCATGGTGCGGAAGCTCAGGCCCAGCTTTTTGAGGATGGCTTCGGCGCATTCGGTCATGCGCTCATGCTCCTGAGCCGACTGTTCCGGCGTGGTGATCGAGACCAGTTCGACCTTCTGGAACTGATGCTGGCGGATCATGCCCTTGGTGTCGCGGCCCGCCGATCCGGCCTCGGCACGGAAACAGTTGGTCAGCGCCGTCAGGCGCAGCGGCAGTTCTTCCTCGGCGGTGATGGCTTCGCGCACGAGGTTGGTCAGGCTCACTTCGGCGGTCGGGATGAGGTAGTGATCGACCGTCGTTTTGAACAGATCCTCTTCGAACTTCGGCAGTTGCCCGGTACCGAACAGGGCGTGATCCTTGACCAGCACCGGCGGATTGACCTCGGTATAGCCGTGCTCGGCGGTCTGGGTGTCGAGCATCCACTGACCGATGGCGCGTTCCAGCCGTGCCAGTTGGCCCTTGAGTACCACGAAGCGCGAGCCGGACATCTTCGCCGCGGCTTCGAAATCCATCAGCCCGCCCAGCGGGCCTTTTAGAGCCTCACCCAGATCGGCGTGATCCTTCGGTGTGAAACCGAGAATGTTCGGCGCGCCGTGTTTGCGGATTTCGACATTACCGCCCTCGTCTTCGCCCTGCGGCACGTCTTCGAACGGGATATTGGGCAGCGACGCCAGAAGATCGCGCAGTTCCGCGTCCTTAAGGCGTTCCTGTTCCTGCGCCTCGGCAATCGCGCCTTTCAGGCCTTCGACCTCGGCCATGAGTTCAGCGGCCTTCGCCTCGTCCTTCTGAGCCTTGGCCTTGCCGATTTCGCCGGACAGTTTTTTCAGTTGCGCCTGATTGCTCTCGAACGCCGTCTTGGCGGCGCGCAATTCCTTGTCGAGGGTCAACAGCGCGTCGGTATCGGCCTGCGCGGAGTCGCGGCCACGCGACGACCAGCCCGCAGCATAGGCTTCCGGAGTTTCGCGTAAGGCTTTGATATCGTGCATAGAAGAGTCCTCAAATCGAGTATGGGTCTTAACCCCACCCGGCCCCTTGGGCCACCCTCCCCTGAAATCAGGGGAGGTGCTTTATAAAAAAAGACGGTGGGTTAGTGCCACGCCCACCATCGGCTGTCAAAAATCAGCTTACCGTAGACGGCTCCTTGCGCCGCCATTCGATAACCCGAACGCACAGGATCGAGATTTCGTACAGAATGGCGATCGGCACGGCCAGCATCAGTTGCGATATGGGGTCCGGCGGTGTCACCACGGCGGCGACCACAACGATGGCAAGAATGGCGTAGCGGCGGCTCTGCGACAGCATTTTCGCCGATACAATGCCGGTCAACCCCAGCAAGGTCAGCACAATCGGCAACTGAAAGCACAGACCGAAGGCCAGCATCAGGGTGGTGACCAGAGACAGATATTCCGAAATCTTGGGCAGTAACTGCACCGAGACCTGACCCGTGCCGACGATCTGCTGATCCAGCGAGAACCACAGCACCATCGGCAGCATGATGAAATAGACCAGCAACGCACCGATCACGAACAGAACAGGCGCGGCGACCAGAAACGGCAGGAAGGCCATGCGCTCGCGCTTATAAAGCCCCGGAGCCACAAAGCGGTAGATATGCCAGGCGATAACGGGGAAGGACACGATGATCGCGCCGAAACCGGCAATCTTCATTTTTGTGAACAGGACTTCGAGGGCACCGGTCGAAATGACCTGCGCCGGCGCCGAGGCCACGACGGATTTGAAGCCCAACAGCACCAGAATCATGTCGAACGGGCCGTGGGCGTGACCGTTATTGGCTCCGGTGACGGCAAACATCTCGTTGGCGACCACAAAGGGGTGCAGCAGGAAGACGGTGATCCGCTCGGCCTGAGAGAAACAGGCGACAAAGGCAATGGCGAAGGCCACCACCATCCAGATCAGCCGTGAACGCAGCTCGATCAGGTGATCCATCAACGGCGCGCGCGAGGATTCGATATCAGCCTCGTCGGGGTGGGTTTCGTCTTTGGTCACAAGGTCGTTCATGACGCGGTCGTCTCAGCAGGTTTTTTGGCGCGACTGCGCTTTGGCTTTGGCGGAGCCGCCGGAATTTCCGCCGTTTCAACGGGTTCGGCGACCTTTTTGGCACGGGGCTTACGCGGCTTTTTTACCGGTTCGTCAAGCGACGCAACAGGCTCAATAGAATCGACCGGCGGATTGAAATCATAGGCGTCCGGCGACGGCACGTCCGCCGTATCGGAATAGAAATGGCCCTTGGGCGGAATGACGTCGTGGATTTCGTTTTCGATACGCCGCATGTCTTCGCGGATATCGTCGATGACCGGCGAACTGATCTGGTTCGAGCGCAGGGCCTCGACCTCCTTGCGCAGGTCTTCCAGTTCCGACTGGCGGGCCATATCGTCGAACGAGGTGCGGAATTCATCGGCCATAGAGCGCATCTTGGCCACAAAACGCCCCAGTTGCCGCAAAAGCTTGGGCAAGTCCTTGGGCCCGACAACGATCAGGGCCACGACGGCAATCAATACGAGCTCGGAGCCCCCAATACCGGGCAGCATTCAGTCACGCCTTGCGTCAGATGCGAAAAAAGAACCGCCGCCCGATGACGGGATACGGCGGTTGTACACGATTGAACCTCAGACGGTCAGGCGGCGTCCTTGTCCGCGACCTTCTTCTCTTCGGTCTTGGGGGCGTCGGTCTTGACGTCCTCGTCCTTGAGACCGTCCTTGAAGGCCTTGATGCCCTTGGCGGCGTCGCCCATGATGCCCGACAGCTTGCCACGGCCACCGAACAGCAGCAGCGCGACAACCGCGACGATCGCCCAGTGCCAGATGCTCATGCCACCCATGTCAAAATCCTCCACGCATACCGTGCGCATACCTGTGCGCACCGGTTAAAGATAAACCCTTATAGGCGGATTGTAAGGCGACATCAAAGCGAAAATAAGCCCGTGCAATCGACTTAAAGCATTTCCCGGCGAAGGAGATACCGGTTCGCCGTCAGGAAATGCGAGAGGACAAAAGCTTAGGGCACGGCCCGGATCATCCTGACCGGGCGGCGCTCTAAGTGGCGTTCCCTTCGGCGCTTTCGAAGAAATCCTGCGCGAATTCGACCTGTTCCATTTCATCGAGACCGATCGAGTCCTCGACCTCCTTCACGCCTGACGGGTCGGGGATGACGAAATCGGCAGGAACATTGAGATCCAGAAGACCGGCGGCGCGCATATCCGCCGCCCCGGGCAGGTCGTGCAGGCTGGGCAGGGAAAAGACTTCGAGGAAGTGCTCGCTGGTCCCGTAGGTGACGGGACGGCCGGGGCTGCGGCGACGTCCGCGCAGGCGGATCAGGTTCATCTCGTGCAGCACATCCAGCGTCCCGCGCGACAGCCCAACCCCGCGAATGGTTTCGATCTCGGCACGGGTCACCGGCTGATGGTAGGCGATGATGGCGAGCGTTTCCATGGCCGCCTTGCTGAGCCGGCGCGGCTCCTCACGCTCTTCGACCATAAGGAAGGCCATGTCGGCGGCGGTGCGGAACTGCCACTTGTCGGCAATGACCTCAAGCGTGACGCCACGGTCAGCATATCGCGCCCTCAGGGCCGCGAGCGCGCGGCCGACATCGGCGCCTTCGGGCAGACGGCGCGCCAGATCGGCAGCTGACAGAGGGCCGGCGGCGGCAAACAGCAGGGCTTCGATGGCGCGCTCGATATCCACGCGGGCAGCCGGATCGACGGTCATTATGCCCCTCCTCTCAGCGGCGGCCTCTGGCGCATATACAGGGTTTCAAAGAGACCAAGCTGCTGAATTTGCAGCAAACCTTCCTTGGTCAGCTCAAGACTGGCCGACAGGGTCGAGGCGACATAGGAGGCGCGCTTCGGGCCGCCCTCGCCCACCGGATTCGGCGCGATTTCATCGAGTGGGGTCCAGTCGGACAGTTGCGGCAGCACGTCGCGCAGGTGGTCGCGGGCGTCTTCGAGAGGATAGGCCTCGACGCGGCGGCCCGGATCGTAATGTCGCGAAATCTCGCGCTGGCGCTGCACCACATAGGCGCTCATCAGGTCGAACAGCGAGGCATCCAGCCGCGACGACGGCAGGATGACGGTGGCCTGAGGGTCGCCGCGTGAAAAAACGTCACGGCCCAGTTGCGGACGCGACGTCACCGCCTCAACCGCCTTGCGGATGGCTTCGAGTTTTTTCAGGCGAAAGGCCAGTGCGGCGGCCAGTTCTTCGGGTTCCGGCTCATCGGTCTTCTTGCGTTCCGGCACCGGCAGGAGCAGGCGCGACTTCAGATAGGCCAGCCAGGACGCCATGACCAGATAGTCGGCCGCCAGCGAAAAACGCAGACGGCGCGCCTGCTGGATAAAGGCCAGATATTGCTCAGCCAGACGCGTGATCGAAATTTTAAGCAGGTCGACCTTTTGCTGACGCGCCAGTTCCAGAAGGACGTGTAACGGCCCTTCGTAGCCATCCAGATCGAGGAGCAACGCCTCGTCGGCTTCGATATCGGGGGCCTGAACGGCCTCCGCACCAAAGTCGAGACGGTGTTGCAGGACGTCGTTTTCCAGCCCCGGCAGGGTCGCCGCGCCCATATCGCCCGAACTCCTGTCACCTGAGCTCCGCGACGACGCCATGGCCTTAGAAGGCGTCCTGATAGGCGGTCGGATCGGCAAAGTCCTCATAGTCTTCGCGGACCGTTGCCGGACGATGCAGCGCCACCTCTAAACGACCGCGCGCCTCTTCGACATTCAGCGGCTCAACCTTGTGCTTCAGGCGGACCAGCGCGCGCTCAAGACGGACCAGCGCACGGCCTTTGAGCACCGGCACATTCAGCGCGACGGCGCGCATTTCCTCAAGGTCGCCGCTGCAATGCAGGACGACATCGCACCCGGCGCGCAGGGCGGCTTTGGCGCGATTGGCGACGGGGCCTTTCAGCGCTTCCATGCCGATATCGTCGCTGAGCAGCAGACCGTCGAAGCCGATATCCTCACGGATCGCGCGGATGACTTTTTTCGAGGTGGTGGCCGGATTACGACGATCCAGCGCGGCGTAGACCACGTGGGCGGTCATGGCCAGCGGCATATCGGCATTGACGGCGAAGGGGTAGAAATCGACCTTCTCCAGCTCGTCGCGGCGCGCCTTGACCACCGGAAGTTCCTTGTGCGAATCCGCCGTGGCACGGCCGTGACCCGGCACGTGCTTGATCACCGGCAGGACGCCACCGGCCAACAACCCTTCGGCAGCGGCACGCCCCATGACCGCGACGCTTTCAGCACTGACGCCATAGGCACGGTCGCCCACCACATCGTGCGCCCCGGCCTGAGGCACGTCGAGCACCGGCGCGCAATCGACATTGATGCCCAGCGCCTTAAGGTCGTGCGCCATCAGGCGCGCGCCCAGACGCACATATTCGCGCTGTTCGAACACCGATCCGGCTAGGGTTTCATAGGCAGCCGCGGGCGGATAGGCCTTCCAGTGCGGCGGCTTCAGCCGCTGAACGCGTCCGCCTTCCTGATCGATCAGGATCAGGACATCGGGGTGACCGGCGCAGGCCTTGAGCGCGGCAATCAGCGCGCGTACCTGCTCCGGCGTGTCGATATTGCGTTTGAACAGAATGAAGCCCAGCGGTTTTTTCGCCGCGAAAAAGGCTTGCTCCGCCGAGGTCAGTTCCAGCCCTGCACAGCCATAGATGGCCGCGCTTATCTTCGCTTTTTGTTTAATATTCAGCATATTAAATTCAAACTCTTACTTAACGAAACAGCTCTTGCTGGCGGCTTTCAGCGCGTCGCAAAACTGCCTGGCCTTTTCCTTAGACGCAAAGCCGCTAAAGGAGGTTCTGTAAAAAGTCGATCCGTTCCGGTCGATCTTCTCCACCACCTTGGACGTGCCGCCGACAAAGAGTCCATAGCTGGACGCCAGTGCGGCGAATTCCCGGTCGGCGATTTCGCGCGAGGAGAAAGCCCCGATCTGCACCGAGGCCGAGCCACCCGCAGCGGCGGCCACCGGCTTTTCGACAGGCTTCGCCGTAGGGGCTTCGGCCTTGACTTCCGGCTTGGGCTCGACGGTCTTTGCCGGTTCGGACGGCTTGGCAACCGGCGGTACGGTCTGGGCCGGAGGCAACAGGTTTTCCGCAGAATCGGCTGGCTTGACCGGTGCGGCGGCCGAAGCCGCGTCGCGCGCCTGAGGCGCTTCGGTGTCGTTGGCGAAGGTCGGAGCCGTACCCGACACCTGTGCGTCATGGGCGACGCCGGGATCGAGCAGGTCGGCATCCGTCAGAGGCTTGGCCTCTTCGATAGCCCCGTCCTTATAGTTGCCGAGGGTTTCACCGACATCGCCGACCTTACGCGTGTTCAGCCCGGAATTGTAGAAGATGACCACGGCCAGCAAAAGGACCAGCAGCACGATCACCGAAGCGATCAGCGTGATCGGCATCTGGTCGCGCCGCGCCGCCGAACGACGCGATTCATAGCTCAGATGATCCTCTGTCGGAGGCGTATAGGTGCCACGTTCGTTATCATCCACCATGACCGTCATCCTTTTAAAACGTCTTTTGCGCGTTGCGACCGGACACAAAAAGCGCCGCAGATATTCGCCTATCCCACGAATACCCGGAGCGTTTCAAGCCTTCGTGCGAAACCCCGCGAATCAGCCTTACAGCAGCATGCGATTTTGGCAGTCTTGCGTCCAAAGCAAAAGAGCACATGGCTAAAAACCTTGGGATCGCGGGTTTCCACAGAGTGTAGCGCCGCGCCTTTTATGCGCTCATGTCTTCGGGGATGTCATCGGCGACGATAAGCTGAATGTCCATTTCCGGGTCATCCATGAAGCGCAGGCTATGGCGCTCCATCGTGCGTTCAAGGACATTGCGTACAAATCGCCCGTTGCTGAAGCTTTTGTCGCGGTTGGCATAGGCGTCGGCGAAGAGGCCGAACACCTTGTCTTCCGCTTCCGGAGAGACCGTGTAATCATTATCCCGGGACATCTTCCTGAAAATCTCAAGCATGTCTTCAGGTGTATAGTCCTCGAACAGGATCACCCTGCCGAAACGGGATTTCAGTCCGGCGTTCGCTTCCAGAAAGCGCTCCATATCTTCCGGATATCCCGCGGCGATGACCGAAAGGATGGATCGGTTGTTTTCCATCTCTGTCACCAGCGTATCGATGGCTTCCGATCCGTAATCGTGAAAGCGCGTAGGCGGCGACAAGGTATAGGCCTCGTCTACGAAGAGCAGGCCGCCATAGGCCTCTTCGCATTTTTCCTTGGTTCGGACAGCGGTTTGTCCGAGAAACTGCCCCACCAGCGCGGCGCGATCAGCCTCAATGACGTGCCCTTTTTCCAGCAGGCCCAACTCGCGGTAAATTTCCCCAACCAGACGCGCCACCGTGGTTTTTCCGGTACCCGGTTTGCCACTGAAGACGAGGTGCAGCGACATGCCCATGCTCTTCATGCCGCGTTCGCGTCTGATTTTGGCCATATGCGCCGCCGCGGCGATCTTACGCAATTCGGTCTTGACGGCCTGAAGCCCTATCAGGGCATCCAGTTCGGCAAAGATGGCATCAAGCCCCCTCTGCGCCGCCAATGCCAGCCCCGGTCTGGGTTTGGGCAGGTCAAGCCGCGCTTCCACCTCAGGCCAGTGACCGCCTCTGAACATGTCGCGGTAATGGGTGATGTTTTCCCTGCCGTACGCATCGATGTCGGTGCCCGCAGCCAGTTGTTGTAAAAGCGCGTCTTCGGCCTCAGGCCAGCGCTGTTTTAAGGCTCTGCACGCATAGCTGAAGGCCGGACCAACCCGGCCCCACCTCCCTCTCAGCTCCGACAGGAGCACCGGCTCGCATTTTTCCCAGCGCCCATAGAACCGTTCGGCGTATTCAATGCACCAGATCGGGTCTGCAGCGATGGCAGCTTCGGCTAGCGGCCACGGCTCCCCAAGGATCATGCGCGCATAGCCTGAGGCCCCCTGAGCATCTCTGGCAATCAGGAATTCGGCTTCCGGCCATCCGTCAGGGAAGAATTCGACTGCGTATTCATAGGCGATCATGCCGTGACGGCCATAGCCTTCAAACCCTTCGGCCAGCAGTTTTGTTTCAAATTCCGGCCAGCGCGCTTCCAGTGCCCACCAGGCGTAGTACATGGCCGCTCGCGCATCACTCAGGATAATCGGCTCCGCCACAGGCCAGCGCGATCTGAGCACCCGCGTTGCATATTGTTGGGCACAACTGCCGTCCGTCAGGATGGCGCGCTCACCCTCGGGCCACGGTCCTTTTATGATTGTCTGCGCATAAAACAGGGCAAGGTCCGCTGAGCCCGCCGCGATCAGAGGCTCGGCTTCCGGCCAGCGGCCTTCGTGCGCGGCAATAAGAGCAAGGGCCGCGCTGTAATCCTCTTTCATAAACGAAAGATCACTGGCACCCGCTTCGATAATCCGAATGTCGTCGTCTGTCATAATGCCTGCAACTGAATTAAGTAAATACAAGGCTGCGAAGCCAGACGCCGGACATGCGTACACACCGCCCCTTGCCAAATAGGGCATATCCCGTGACCGCTATGTAACGATAATACCGCAAGGCGCTCAACCATTTGTACGCAGCGCACAACCTGAGTCAACCTGATACGGACGTGGAATCAGGTCTCGGATGTCTTCCGAAGTCAGGTGCGCGTAACTGCGCAGGGGGCAACCGATCATAAAAAAGTGCGGCTGACCCAGCCCCGTGATCCGGGCCGTTCATTCAGAGAGTCCGTTCGCCTTTCTTTCTGTTTGTTGGAGCGGGGTCAAGGCCCGCGGAGCGGAGCCCTTGCGGAGCTCAAGCGCAGCGGGCCGTCGCGGGTGGTATTTTTGAACGAACTGACTTGGCGCTAGTCCACCGAGCGCGATGTGCGGCCGGGTGAGATTGAAGTCGATCCGCCACGCCTCGATAATCTGACGAGCGTCAGACAGCCGATCGAACAGATGCTCATTGAGGCACTCGTCACGCAGCCGCCCGTTGATGCTCTCGACGAAGGCGTTCTGAGTGGGTTTGCCCGGTGCGATGTAGTGCCACTCGACGCGACGGTCTTGGGCCCATTTGAAGACGGCATGGCTCGTCATTTCGGTTCCGTTGTCAGAGACGATGGTTTTTGGGCACCCGCGGATGGCGATAAGCCGATCCAGTTCACGAGCCCGCCGCAGGCCCGAGATCGAGAACTCTGGCAGCGTAGCCAAAGCCTCGCGGCTGTAGTCATCGACCACACACAAGACGCGGAACCGCCGACCGTTGGTCAGTGCGTCGGAAACGAAGTCGAGGCTCCAGCGTTCGTTGGGCCGCGTCGGCAATACCATCGGTCGGCGCGTTCCGAGCGCCCGCTTTCTGCCTTTGCGGCGCCGGACGGCAAGCTTCTCTTCCACATAGATCCGGTAGAGTTTCTTGTGGTTGGCGCCTAAGCCCTCGCGGGCCAACAGGATGCCAAGGCGCCGATACCCAAACCGACGGCGTTCGCCAGCCAACTCGCACAAGCGCGTGCGCAGGGCGTCATTACCACCAATTTGCTTCTCATATTGAAACGTTGACCGGTCCAGTTCAGCCAGGCGACACGCCCGACGCTCGCTCAAGCCATGCCCAGTCATGATCGACTGCACGGCCCGTCGCTTCACATCGGGCGTCAGTAGTTTTTTGTCGCCAGATCCTTCAGTGCAGCATTGTCCAGCATTGCCTCGGCCAGTAACCGTTTCAGGCGGCCATTTTCAGGCGGCCATTCCCCTGCTCGAGGGTGCGAAGCTTCTGCGCATCGGACACTGTCATGCCGCCAAACTTGGCCTTGTATTTGTAAAACGTCGCCTCCGACAAACCATGCCGGTGGCACAATTCCGCCGCCGAAACTCCGGCGTCGTGTTCCCTGATCATCGATACGATCTGCTGTTCCGTAAAGCGGCTCTTGCGCATTGGTCATCCTCTTCATCGAGGACTCTGCAAATTACTGGCCGGAATTCACGGGGCTGGGTCACCGCGAAGTGGATAAGGCGGCCGTCACCGGCGACCTTAAGGACGTCTATGCCGAAGCCAAGGGCGAAGGCTTTGACACCAAAGTTATGAAGCGCGTCGTGAGCTTACGCCGAAAAGATAAGGTGAAGGTTGCGGAAGAAGACACCCTGCTCGACCTGTACCTCAGCGCGATCGGCGGGTTGTGATGACCCCCGAAGCCATCCGCATCAAACAGCGCGCCGCCAACCGGAAATACGGCGCCAGAATCCGCACCGAAGACCTGACGGGCGTCACCGCCTACCGGATCGACCCTCAACCCTTACGAAGCATCAACATAGCCTATGGAACCAAACTCCAGCCGCTGATCAATCCACTTGCCAGCTTTGACAGCTTCCATTGTCTCTGGAGCAGTCTCGGCTTCATACAAGAAGCTTGTATGTTTGATCTCGGCATCGCCGTGCATTCGGTAAAGAATGCACCCCACAATATAGAAACCTCGACGAAAGATTTCATTCTCCGTTTCCTTCGACAATTCCGCGATTTCAATTGCCATATAGGCTCCGACATTCGTCGATTGGCCGGGAAAAACAGCTTGACCAAGATTTCTAGTTTGCCGATCAATCTTGCGGCCATTTTCTACGTAGCTGATTTTCGCTTTCCGAGTAAATGCGCCAATTATCTCCGCTTTGTTGTCCAGCAAAAACGATGCACTCAACTCGGCATAGAGGCGAACATCAAGAGCAGGCACTGTTCCCGAATTAAACAGCTCACAATGGACTGTTCCTCTCACAACATTTGCCTGAACCAAGCCAGATTTGGTAAGATAATCATAATCTTGAACAAATTTCTTGGGCGCGGAAAGCTTGAAAGACAGCCAAGGGCGGCTTTGAACTTTAAGCTGCCGCCTAGCGATATCAGTCGCTTCGTCAGCGGCATCCGCAGCACGGCGGCTCTCGTCTGCAGCCAACCTCGCGATCTTGAGATTTTCTTGAGTGTCTCGGAACGCTTTCACCAAATAATAGAGTGTTACTGCGCTTACAGCGGTGCCAATCACAACGCTAAACAGCGTCAGGAAGAAAGCCGCTTTTGCCCAAAAAACGCCCTCTCTGGCGGTATCGACACCACGCCATTGAGCGCACAGTTCGGACGTCCGCACATCTGCCGGAGGGTCACAGGGAACCGCCGTCGGGTCGGGCTTTTCGGGCTTGGCGACCTCGCTCGTCTGAACCGTGTTGATGACCTCGACCTTCTGAGGGCCTTGCGGCTGCTCGCCCTTCGGCGCGGCCGCAGCACCGCCGCAAATGACAATGCCCAACCCAATGGTCAGCATCAGCCTGCGCATATCCATTCGATAATCCCCCCGTCAGGCATGATCTCCGCGCGCGACCTCCCGCTTATTCACCACAGGAGGGCCGCATGACCGCCCTATTCGCCCGCAATCACTTCCAGCGGGCACCCCAGCGCCTTAGCGAGCGCCTTAAGCGTATCGACGCTGCCCCGGCGCTTGC
>JASGGL010000009.1:0-29870 GCA_047605065.1 Asticcacaulis sp.
TCGGAAATGGTCGGGGCCGTGCGCGGTATCGATCCGCAGACCGGCTTTTATTTCGATGATACAAAGCGCTATGTCGACGCTCTGGCGATTTCGCCCGAGGACAAATACAATGTCTTCGAAGGCAATGCCCGTCGCGTCTATCCGCGTCTCGATGCAGCGCTCAAGGCGAAAGGGCTCTGATCATGGCTGATACCCAAACCGCCTTCATCAAGGACGCCGACTGGCTCGACTGGTGCGTCGCGCCGTCAAAGCCCGCCTTTCAGCTCCCGAAGGGCGCAGTCGACGCCCATTGCCATGTCTTCGGCCCAGGCGATGTCTTCCCCTTTGCGCCTGAACGTAAATATACGCCCTGCGATGCGTCGTATGCGCAGTTGTTTGCCCTGCGCGACTTCCTCGGCTTCTCGCGCAATGTCATCGTGCAGGCAACCTGCCACGGGGCGGACAACCGCGCCCTGCTGGACGCCATCGCCCGCGCGGAGGGCAAGGCGCGCGGCGTGGCCACGGTCAACCGTAGCGTCACCGACGAAGAGCTTCAGGCCCTACACGCCGGTGGGGTGCGCGGTGTGCGCTTCAACTTCGTCAAACGCCTTGTCGACGCCCTGCCGTTTGATGACCTGTCGGCAATTGCCGAACGTGTGGCCAAGCTCGGCTGGCATATCGTCATCTATTTCGAAGCCGACGATCTGAAGGACTATTTCAGCTTCTTCACCTCGCTGCCGACGACCGTGGTGGTCGATCATATGGGCCGCCCGGACGTGACGAAGGACGCTTTCGGCTCAGAGTTCGACCTGTTCGTCAAGCTGATGGAGCATGACAATTTCTGGTGCAAGACGACCTGTCCCGAACGCCTGTCGCAGTCCGGGCCGCCGTCCTATGACGACGTGGTGCCGTTCGCCAGACGCATCGTCGAGGCCTTCCCGGACCGTGTCCTGTGGGGCACTGACTGGCCGCACCCCAATATGAAAACTCACATGCCCGATGACGGGCATTTGGTCGATTTTATTCCCAAAATCGCTCCGACCGAAGCCTTGCAGCGCAAGCTTCTGATCAATAACCCCATGCGCCTGTACTGGCCGGAAGAGGTGTCGCAGTGACCGGTAAAAAAACACCTCCAGAAAAGGCCCCGGAAAAGCCTTACGCCGACATTCCCGGCACGACCATTTTCGACGCCGACATGTCGCGTCAGGGCTATCACCTGAACCAGTTTTGCATGTCGCTGATGAAGGCGGACAACCGCGAGCGCTTCAAGGCCGATAACCGCGCCTATCTCGACGAATGGAAGATGACCGAGGCGCAGAAGCAGGGCGTTCTCGACCGCGATTACAACCGGCTTTTGTCGCTGGGCGGCAATATCTATTTCCTCGCCAAGATATTCGCCTCGGACGGGCTGAGCTTTCAGTATGCCGCCTCGACCATGACCGGCATGACGGAGGCCGACTACCTTCAGATGATGCTGTCCGGCGGACGCTCGCCCGAGGGTAATCGCTATAAACACGAACAGGGAGAATTGTGATGGCGCGTCTCACCGGAGCCGTGGCGACCTCGCACGTGCCGGCCATCGGCCGCGCCTTTGATACGGGGCAGACCCAGTCCGACTACTGGAAGCCTCTGTTCGATGGCTATGAATTCGGCAAGACATGGCAGGCGCAGCAAAAGCCGGACGTGATCTTTCTGGTCTATAACGACCATGCCACGGCCTTTGATCTCAACTTCATTCCGACCTTTGCGATCGGCTGCGCCGAAGATTTCGCGGTGGCCGATGAAGGCTTCGGCCCGCGTCCCGTCCCGCCGGTCGAAGGCGCGCCGGACCTCGCCTGGCACATCGCCCAGAGCGTCATCCAGCAGGATTTCGACCTGACCATCGTCAATAAGATGGACGTCGATCATGGCCTGACCGTGCCTTTGTCTCTGATATACGGTGAGGTCGAGCGCTGGCCGGTGAAGGTTATCCCCTTTCACGTCAATGTCGTGCAATACCCCGTGCCTTCGGGCCGACGCTGCTACAATCTGGGCAAGGCGATCCGCAAGGCGATCGACAGCTTCCCCGAAGACCTCAATGTGCAGATCTGGGGGACGGGCGGTATGTCGCACCAGCTTCAGGGGCCGCGTGCGGGCCTGATCAACAAGGAATGGGACAACCGGTTCCTCGACCTGCTGATCGATGATCCCGAAGCCTGCGCCGATATTCCACACGTCGAATATATCCGCGAAGCCGGCTCGGAAGGCATCGAGCTGATCATGTGGCTGATCATGCGCGGCGCGCTGGACGCCGATATCGACGTCAAACACCGCTTTTATCACGTCCCCGCCTCGAACACGGCGGTCGGGCATCTGGTTATCGAAAATGGGAACTAAGCATATGAAAGTCGCACTGGTCGGCGCGGGCGCCTTCGGTATCAAGCATCTGGACGGCATCAAAAATATCGACGGCGTCGAGGTCGTGGCTCTGGTCAGCCGCGATCTGGAAGCCACGCGCAAGGTGGCCGACAGCTATGGCATCACCCACGCCTTCACCGAACTGGATGAGGCGCTGGCCCTGCCTGAGGTCGACGCGGTCATCCTGTGTACGCCGACGCAGATGCACGCCGCGCAGGCCATCGCCTGCATGAAGGCGGGCAAGCACGTTCAGGTCGAAATCCCTGTGGCCGACAGCTGGGCCGACGCCGAAGCCGTGATGAAGACGCAGGCGGAAACCGGCCTTGTTTGCATGGTCGGCCACACGCGCCGCTTCAACCCGTCGCATCAGTACGTACACAACCTGATCAAGGCGGGTGAACTGAATATTCAGCAGATGGATGTTCAGACCTACTTCTTCCGCCGCACCAATATGAACGCACTGGGTCAGCCGCGTTCGTGGACCGACCACCTTCTGTGGCACCATGCCGCTCACACGGTCGATCTGTTCGCCTATCAGGCCGGCTCGCCCGTGGTGAAGGCCAATGCTATTCAGGGGCCGATCCATCCGACTCTGGGCATCGCCATGGACATGTCGATCCAGCTTAAGGCCGAAAATGGCGCGATCTGCACCCTCAGCCTGTCGTTCAACAATGACGGTCCGCTCGGTACCTTCTTCCGCTACATCTGCGACAACGCCACCTATATCGCCCGCTACGACGATCTGGTGAATGGTAAGGAAGAAAAGATCGATGTATCGGAAGTCGACGTGTCGATGAACGGAATCGAGCTTCAGGACCGTGAATTCTTCGCGGCCATCCGTGAAGGGCGCGAACCCAATGCTTCGGTGGCGAAGGTTCTGCCTTGTTACAAGGTGCTGCACGATCTGGAACAGCAATTAGGCTGAGCCATACCTCAACGCAGGAGTTGCCATGTCGCGTATGATCGCAGGCGTTTCGCTCAACCCCCTCGGCTTCGGCTGCATGAACGTCAACCACGGTTATGGCGCGAAGCTGAGTGTGGAGGAGGGCGTGCGCCTGATCCATCGCGCCATCGATCTGGGGGTGGAGCATCTTGACACCGCCGCCCTCTATGGCTTCGGGCGCAATGAAGAGGTGGTGGGTGAAGCGCTGAAGGATCGCCGTGACCGGGTCTTTCTGGCGTCGAAATGCGGCATGACCGGCGTCGATGGCAAACGCGTCATCGACGGTCGCCCGCAAACGATCAAAGCCACCTGCGAAGCGGCGCTGACGCGGCTCGGGACCGGGGTGATCGATCTCTATTACCTGCATCGCCTCGATCCGGCGGTGCCGGTCGAAGAGTCGGTCGGGGCGCTGGCTGACCTCAAGGCCGAAGGCAAGATCCTCGGCATCGGCCTGTCGGAAGTATCGGCGGTGACACTCTACCGTGCCCATGCCGTTCACCCCATCGCTGCGGTTCAGACCGAATATTCCCTATGGACGCGCAATGCCGAAATCGGGGTGCTCGAGGCCTGTCAGGATCTGGGCGTGGCCTTTGTCGCCTTCTCACCGCTGGCGCGTGGCTTTCTGGCCGGTGGGGTGCGCAGCCCCGACTTCGCGGCGGGCGATATCCGCCGGTCCATGCCGCGCTTTCAGGAGCCGAACCTGTCGGCCAATCTGGCGCTCTATGAGGCCTTTGCCGCTTTGGCCCAAAGGGCGGAGGTGGCCCCGTCGCAACTGGCCCTGGCGTGGGTGTTAAGCCGGGGCGAGCATGTCCACGTCATCCCCGGAACGACCTCTGAGGCGCATCTGGTGGAAAATATGCAGACGCCGCAGATCGATCCGGCGGTTCTGGCCGAGGCCGAAGCCCTGATCAGTCCGCAGGTGGTGCACGGTGCACGTTACGATGCGGCGGCTCAGGCTGATGTCGACACCGAGGAGTTCGCCTGATCTTCACATCGTCTCAGGCTACCTGAGACGATGTGACCGGCAGGGGCGCGGCCTGCGTCGCCCAAAGTCTTGCCGCACCACGCACACCGGAAGAATCTCCCCATTTGGCCTGAACGATTCGCGCGGACCAGGCGTCCGAGAAGACGTGCTGAGACACCACTTCGGGGATGCGGGTGAATATCTCAGGCACATTGGACAGGCCGCCACCGATGACGATGGCATCAGGATCGACAAGGTTGCACACCGTGGCGATGGCCCGTCCGATGCGGTTGATCAGCTGATCCACGGCCCGGCGCGTCGGTATGTCGCCGGACTTTGCCGCGGCGATAATCTCTTCGGCCGTCAGGCGTTGTTGTGTGCGGGCGTGATAATCGCGTTGCAGGCCGGTGCCGGAAATCCACTGCTCCAGACACCCCCGGTGTCCGCAATAGCATTCCGGGCCGGGAGCCTCTTCGGCGGTGGGCCAGGGCAGGGGGTTGTGTCCCCATTCACCGCCTATGCCGTTCGCCCCTTCCAGCAGCCTGCCGTCGATGACAAGGCCGCCGCCGCAGCCCGTGCCAAGAATGATGCCGAAGCAGGTTCTGGCGTTTATCCCTGCACCATCGACGGCTTCGGACAGGGCAAAGCAGTTGGCGTCATTGGCAAGCCGGACCTCGCGCCCCATGGCTCTGGACAGGTCTTCGCGGAAGGGTTTGCCGTTGAGATAGAGGGAGTTGGAATTGCGCATCAGTCCGGTGGTCGGCGACACCGAACCCGGTGTGCCGATACCGACCGAGCCCGCCTGACCGGTTTCGCGTTCGACATAGGCGACCAGATCGCAGACCGCCGAAATGGCGTCGTCATACCGTCCCGGATTGGGTTTTCGCACCCGGAACAGATAGTTGCCGTTGTCATCCAGCGCGGCGGCTTCGATCTTCGTGCCGCCGAAATCAAGTCCGATCTGCATCACCAGTAAGGCTCCCAAACGCGCGTAAGCCGGGTCAGGGCCTCAAGGTAGAAATAGTCGCCCCACAGGCAGTATTCGTCGACGCCGATGCCCTTGGGCATGTGGTAGACGCCGTGCTTGAGCAGGCCCGTCCCGGCCTCGGAAGGGGCGGCGGCATAGTCGCGGATCAGGCTTTCGACCATGGCGATGGCGGTCCCGCGATAGGCAGCGCAGTCGTCGTCGGCCAGAGGAATGGACTTGCCCAGTTCCAGAAGGCCGCAGGCGGCAATGGCGGCGGCCGAGGAATCGCGCGGATGCGGTGCGTCGGTGAAGATCAGGTCCCAGCAGCAGACAAGATCGTCGGGCAGTCTGTTGAGGAAATAGTTGGCCAGCCGCGTCGAGGTTTCGATCAGCGAGGCGTCGCGGCAATAGCGATAGACCAGAGGAAAGCCTGCGATCCCCCACGCCTGACCGCGCGCCCAGCAGGAGTCGTCGGAATGGCCCTGATGCGTGGCCCCGCGCTTGGGCAAACCGGAGACGGGGTCCATGTAGAAGGTATGGAAGGTCGAGGCGTCGGGTCGCACAATGTATTTCTGCGCCTGACGGATATGGTTGTCGGCGGCGTCGGCAAAGGCGAGGTCGCCGGTCTGCTCGCTGGCCCAGTAGAGCAGGGGCAGGTTGAGATTGCAGTCGATGATCATCCGCCCGGCTTCTTCGGGATCGTAGAGATTGCCCCACGCCTGAATGATGCCGGCCTTAGGCAGGTAACGGCTCATCAACACGCGCGCCGCCTCGACTCCGGCCTCGCGTGCCAGCGGCGAACCGGTCAGCTTGCAGGCGGCGACGCAGGACAGCGAATAGAGGAAGCCGAGGTCGTGGTGATCGACATTGATGCGATTATAGATGCGGTGATGGAAGCTTTCGACCTGACGTTCGGCGGCTTCGCGATAAGTGTCGTCGCCCGACAGCTCATAGGCCAGCCATAACTGACCGGTCCAGAAACCGTTGGTCCATTCGGTATTGTCCATGCGGGCATAGACGTTGCCGGACGAAGAGGGCATCGGGAACTGGCCACGATACTGCTCAAGCCCCTTGTCGATGCGTTTCAGTGCGTCGGAAATGGCGCGGGTAATCAGCGCCTTGTCGGGCTGAGCGGGCAGGCTGCGGAAGGGCAGGGGTTCCTTGGGAACCTGAGCGCCGTCGATAGCAGAGGAGGAAGCGGGATGCGTAATCATTGTTTTGCGTCGGGAACGGAACTGAGAAGAGGGTCAATGACCGGTGTATCGGGGACCGGCGTATCGGGTGAGGCGCGTGCCGTGTCCGAAGGCGGGGTGCGCGGGTCGGGTGCCAGCGCCCAGATCGAGGCGATCCAGCAGGCCAGCGCCCCCAGTCCGATGATCAGGTAGGTGTGCTGGAAGCCGAGCACGTCATAGAGCCTGCCGACGGGCGTGGAGAGGATCGCCAGACCCAGGCTATGACCGAAGCTGACGCCGACCATGTAGAGGGTGGAGGCCAGCCGCGCTTCGAAATGGGCGGCTATGTAGCGGAAGATCGACACGGCGAGGATGGGAAGTTCGATCGAATGCAGCATCTTCATCGCGGAAATCGCAATCGGTCCTTCGACCAGCCCTGAGCCGGTGATGCGGATGATCATGATGCCCGCCGCCAGCAGAAGTCCGCGCTTGATGCCGGTGATGTTGACGATGAAGGGGGCGACAAACAGCATCCCGGCTTCGAGAAAGATCTGGGCGAAGTTCAGGCGTCCGAACATGACGCGCCCTATGGCTTCGGTTTCGAACTGCGAGGCGTAGTAGACGGGGAACTGCTGATCGAAGACCAGATAGAGATTGGTCACCCCCAGAATCAGGACCATGAAGCCCCAGAACTTCGGCAGTTTGAGCACCGCAAGGGAGTCGCCGAAGGTGACACGGCGCGGCGTCTGGGCGGCCTCGGTGTTGCCGGTCGTGCGAAGGAAGAAGAGCGCGCCGATCAGGATGACGGCCATGCCCGAGGCGATGGCGAAATTGATATGCGGGTTAATGTTGAACAGGTCGCCGGAAAAGTAGGCGGCACTGGCAAAGCCCAGGGCTCCGAACATGCGCACGCGGCTGTATTCGAACCCGTACCAGCGGCCCATGCGATCGACATAGGATTCCAGCGCGAACGAACCGGCCATGAAGGTCAGCGAGAGATAGGCCCCGCCCACTGCCGCGCCCAGCCAGAGCTGGGTTTTAAGCAGGGGTTCATAAACAAAATAAAAGAACGGAGCGCAGCAGCCGACCATCAGGGCCAGAAACCACAGGACGTGCTTGCGGAAGCCGATCTTGTCCGAGATGAAGCCATACAGGGGCTGCACCACAAGGGCGGCGATGAAGTTTGCCCCAAGGACGGTGCCGGTTTGTTCGCCGGTCAGGGACAGGGTGGATTTCAGCCAGTTGGACAGGAGCGAGATGCTCATGGCCTGCGACGCGAAATAGGCGAAAACGAACAGGCTGAGGACGACCTGTATCTTCACCTTGCCGGGTCGTCCCGCAATAGGTGCCGATGTCTCTGACGCAAGCGAAGCCATGGATGTACAACCCTGTATTTTTACCGCGTCTGATGAACGCGGCGCTTATTGGACGCCCGGTGCGGCGTTATTAATCTGATATCGATATCAAACTTAAATGGGCGTGTATAGCGCAAAATTGGCGGTCTGCGGCACACGCTATTTGGTAAGGCTGAAGCCGCTGACGAAGGGGCCAACCTTCAGGTCGCCTTGCGCCGGTGTCGTGACCTTCTGTCCGCCGATGGTCAGGTTCTCGATCCGCACATTCCTGACGGCGGTGTCTTCCGACAGGCCGGTAATGATCGAGGCACTGGGCATACCTTCGCCGGTAAAGCTGATGTCGCGTAATGTGACGTTTTCCACACCGCGTCCGGGGGCTTTATTGTAGCGCGGGCTGTTCCCGGCGACGATGTGGACCAGCTTGCCTTCCTCGATCCGTTCGACCCGGATGCGGGAGAACGAGATGTCGCGGATTTTGGTCGAATCCCCGGAAAAGATCGCCATGGTGCCTTCCCACGGCTCATCGTCTTCATCCAGATTGAGTACGTCGATATTGTCGAATGTCACGGAATGGATCGTCCGCGGGTGGGCATTGTCGCCGAAATGGCCGACATACATGGCGTGGGCGACATCGTTCCACAGGATCGAATTGGTGACCCGGATGTCATAGGTGTCGTAAGACAGGGCGGACGGGGCCGTATCGGTCTTGGTGGCGCAGATGGGGCAGTCATTGACCGCATAGACGACCACGGCGTCGTCCGATGTCCGAAGATAGGCCTGATCGACATAGACGTGCTGAGAGGTCGAAATCCCCAGACCGTCCGACCATTTGCCTGATGTAAATCCGCTGATGCCGGTCAGACGGATATTGGCCGAATGACGGATATTGGACACTCGTGCGGCGGCTTCCTTGTCGTCATTGACGACAATCAGGTCTTCGAGGCTGACGTTCTGCGATCCGTCGATTTCAATGGCGCGGCCCGTATTATAGATCAGACCCCGGCCCATGATCCGGACGTTTTCGACATTCCGCAGGTCGAAATTGCCGGTCAGGATCGCGCCCCCATCGAGATAGAGGGTTTCCCCTGAGCGCGGCCTGAAAATCCGCCCCCCATCATCAGGCGCATGGATGCCGGGGCCATAGTAGCGGACATTCTCCCCTTCGGGCCGCGTCGGAGGCGGGGCGCCGGCCAGAATATGCAGATTGTGCAGACGGTCGTCGTCGAATTGCAACGAAAACCGGCCGGGCTGATCCAGAGTGAAGCGCACGATCTTACCCGCACGTGTCAGTTTCAGATCCGGCTTGCGCGGCAGGACGCCGACCGTATCGAACGTGCCGTTGTTCTTCTGGACCTCGACCTCGACGCGTCCGGTAAAGTCGAAATAGACCATGGAGGCGTCCTGAGGCTTATCCCAGTCGACGCGGATATTATACTCATAGAGGTCCTGCCACTCGCCGCCGGGGGTGCGCACGCGGACCGTATAGCCGTCGTTATGCGCCGCATAGACCATGGGTACGGGCGGGGCGGGATAGGCCTTGAGCGTATCGGCACCTGCGGGCAGGGCAAGGCTCAGGAGGAGGCCGAGTGCCGGCACGACACGCGCGCTCATCGGGACGCCCCCAGATAGACGACGACCGTGCTCGACGGTGGCACCGTCAGCGACGACAGGTTCGCCGTCAGCGTTTTTCCGCTGACCAGTTCCTTTACCGGACCACTGCGTGTCGGCAGGCTGAGTTCGAAGCTCTTCTGCGTCGAGGCATTGACCGCGATCAGATAGGGCCCGTAGGTCAGCTGATAATAGTCGGCGCGGCCCGCATAGGGATTGTCTTCGCCGGGTACATATTGTGTGCCTTCGGGAAGTTTGGCGACCGGGTCTTTTTCTCCGGCGGTCCATACGGGGCCGTCATCCGGGTATTTCACCGTAAAGCGCGTGCCGTTGATGTGGGGATTGTCGGGGCGGGTATAAAAGAGGCCGCTGGGCTCATACTCCTGACGATCCAGCGCCACCGTGGCGAGGCGATCGGTGGTGGGAGTGATGTAGTGCACGCGGCCGACACCGCTGATGCCGTAATTGGCACGCCAGTACAGCGAGGCATAGAAGATATCGTCGCCGTTTTTCAGCGCGACGACGCCGTTTTCCTCGTCGGTAAAGACGAAGTCCGGCTCGCCTGCCGACATGGGCAGCTTGAAGGGCTGGGGCTTGGCGGCCTTGAGTGTCTCGTATTCCTCGATGACGTCGATCAGGCCGATCGTGGCCCGCAGCGACTTCGTTTCCATCATATGGTCGATGCTGGAAAAGAACTGGTGCTCGTTGACCTGCTGCTGGGCGTAGGCAATCAGGCGCGGATCACCGGTGGCGACGGCCACCTGAAGCGGCGAAGAATCCCACGACGGCCGCTGACCGTAGATGACATCGCCGGGATAATACATGTCGCGCCAGCCGATACCGGTTTCAAGCCGCATGAACTTGAAGCCGTTCTCGTCGGCAGCGGGTACGCGGAAATAGGCGCGTGCCTGCGCGAGCTTTACCAGTTGATCGCGGATCTTGCGGTCGCCGGGTTGGCCTTTGGCCGGACGGGTGGCGTCGTAGAGGGCGGCAACCCAGTCGAGCACTTCGCCATAGCCGCCGACATAGCCCAGTTCCTTGGTCAGCCCCTTACGCGTCGTTTCGTAATAGTTGCGCGGCACCGAGAACTTGGCATCGCCTTCGGAGGCGGCATAGGTCGGCTCCCCCTTGCTGTTGAGGCTGCCGCTCCACGGCAGAAGGCCGACCGATTCGTAGAAGAAGGGCATGAGCTTTTCACGGGGATCGGCCTTTGGGCTGCCGATGGCGATCAGGCCTTCGTTATTGTTCCAGATGCCGTAAAGGTCCTTGATCATCGACTGATTGGTATAGAGACGGCGGTTCTGTTTGTTCCATTCGCGGCTGTAGAGGAACATGGCCTCAGAGGCGGCGCGGCGGGTGACGGGACGGCCATCGGGACCGGTCAGGGTTTGATCCAGCGCCTTGCCGAAATGCGGTGCGGTAATCTTCAGCGCTTCACCCAGAAGGCCGAAGCCGAACCAGCCGGGATTTGGCGTGTTCTTGTCGTTGATGGCGATATCGGGATTGGCCTTGAACAGCTCATAATAGGCGTCGGCCCCTTTGAGTATGGCCTTCAGGTTTTCCGGATTGCGGTAGCCCTTCGTCCATTTGGTGGCGTAGGTGCGCGCCAGCAGACTGATTTCCAATTGATGCGGCGCACGGCCCTTAAGCGTTATGGCCTTGCCGATTTCTGCGTCGATGCGTGTCTTCACGCGGTCGAGGACGCTCGCATCGGCGGACGGATTGATCGGGTGGCTGGAGGCCGCGCCGTCATCGCCCTTATAGGACACGAGCGGCGTGTCATGGACGATCAGGGCGTAGAAGCCGCGCGAGGGTTCGGTCATCGGCTTCTGGAATTTGGCGATATCCCCGCCGTAACGCCAGATCGGTCCGGTAGTGCGGATATCGCAGGCAATCTCGGTCTTGCCCTGAGTCAGGGCCTGGGGCAGGAGGTGGGTGACATAGTGGAAGTGGCCGGGCCTGACCTGACCATGGGTGCCCTGATCGAGAATGTCGATGTCGCTGAGCTGGCGATAGCCGACCTGCTTGCCGTCACAATAAAGCGTGGCGCGATTGGCGGAATCGTCTCCGCCCCACAGGCGCACGCTCAGATAGTTCGGGCGCGTGCCGTCGACCCTGAGTCGGAAGCTGACCGAACCGCCGCGCCATTCGTCGGTATTGGCAGCGCCGGGCCTCAGTGGCAAAAAGCGGCGTGCCGGTTGCCCCAATCCGCCGGTGATGATGTCGCTGTTTTGAGCCGACAGGCCGTGCGCGGCTTCGGAGGCCGGATCGCCCAGCACCAGAATATCCGTCGCCGCAAGGGCGGGCAGGGCCGAGGCCGTGGTCAAAAGACAGATGAGCAGGGCAGGGCTTCGCCCCGGAGCGGTTTTCAGCACGTTCAATCCTCCCGATCGCCGGTCATTTACGCCGACATTTGATATCGATAACATTAAATTTGATCCGCAGCGTGAGTCAAGCCGGATTTTACGACGCATCCGATTTCAGGAACTGAATTTTTCTATTGATATCGATATCAAAAACATTTATCCGGTGTCGTGACGTCGTCGTCCGCTCCCAATTCCGGTGGACGTTCTGACCGCCCATGCATCAGGCGGGCAGGGGGCGTCACTGTCGGGGGCGCGTGGACATCCCTCTCCGCCCGCCCGGCATCCTTTCGCGGGTTCTGGCAGCCTGCGATGGGGATGTATTCTTCCTTATCCTGTGGCCGCGGCATGCGAATGCTGCGGCTGTTTTTTTATTTGATATCGATATCAATATATGCCTATGTAAGGGCAACAACGAACGATAAGGAAACAACGGGAATGGGTGGCAAGGTGGGAACGCTTTGCGTCGCGCTGGTTTGCGCGGGGATGCCTGCGTCACAGGCATGGGGACAAACAGGGGCGCTTCCGGAAATGGTGCGCATTCCTGGCGGGGCCTTCGATATGGGCTCCGGACACGGCGAACCGGGACGTGAGGGCGACGAGGCTCCGCGTCATCGCGTTGAAATAAAGTCTTTTTTTGCCTCGAAATACGAAATCACCGAAGCGCAGTGGGACACTTGCGTTGCCGATCAGGCCTGTAAGCCGCTGCGTCAGTCCAGCGGGCCGGACTATCCGGTCTGGGATCTGCGCTGGAAGGAGGCGGAGGCCTATGTGCAGTGGCTGTCGAAAAAGACCGGCCGCACCTATCGCTTCCTGAGCGAGGCCGAATGGGAATACGCCGCGCGCGCCGGGTCAACGGGGCTCTATAGCTGGGGTAACCGGGTGAGCGCGGCACAGGCCAATTACGCGGCCTCGGGCTTCGGCGCGGTACGTCCGGTGGGGCAGTATAAGCCGAATGCCTTCGGCCTTTATGACATGCACGGCAATGCCTGGGAGTGGGTGGCCGACTGTTACCGCGAGTCCGGCTATTATCAGGCCCCTACGGACGGCAGCGCCGTAACCGGCGAATGCCAGATGCACGTCCTGCGCGGCGGGGCCTTCGATACACGGCCTGAGCAGTTGCGGCTGGCCTATCGTTTCCGCGCCCAGTTCGGCGGTCCCGGTGTCGGGCTGCGCGTCGCCATGGAGCCTTGAGATGCCTGAGATGAAAGCTGTTCTGATGTCGCTGGGCCTGCTTATGGCTGCGCCGGTCTGCTCGTCGGTCTGGGCGCAGACGGCTCCCGCACCTGCCTCAGAAGGCCTTGTCCGTCCGGGTGAGCTGTGGCCCGACGACAAGGGGGTGCATATCAATGCCCACGGGGGCGGCATTCTTTTGCACGACGGCATCTACTACTGGTTCGGCGAGCACAAGATCGCGGGCGATGCGGGCAATCGCGCCCATGTCGGCGTCCATGTCTATAGCTCGCGCACCCTGACCGAATGGAAGGATGAGGGGATCGCCCTGACGGTCAGCGACGATCCGATGAGTGACATCGTCAAAGGTGCGGTGATCGAGCGGCCCAAGGTCATTTACAATGCCAAAACGCGCAAATTCGTCATGTGGTTCCACCTCGAACTGAAAGGGCTGGGCTATAAGTCGGCCCGAGCCGGGGTAGCGGTGGCGGACAAGGTGACCGGCCCTTACCATTATAAGGGTTCGTTCCGGCCCAATGCCGGCGTATGGCCCGTCAACATGCCGCAGGGCGATAAGGACCCGGCGAAAACGGTCATCGCGCGGGACTTCGAAACGGGTCAGATGGCGCGCGACATGACGCTGTTTGTCGATGAGGACGGCGCGGCCTATCACCTCTATGCCTCCGAGGAAAACCACACCCTGCATATTTCGCGGCTCAGCGACGACTATACGCGTCCGGCAGGGTCGTATGCGCGGATGATGCCTATGGGGGACGATGAGGCTCCGGCCATCTTCAGGCGCGGGGGGCGGTATTATCTCATCACGTCGGGCCTGACCGGCTGGGCCCCCAATCCGGCGAAGTCCTACGTGGCCGATCACATCTTCGGGCCGTGGACGGCGCTGGGCAATCCGGTGCGCGGCACACCTCAGCAGGCCGCCGTCACCTTTGGCGGGCAATCGACCTTTGTGTTGCCCTATGGCGGCGGGCACATCTTCATGGGCGATATCTGGCGGCCGAAGGACGCGATCGACGGGCGTTATCTGTGGCTGCCGATCGAGTGGGAAGGCGAAAAACCGGTGATCCGCTGGCGTGACGCATGGGCACTGAACGAACTCACAACTACAGAAAACATGGCCATAAAAAATAAGGACGCGAAATGAAACTCAGCCGACGCGATATGGTCCGGGTAACGACGGCGGGTGCCGCGAGCCTCGGGGCTTCCGCTGCCTCTGCGGCGTCTTCGAAAAAGGGCTCTCTGTTCCGCCTGTCCTCACCGGATGCGCGACTGAAGGTGACGCTGGACGCGTCCGGGGCTGTGCCGCGCTGGAGCGCTGCCTATGACGGCAAGCCGGTCCTCCTGCCGTCGTCTCTGGGTCTGTGGCTGGCTGAGGGGCGGTTGCTGGGCGAGGGTGCGAAGGTGCTGGGGGCCACGCCACGCGATTATACCGGCGACTGGTCGCCGCTGTTCGGGCAATCGTCGCGCTACGATCAGTCGTCACGCGAACTGTCCGTGCATTTCGAAGATGGCCGGTCGGGCGTGCGTTTTGACATCATCCTGCGTGCCTTCAACGGCGCGGTGGCGCTGCGTTACGCGCTGGTGTCCGCACGGGGCGCAAAATCCCTTAAGCTGATGGGTGAACGGACGCAGTTTCGCTTTCCGGCCACCGCAAAGCTCTACACCAGCCGCGACGAGGGCGATATCCACGTCTCGACTCAGGATAAGGTCGCGCCGCTAGAGCATCCGGACCTGACCATTTCCTCGGACAAGGTGCCGTTTGCCGACCTGCCGGTGACGGTGGATGCCGGCAATGGAACCTACGCCTTCGTGGCGGAATCCGATCGTCTGCACTATCCGCGCTGTACCGTGCGTTCGCACGAAGGGGGCGGTCTTGTGACCTATCTGATGCGTTATCCGGGCCGGGCCACGGGCTGGGGCGGTGAGGACGAGACGCCAGAGGCGACGGAATTTTCCATCGATGTCGGACAGAAGACGCCCTGGCGGGCGCTTATGGTGGCCGACAGAGCCAAAGGCCTGATCGAGCGTCATCCTATCGTCCCGACCCTGGCGACGCCCAATCAGTTGGGGGACGTATCGTGGGTGCGCCCCGGCCGGGCCTTCCGCATCATGAAGCCCTATTCGACCGAGGCGTCGCTTAAAGCCGTCGATTTTGCCGATCAGCACCGCATCGAGTACGTTCTGTTCGATGCGCACTGGTACGGGGACGGTACGGACGCGTCGGAGCCGACCGTGCCGATTGCGGCGCTGGACCTGCAAAGGGTCATCGACTATGCCCGCACGAAAAAGATCGGCGTGTTGCTCTATATCGACCGTGTGGCGGTGACGCGCGCGCTGGAAGACATGTGCCGTCTCTATCAGAAATGGGGCGTGGCGGGCGTCAAGCTCGGCTTCATGTGGGAAGGCCGTCAGCAGGATGTCGATTTCATCTATAAGGTCGTTCGCGCCTTCGGCGAGCACGGCATGGTGGTCAATCTGCACGACAATCTGCGGCCCGCAGGCCTTGAGCGTACCCTGCCCAACTACCTCACGCTTGAGGGCGTAAAGGGCAATGAGCAGTTCCCGGCGCCGCGCCATCACGTCAATCTGGCCTTCACCCGGCCGATCGCCGGGCCTATCGATTACACCATCTGCTATGCGCAGGAACGCAATCAAACGACCAACGCCCATCAACTGGCTCTGGCGGTCACCTGCTATAGTCCGCTGACCTTGCTCTACTGGTACGACAAGCCGGAAAAGTACGCGGACAAGCCATGGCCCGAACTGAAATGGTTCGACGACGTGCCGACCACGTGGGACGAAACGAAGGCGGTTGCCGGGGAACTGGGCGAATATGTCATTATCGCCCGAAGGAAGGGCGCTGACTGGTATCTGGGAGCTATCACCAACGAGATGGAGCGCCGTCTCGATCTCGATCTGGGCTTTCTGGGCGACGGGGCATGGACGGCAACGCGTTATATGGACGGTAAGCTGAGCCGTCCGGCCAACAAAACGCCGGTCATGATCGAAACGGCCTCTGTAACGGCGGCGACTCGCCTCAGATTGCAACTCAATGCAGCGGGTGGGCAGGCGATACGCTTTACCCGCAACGGATAATAAAGCGGAGGAAGACTTTGAAACCCCACGACGCCATAGCCGTGCTGGCCTTTTTGATGCCTGTGGCCGCAAGTGCCGCCGAGCCCCCGAAGATCGCGGCGGATACGGCCATGCCTGCGGGCGTGTGGGTCGCGGACCGCGGAGATGTCTACGTCAATCCGGTGCTCAATGGCGACTATTCCGACCCGGATGTCGTCAGGGTGGGCGAGGACTATTACCTGACGGCGTCGTCCTTCACCAATGTGCCGGGCCTGCCCATCCTGCATTCGAAGGATCTCGTGAACTGGCGGCTGATCGGCTATGCGCTGGATCGCAATGTGCCCGATGCGCACCATGCCGTTCCGCGGCGGGGCGGCGGCGTCTGGGCCCCGGCCATTCGTCACCATCAGGGCCGCTTCTACATCTATTACCCGGACCCGGACTTCGGCATCTACATGGTCAGCGCCACCGATCCGAAGGGGCCGTGGACGAAGCCGGTTCTGGTCGATGCCACTAAGGGCGCCATCGATCCGGCCCCGTTCTGGGATGACGACGGCAAGGCCTATCTGGTGCACGCCTTCGCGGGCTCGCGTGCCGGGATCAAGAATATCGTCACCCTCAAGACGCTGAGTGCGGACGGCACGAAAACGCTGGATCAGGGCAAATACGTCATCGAAGGAGATAAACTGCCCAAGGTGATGACCTCTCAGGGGCTGATGCCGTGGTTCACCACCGAAGGCCCCAAGCTCTATAAGCGCAACGGCTGGTACTATATCTTCGTGCCGTCGGGCTCAGTGAAGGGCGGCTGGCAGGGGGTGTTCCGTTCGCGCAGGATCGATGGACCCTATGAAGGGCGCAACGTCATGGATCAGGGCGACACCACCATGAACGGCCCGCATCAGGGCGCGTGGGTCGATACGCCTCCCAGAAACGGTAAAGAGGGCGAAAGCTGGTTCCTGCATTTTCAGGATGCCGACACCTATGGCCGCCGGGTCATGCTTCAGCCGATGGTCTGGAGTAAGGACGGCTGGCCCATTATCGGCGAGCGTCAGAAGGGGCAGGTCTTCGGTCAGCCGGTGTGGAAGCACAAAAAACCCGACCTGCCGCATCAGCCGCTCAGCGCGCCGCCGGTCAATGACGACTTCGCCGACGGCTATCATCTGGGCTGGCAGTGGAGCGCCAATCCGGCCGAAGACTGGATCGACCGCTCGGTGAAGGGCAGGCTGCGGCTCAAGTCCGTATCGTCTTCGGCCCATCTGTGGGAGGCCGGTAATCTCCTGACCCAGAAGCTGCCGGGGATGCGTTTTTCATCGACGGTGAAGCTGAGTCTTACGCCCAATACCAACCTGCCGGGGGAGCGGGCGGGGCTTCTGGTGCTGGGGTACAGCTATGGCTGGATCGGGCTCGAAAACACCGCCGATGGCGTCAAGCTGGTGCAGGTGACGCGGAAGGCTGCCAATGCTGCAGGTGCCGAAACCGTGCTGACCGCGCCGGTGAAGGTGACCGGCCCGGTGTGGGTGCGGGCGCGCCTTGAGCCGGTGACTGTGGCCGAACCAACGCCTAACTTTCCCAACTACTGGCCCTCCATGCTGCGTTCGACCCACGCGCAGGTCAGTTTCAGTTGGTCGACCGACGGTGTGACCTTCACGCCTATCGGGCCGGGTTTTCAGTCCGAACCGGGGCGCTGGGTCGGGGCACAGATCGGCGTCTTCGCTCAGGCCGCGTCCGGCACGCCGTCCTATACGGCCACCCGTGTCGGCTATGCCGAGTTTGAAAGCTTCTTCATTGACAAATAAGCCCGTTGCCGCGCATGCAAATAACTGTAGTGGAATTGCAAATGGCTGAATCTCGCAGGAAACGGGCATGAAGAAAAGACGCGAGGGCGAACAGGGCGGCGCTGTCACCATTCATGACGTCGCCCGTCATGCCGGTGTATCGTCGATGACGGTTTCGCGCGTGATCAATAAAAACGTGCCGGTGCGTGAGCACCTGCGCGAAAAGGTCATGGCCTCGATCAAGGCGCTGAACTACACGATGAACATGGCCGCGCGCTCGACACGGGCCGGGCTGGGGGGACTCCGGATCGGTATCCTCTATTCACACCCTTCGGCCTCCTACCTCAATGAGATCATGCTCGGCGGTCTTGAGCAGGCTTCGAAACTGGGGGCGCAACTGCTGCTGGAAAAGTGCGGTGGCCTTCAGTCGCAGAAAAGCGCCGTCAGTCGTCTGGTCGAGGCGGGCGTCGATGGCGTCATCCTGCCGCCGCCTCTGTGCGATTCCGCACCGACGGTGCAGATGCTGACGCGCGTAGGGATTCCCGTACTGGCGCTGGCCACCGCCCGCCCGCTGCCCATGGTGTCCGCCGTCCGTATCGACGACTTTCAGGGGGCGCTGACCCTGACACAACACCTCACGAAGCTGGGGCATAAGCGGATCGGCTTCATCAAAGGCGATCCGTCGCACACGCCGACCGAGGTACGTTACGAAGGCTTCCTAAAGGGGCTGGACGATGCCGGACTGCCGTTGATCGAAGATCTGGTGGTGCAGGGGCAGTTTACCTATAAGTCGGGCCTCGAAGCCGGGCGTAAGCTTCTGGAGCGACCCGACCGGCCGACGGCGATTTTTGCCTCCAATGACGATATGGCGGCGGCAGTGATGGCGGTCGCGCACGGCATGGGCATAGCCATCCCCGAAGACCTGAGCATTTGCGGCTTCGACGATACGCCGGTGGCTTCGACGATCTGGCCGCAACTGACCACCGTGCATCAGCCGATCGTCGCCATGGGCCGCAGCGCGGTGGCCACTATTGTCGACAAGATCCGAGACGCGAAGTCCGGAGAAATGGGTAAGCCCATCCGTCAGTTGATGAAATTCACCCTCATGGATCGTGAATCCACCGGGCCTGCGCCGAAATAAAGCGGCATAGTGCAGGCCGGGCAGCACGTATGTTTGTTGCCAATGAAAATGATATCGATACCAAAAATATCGAATTTTATTTAAGGAGAGTAAGCTGTGGCAGAGCCAATCCTGAGTCAAAGCGACGATCCGTCTGCGCCCGATGAATTGATCGTTCTGAGTGAAGGCGCGAGCAACACATTGAGCGGTGTCTGGCCCGACCGGCGGTTTTATGAGGTCGGGCGTCTTGAGTTGCACATATACCGACCCCGGATACCTGCACGGGCGCGCGCGCTGGTGTATCCGGGCGGGGGCTATCTCGACCTTGTTCACGACAAGGAAGGGATAGAGGTGGCGCAATGGCTGAACGGACTGGGGATCGAGGCCGCCATCGTGGCCCATCGTCTGCCGGGCAGTATTGACGCGCAGACGGGGCTGCCGCGGCCTTACGACATCGCGCTGAGCGATAGCCTGTGTTGCCTGAACCTTGTCGAAACGTGGTCTGCGTTGCCGTTGCTGCATATCGGTCTGTCGTCCGGCGGGCATCTGGCCGGGGTGATGGCCTGTCAGCCGCATGTCACGCCGTCTGTGGGGGTGCTGATCGGCTACGCACCGGTCAATGCCAATCATCGTCATTACAAGGCGCCCGCGGGTAAACCGGACTATCCTCCGGTCGAGAAGCAGGCCTTTTACGACGCATGGCCGATTGGCATGACCGGAGAAGCACATGGCATCGTGCCGGTGCCGGCCTTTCTGGTCTACGCCCTGCACGATCAGCCGGTACCCGTCGACCACGCGCTGAATTTCATCCGGGCGGCGCACGGAGCGGGCAGGGACGTCGAAGCGCATATTTTTCCGCAGGCTCCGCACGGGTTTGCGTTGCGTGATCTCAACGGAACCCACGATCAATGGCCGAATCTGGCGGCGCGCTGGATCGAACGCGTTCTGACAGATCAGGGCTGAGTCCGGTGGTTTGCGTGACGGTCGCGGGAAGGATTTGCATGAATAAATCAATACATCTATTTGATTTATATGAATATAATAGAATACAAACGCGCTTGTGTGATAAATTGGAAACGGCCGTAGCCTATCGAAATTCCGGGCGGGTGCGGCGTTGACAAATGCGGCGGATTTCTGATAACGATATCAGAACGCCATGTGATATCCGGGTTTGTTATCGATAACTTTTCGATCTTCCCGAACCAGAGTCCGGGTGCTAGAAACGGTAAAAAATGAGCCGGACGAAAAGTCCGACGGGAGGAAAAAATGAGTACGAGACATGCCCGTTCAGGGCAGCGCAATGCTATGCACGTAACTGGGCATTTAACTGGCCGCGTGTCCGCCCTTGCGCTTATGGCCGCGCTTGGACTTGGCGCGGTTCAGGCGCAGGCCCAAACCCAGACATCCACCAATACCAGCGCGCCCGCGAAAGGGTCTGAGCCGGCCAAGGACGACGGCGGCGTCGAAACCGTGATCGTGACCGGTGTTCTGGCGAATACCAAGGCGAAAAAGGCCAACGTGTCCTATTCGGTTCTGACCGAAGACGACATGTCGAAATTCACCCCGATCAGCGCCGACGACATGCTGCGCGATATGCCGGGCGTGGTGGTCGAAAGCAATGACGGTGTGGCGCGCAACGAAGTCTTTACGCGCGGCATGACCATCGGCACGGGGGCCAACACCTCCGGCTATTTCTGGACGACCATCCTCGAAGACGGCCTGCCGGTCGTGCCGTTCAAGTTCGGTGGTTTTCAGGACGGATATTTCTACCGCGCCGACATTTCGACCAGCCGCGTTGAATCCGTGCGCGGCGGTTCTTCGGCCACCGCGGTGACCACTTCGGTCGGTGCGACCTTCAACTATCTGACCGGCAAGGTGAAGCCCGGGGCGTCGATCCAGACGCGCGTCGGCTTTGAGGGCGAAGACCTGCATCTGTCGTGGAAGCAGGTCGACGGTTATTACGGCTGGCTCAATGAGACGGGCGACTTCGGCTATAGTGTCAATGGCTTCTACCGCCGTTCGAACGGTCAGGTCAGCCCCGGCTGGGACCTCAATCACGGGGGTCAGTTCAAGCTGAACCTGTTCAAAAGCTATGAAAGCGCCAATGGCGTCGGGCGGTTCAACGTCACGTTCAAGCACCTTGACGACACCAATGCCGAACTGACCACCTTCCAGCAACCGGCTTATGGCTACGAAAGCGCCACAGAGATTTCAGGCTTCCCGCGCGACGTGAACCTGTTCATGAACGGCGGTCAGCAGACGGTTCCGAACTATCGTGACTCCGGCACACACTCGCTCGATCCCTCCGCCGGTTATCGCTATAAGCAGGACGCCGTGTGGCTGCGCTGGGAGCACGAAACCGCCGGTCGCTGGAGCTACACCGGTGCCGTTCGCCTGCAAAAGACCACCTACGACGGGCAGTCCTACAAGCCGCAGGGGCTGAACTCCATCGGTTCGGCCGCCGCCACGCGCGAACGCTTCGGCCTCAATGTCAACAATCTCGACCGCACGCCCGGCTATTACGAATTCTACGATTCGACGGGTACGCTGCGCGCCCGCGTCGCCAATAACGTCAACGGCTCGCAACTGGGGACCAACTACCGTACCGGTGTGGCCTGCCCCAGAGTGACGGCGACCACCTATCAGTCCAATAGCCTGTGCGTGATCCAGAACTCGCTGCCTAACCGCGATGTCGACATCAAGGGCGGCGTCGTCGTCGGCAGCAGCAGCCCGTATCCGAGCTACAGCTATCCGGCCCTGACCAGCACGCAGGACCTCGTCCTGCTGACTCGCGCCGAAGACAATGAGCGCGGTGCCGAAGACGTCATGGCGAATATCACCGCCAATTACCGTGGCGACACCTTCGGCGTGAATATGGGCCTCTATATCGCCAAGACGGAAGAATATAACGACAACTGGGCCAATGGTCTGGGGGTGTCCGCCTGGGCCGACGGGCAGGTCGAAAACCTCAATGTCCGTTATGTGACCAATACCGGCACCACCTATCAGCTGACCGACTCCGGCGGCTGGGGCAGTTACGGCAGCGGCCTGTTCACCACCGTCTTCCAGAAGGCCCGCATCGTCGAAGTGTCGCCCTATCTGGGCGTCAACTGGTCGCCGAATGCGCACTGGGACCTCAATGCCAGCATCAAGGTTCAGCGTTATAACGCCCGGACCTATTCGGAAACGTGGGATACGCGCAATTCCGCTGCCGCCTCTCTGACCAATGGCGGTCTGGATGGCAACCCGCTGACGGTCTATGACAACGTCTATAATGTCCTCAATACCACCAAGGTCATCGAGGCTGAGCGCGCGGTCACCAACGTCAATACCAGCGCCTCTATCGGCTATAATTTCAACGAACAGAACAAGGTCTATTACCGTTATACCGATGGCAAGCAACCGGCCATGGGTATCATCCAGCGCTATTCGACCACGGCCACGCTCGTGCGTCCGCTGGGGCCGACCGCCTATGTGAAGGGCCACGAGGTCGCCTACACCTTCGGCAATCGTCAGTTCAACGGGCAGGTCACGTTGTTCTACCAGAACTTCGCCGTCAACGACTATCCGACCGCGACGGACAAGGACAATGTGTCCCAGTACCTGCTGCCGGAAAACTTCAACACCTACTTCACGCGCGGCATCGAAGCGTGGACCAAGTGGCGGATTACCCGCAATCTGGAATGGATGCCTTCGGTCACCTACCTCAATGGCAAGGCAACGGCGGTCTATAACTGGCTGAACACCGGCGGTAACGGCCTCGGGGCGGACGATGATGCGCTGCGCATCGACTCCGGTATCCTGAGCCGTACGCCGAAATGGACGGTCAGCAACACCCTGTCCTACCGCTGGGACGACTTCCGCTTCAACCTGCGTCACCGCTGGATGGATAAGCGTAAGCTCAACACCAATGCGCTGGATACCCGCTGGTTGCCGACGCAGGACAATCTGGACTTCTCGGTCCAGTACGAAGGCATCAAGAATACCCGCATCATGCTGGATGTCCGTAACGTGACTGACAGTCAGTATATCTCGGCCTATGATGTCTTCATTACGTCGGGTTATCCGACCGGGGTACAGCAGTACGACATCGTCAACCAGTTGGCAGACACCGGCTTCCTGCTGAAGCGCAATGCCCCGCGCTCGGTCTGGCTGACGATCAAGCACGACTTCTGATCCTGTTCAGAACCACACGAACGAACGGCCGGACCCTGTGTCCGGCCGTTTTCTTTTGTCTGCGGGGTTCGGTGTTGCGAGCCATTACAGCGAAGGAAGGTTTGACCGCAGGGCGGCCTCAGTCAGGCTAAAACAAAGCCCCTGCCGTGGAACGGCAGGGGCGATGAAGACCGCCGGGGCGACCCCGGCTTAACCGGCATAGGTGCCGTTATCGGGGATTTCGCACTTTTCCCAATCCGGGCGACCGGCGGCGATCCGGCAGGGCAGGGCCTTTTCGATCTGATCGCGGGCCGGGGTGATGACCGCGATATAGCCGCGCTTGTTTTCGCAGGCGATTTCAACCGTCAGTGCCTGATCGGCGGCGGCTCCGACATAGCGGATGGCGCTGACCACGCAGTCGGCGCGAATGGCGTTGCTGTCGGCGACAAGGGTGGTGATATGCGCCTTTTGAGCCGCCTGCGGGTAAAAACGGCAGTCGAATTTGCGCAGGGCGGCGACAAAGCAGTCGGTCAGATCGGCCTGCGCCTGGCTGCCGGGACCCGGCATATAGCCCGCCAGTCCATAGGGTGATTGACGGCATTTGAATTCGACCAGTTGACGCGCCGAGGCGGTATCCGTGGTGCCCACATAGGCATCGGTCGCCGTGCAGGCCTTGCCCTGAGCGGTGAGCATGGCGTTATAGGCGGCCAGATCGATCTTTGCTTTGGGAGCGGCGCTGTTTTGCGCCGTGCTCAGTGCGGCCGGTGCCTTGCCGCCGTACTGGCATTTGGCACCATATTTTGTCGCGTCGGGGCAGGTAAGGGCGGATTGATACTGGTCGAAGGTATCGGTGACCAGCACCAGATTGGCCCCGTCGGCGCACAGGACTTCGTAATAGAGACGATCTTTCGAGCCGCCCATGAAGCGCGCACTGGTCGGTGCGCAGCCCTTCGACGCCCGCTCGGCCAGCGGGCGGAAGTTGCCGATGGCTCCCTTTTCGTCGGTGCGCGTGCACTTGAGCGACGTAGCAGCGGCCCTGAGGCAACTGACATAGGCCGAAGCGGTGACCGGCGTCGCCGTGGTGTTCAGCGTATAGAAGCCCGACCCGCCGCTGGTTCCGCCTTTACAGGCGACCTCATAGATGTTCTGCCCCGTCTCGGGGGCCTTGCCGACATAAAGAACGGCGTACAGTTCGCACTTCGGAAAGAGAGGCTTGATCACCGGCTCAAGCCAGACATGATTGTTGCGGTTGGCGGGCAGGATGCAGATCGGGGCGTCCTTTTTGGTTTTGCGCTCCGCCTCGGCCTGATAACAGTCGGTCACTTCGTAAATATGGTCATTGGCATCGACCCGGATCATCACGCCTCGTGCATCCTTACAGGCCAGTTCGTAGATTTGGATCGTCTGGGTGCTGTCGCCGCTGCGCGCATTGGCCTTTCCGGCGTGGAAGGCGTCGAGCAGTTCGCAGGGATATTGATTGGTACTCAGTATCTTAGGCGCTTCGTTGCGTCCCCTGAGATTGGCGAGGTGCTCCGGACGAGGCTGCGCCCAGACGCTCCCCGGCAAAATGACAGCCAGAAGCATAAAGATAAGAACGCGATAGAACCCGCGCAGGCGATGAGTTGAAGTCATTGTGTTTCCTCCGTAAATATTTTCACTCAGGCTAGCATAAAAGTTATCGATAACAAAATACGTGTTTGCCGTACGGGCTAAAAATCGCGGGCAGAGCGCGTTTGGGTCGGGTTGAACCGCAGGCATGCTCTAAATTTTCGATTTGACGCATTTTCTACAGCTCAACCGGTCCCCATTAGAGCGGAAAATGCTCTGATGGCATTGATCGGCGATCAATAAAATGATATCGATACCAGAAAAAGACGAGTGGCCGGATTGATATATGATCAGGCTCCGGCATCAGAACCGCTAAACAAGGTATGAGGAATAGCATGGGAAGAATATCCGGTCGCACGGCGGTCTGGGGTTTGGCGGCTGCCCTGATAACGGCTGGTCTGGCCGTGCCTGCGGCGGCTCAGGCGCAGAACGATGGCCCGGCGGATCAGGTCAGGGACCGCCGTTTGAGCGTCAGGCCCGGCGGCGTGCATTTAAGTTTTTCCGATGAGGCCTTGCGCAGCTTTAAAGCGCGTATCGCTGCCAATGCCGAGGTGGCATCCCGCTGGCAAGCGATTAAGGCCGAGGCGGACCGGCAGGCGTCCTTGCCGCTCAGGGAGGTCGTGCGCGATGGTCGCCGCCTGACCGATGCACTTGAACCCCTGATTCTGGCCTATCGTATGACGGGCGAGGCGCGCTACGCCGACCGTCTGCATGAGATACTGAAGGCCTTCTGCGCCCAGACCAATCTGGTGACGGATGCGCCGCTTCTGCAACGTGATCCGGTGTGGAATTCCGATCTGGGCATGGGCTTTTCCGGCGAGATGTTCGGACTGATCTACGATTCCATCCGCGACCGGCTGACGCCCGCCGAACGCCGCACCCTGACGTCCGGCTATCTGGAAAAGCTGGTGACGCCCGTGTTCAACGACTGGATCGACGGGCGCAGACGTATCCACGCACTCGACACCATGGGACATAACTGGTGGGCGCATATCGTGTTCGGCACCGGCGTCGGGCTGGTGGCGATTTCGCGGGACGATCCGCGCGCCATGGCCTATCTGACGCGTCTGGAAACCGCGGGCGACGAATGGTGGCGCTATAAGGGCAGCCGCATCGAGAGCAAGATCGAGACCTTCGACGAAGACGGTGCCAATCTGGAAAGCGTCAACTATGCCGAGCTGGCGGTGGGCACCTATCTGGAGTTCCGGCTGGCCTGGCAGGAGATGTTCAACGAAAAACCCGCCGACGTTCCGGTGCTGGAAAAGGCCGTCGATTTCCTGATCCACAATGCCTATCCCGCAAACGGCAGCCTGCTGCACGTCAATTTCGGCGATGGCAATATCGACAAGAACTATTCGCGCACGGCGGCCAATTTCTGGCTTACCGGGCATGAGCGTCCGGATTACCTCTGGTATATGACGCAGTCTGCGGCGACCGGTGGCGGCACGGATATCCGGTATCGCCCGCGTTATCTGGTCAGCATTCCCCTGAAGTCGGAAAAGGGCGGCGCGGGTCAGCCGCCGGCCCTGCCGCTCAGTGCGTGGTATCGCGGCATGGGCTGGGCGACGTTGCGGACCTCATGGGCGGATGATGCCACCCTTCTGGCCGTGCGTTCGGGCTTTACGTGGAATCATTCGCACGCCGATGCCGGCAGCTTCATCCTGTTTCACAAGGGTAAACCGCTCCTGATCGATTCCGGTAATCCGTCATACGGCCGCAAAGAGTATGATGGCTATTACCGTCAGAGCGACGCGCACAATGTGGTCACCTTCAACGGTAAGGCCGAACCCGCAGAAGACACCTATATCGGCTCGCACCTGTCGGGGCAGATCCCCAACATGATGGACGCGGGCGGCTTACGCTATGTGTTTGCCGATGCCACCGGACCGACTTCGGCCAACTTCGCCCGTAATTTCAGACATTTCCTGTGGGTCGATGCGGTCATTCTTGTCTATGACGACCTGAAGGCGCGCGAGCCGGGTCAGTTTGCCTTTCAACTGCACACAGAAGGCGACGCCCGCAGGCAGGGGCAAAACCTGATCGTCAAAAACGGCGACGCCTCGGTTCAGGTGCGCCCGTTGTTCCCTATGCCGTTCCCCGATGCCGGTCTGCCGACCGACTATCCCGAAAACATGCGGATCGAGGAGCGTCAGGGCTATAAGGATCATGCGCCGGACACCCGCACCACCTATTACGCCTTCCTGCCCGCCGATAAGGCCGAGCGGCAAAAGTTCCTGACGGCCATCATCCCTCAGGATGGCGGTCCGGCCCCGACGATTGAGCGCCTGAGCGCCCCGGATATGATCGGCGCGCGCATCCGCCGCGGAGATCGCATCACCGAGGTCTATATCAACCTGAAGGCCGACGGATCGATCCGCCATCGCAACGCCACCGTCAGCCTGATGGGCTGGGAGACGGACGCCTATATGATGGCGATCACCTATAAAGCGGGCCGGACGCCTGAGCCGTCAGCGCTGGACCGCCTGTTTATCGCCGACGGAAGCTATCTGAGGCACAAGGATACGCTGCTGCTCGACAGCCTGTCCAAACGCTTTCTGATCGCCGATTATGCGGGGGGTGGACGTTTCTGGGTTCAGGGGCAGGCGCAGGCCGAACTGGGGCTGTGGCTGCCTCAGGCGTCAAAGCCTATAGAGGTCAATGACCGACGCCTTGACCTGAGCGGGGCGGATCGTTTCGTTCGCCTGCGTTGCTGCTGAAAGGGAGGAGACCGTGGCGGATTATGACATGCAGGTTGTTGCCCCTTTCAGCCCCCTGATCCTGAAGGCGACCGCGCCGGACGCGGTGGTGACGCAGCTCAACGATCGTATCGATGCGATCATCGCGGAGACGGCGGAACGGGAGCGGCGCGACTGGTCGGCGCATCTCGCGGGGAATCTGAGCACCGAGGTACGCCTGACCGATATCATCCGCGACATGCCTGAGATGACGGACTTCCTTTACGACGTTGCGCGGACCTATACCTATCGCTGTGAGAACGTATTGCTGAATTACGGGGGCTACGACGATACGGCGGAACTGAAGGACAAAAAGCTGGAGATCCAGATCAAGGAAGGCTGGGCCAATGATATGGTGGCAGGGGATTTCAACCCGGTCCACTACCATCAGGGTTGCCTCTATAGCTGCGTCCTGTTCCTGCGTATCCCGGAGGGTTTCGAGGCGGAATTTCAGTCAGGCAAGGACCGTCAGAACTCGGTCGGTTGTCTGCAATTCATCGACAGCCGGACGGTCGTCGGTGCACGCAACCTGTTTGTGGTGAAGCCCATCGTCGGGGCCTTTTATCTGTGGCCCTCATGGATGCTGCATTGCGTCTACCCGTTCCGTAGCCAAGGGGTGCGACGTAGCCTGAGCGTCAATCTGGCGCTGGCCTGAGGGCGTGCGGATGCCTCGCACGGACTGAATTCATTCCCTTTTGCCGCTTGACAGGGTTTCCGGCTCTGCGCCAGCCTTAGCCTCTGAAGTAACGGAGGCGGGCATGAGAATCTGTAGCAAGTCGGGGGCCGCAATCCGGGCCGCTCTGATGCTGGTCACTGCCGCTTCGCCGGGTTTAGCCGCTACGCCTGCCGCGCAAACCGTGTTCGTCAACGGCAAGGTGCTGACCATCGATCCCGCTGATCATGTGGCCGAGGCTGTGGCGGTCAGGGACGGAGCAATCGTCTTTGTCGGCACCTCTGAGAGCGCGAAAGCCTATATCGGCCGCCGGACCGAGGTGGTCGACCTGAAAGGGCGCACCCTCATGCCTGGACTTGTCGATGGCCATATGCACCCGCAATCGGGCGGTCTGCGGACGCTGGGGTGCAATCTCAACTATGAGCGCCTGACACGCGAGGCATTTCTGGCGCGGATTCAGGCCTGTCTCGATGCCGAAAAAGATGCGCCTGCCGACCGCTGGCTGGTGGTGATCAACTGGTTCCAGCAGGACATGATCCCGGTGGGTTATGCGCCGACGCGGGCAGAACTCGATACGCTCAGGACGACGCGCCCGGTCATGGTGCGCTCCTCCTTTGGCCATTCGGCGCTGATCAATACGCGCGGGCTGGAAACGGCGAAGATCGGGCGCGACACCGTCGATCCTAAGGACGGCAGGATCATACGTGGTGCGGATGGTGAAGCGACGGGCCTTCTGGAGGACGCGGCGCAATCTATGGTGCAGGCCCTGATCCCGCCGCCGGACGAGGCCACCAACCTCAAAGCCGCGCAGATCGCACTCAGAACCATGGCGGCGCAGGGGATCACCACCTTCCTCGACGCCTATACCGATATCGAAACCCTGACTGCCTATACGACGCTTTATAAGCGCGGTGAACTGACGGCGCGCGGGCATTTCGCCGTGCTGGTCGATGTGGGTGAGACCTATGACGCCGGGGCTGCCGTGGCCGAAGTGGTGCGGCAGCGGACGGTTTATGACACCGGCGATCAGGGGGTAAAACCGGCGCTGAGGGTGCATACGGCCAAGTTGTTTCTTGATGGGGTGATCACCGCCCCGGCCTTTACCGGCGTGCTGGTGGCGCCCTATTTCGAAAACAAGGGGACCGATGCCGATCCGCACTGGCGGCCCGGCGACAATCGTGGCCCGAAACCCTATTTCACGCCGACGCAACTGACGCAGACCCTGCGTCTTCTGGCCGAAGCCGGGATCGATCCGCACATGCACGCCGATGGCGACGGGGCGGTGCGACTGGCGCTCGATGCGGTCGCAGATTTGCGCGATGCCTTTCCGGGTAAGGATATCCGGCCAGCCATCGCTCATGCCGAAATGGTCGATCCCGCAGACTTCACGCGCTTTGCGGCGCTGAATGCCCTGCCGGTCCTGTCTTTCCAGTGGGGCAAGCCTGCTGCCGACACCATCGAAGGCGCGCGCGACTATCTGGGGCCTTATCGCCATGCGATTATGGAGCCATCGGGCCTGCTGGCACTTTATGGGGCGCGGCTGACCTTCGGCAGTGACTGGCCGGTCGACCCGCTGAACGAGTGGTTCGCGCTGAAGGTGGCCGTGACGCGCACGGCCGCAGCGGACGATCAGGCGAAATATCCGGGACGGCTGGGCGTCGACCCCGGTCTGACGCTCAATCAGGCGGTGCGCGCCATGACGCTTGGTTCGGCCTACGCCCTGCACGCCGATGAGCGGGTGGGTTCGATCGAGACGGGCAAGCTGGCCGACCTGATCGTGCTCGACCGTG